>JBGQGW010000209.1:0-6735 GCA_041497605.1 Terriglobia bacterium | reverse complement strand
AGATCGCACAATTTCGGGATGCATCGGGCAGGTATATTCCGTGCGCCCGGCTGCGATCTGGGGTGTGATGGCCTCGAGCGCCATTCCGCATTTCTGGCACGGGCCCGGTAGTGGCTGCTCCACCTCAGGGTGCATGGGGCATGTGTAATCGATTTTCGCCGAAACCGGAACGGGTCGCGGGGAGGATGGCGCTTGTTTCGGTGTAACTGGAGATTCCGAGCCAACAACGAGGGACTTCCCGGCGAGCGACTTGAATTTTTCCAGACAGCCTTTACCGCAGAAGTAGTACACCTTGCCTTCGTGCTCGAACGAGCCCGCAGCCCGAGCAGGGTTTACGTCCATCCCACAGATCGGGTCTTTCACCGTACCCGCAGCGGGCTTGACTGCCGTGTTGGGAGCGGCGCTGCCGCCGTGGATTTTCAGTGGATTCTCGGATTCCTTCATCTTGCACCTTTCGCTTCGGACTCGATCATAACGCACTCAGGCAGCAGAGGATATTGAGCATCGCTCCAAGACTTTTGGCTCCGCCCGGCGTCCAAGCAACAGGAACCAGTTGCAAGACTTGCGAGGAAGGCGGCGGGCTCGTTGGATGACGTCAGTACCTTGCGGGATTCGCAGTCGTCCCGGCACAGACGGGAGAATACTCTCCGAGGGGAACTTATCCGAAGGCTCGACTCGTATATAGGTTAGCAGCCCAAGAGGAAGTGTGAGAGGCGACCCATGGTAAGTAATGGCAAAAATGGCCGAAAGCGCCGGCGTTGGATTATATTCGGCAGCGTCGCAGTTGCGCTGCTGGTCGTCATCGTAGGCGTCAGCGCCGCATTGCGTTCGAACCACACCATTGACCCGTCCAAGCTCGGCACTGTCGAAAAAGGAGATATTGCGCGTTCCGTGGTAGCCACAGGGAAGATTGAGCCACTCGCCAAAGTGGAAGTGAAATCCAAGGCCAGCGGAATCGTGGAAGAAATTTACTTTGATTATGGCGATCATGTGAAGAGTGGACAGGTGCTGGTGGAATTGGACAAGGAACAACTGCAGGCTGCGGTGCGCGAGGCCCGCGCGAATCTGAGCTCCGCCCAAGCAGCCGGGCAATCCGCCCAGGCGGCCTATGAACGCAACATGGTCGATGCCCAGGGGCCAGACGTGCCCTTTCTTAAATCCGCGGCGGAACGCGCGCATGGCCTGTTTCGCGACGGATTGATTGCCAAGGCAGGAGAAGAAGATGCGGAGAAGGCTTACCTGATGGGTGTGAACAAGCAACTTTCGGCTGAAAACAATGTGACGATGAGCAAGGCAGAAGTGGCGAAAGCCAAAGCGCAAGTGGAACAGGCGCAAGCTGCACTCGATCGCTCCCAGCAAGACCTGCAATATTCGACCATCACGAGTCCGATGGATGGAGTGGTGCTTTCGCGCGATGTGCAAGTAGGAGACGCAGTCAGTTCTATCCTGGTTCTGGGCTCGCAAGCCACCCTGGTGATGACGCTGGGCGATACCAGCGAAGTCTACGTGAAGGGCAAGGTGGACGAAGCGGACATCGGCAAAGTCTATCTGGGGCAGCCGGCGCGCATCGTCGTCGAATCGTACAAAGACAAGAAATTCACCGGCAAAGTGACGAAGATTTCTCCGCTTGGGCAGGAGAAAGACAACGTGACCACGTTTGAGGTTCGCGTGTCCATCCAAAATTCAAGCGGAGAGCTGCGTGCCAACATGAGCGCTAATGCGGAGATCATTCTGGAAGAGAAGAAAAATGTCCTGCTGATTCCGGAAGGCGCGGTGCTGTACGACAAGGACAAGAATACTTCTATTGAATTGCCCGATCCGAAGGCCGACAACGGCCGCCGCAAATTGCCGGTGAAACTCGGCATCACAAACGGCGTGAAAGCGGAAGTGGCGGACGGCTTGAAAGAAGGGCAAAGGGTCGTGTTGCAGTAACGCCGGCAAGAGCGGCTTCACGCGAGGGAATCGATGGTTTTTCGCGACTTGCTAGCCGACACGCTGCGGACTCTGTGGGCGCACAAGCTGCGCACTTTCCTGACCATGTTCGGGATCGCCTGGGGAATTATCTCCATCACTCTGATGGTGGCGGCGAGCAACGGCCTGGGCATCGGCATCCAGAAGCAGCAGGAAACATTTGGAAAAGATGTGATGATCGTTTTCGCGGGACGCACCAGTTTGCAGGCGGGCGGGACGCGAGCGGGCCGTCAAATCCGCTGGAGCAACGAAGACTACATCCCCGTCGGGCAGCAATCACCTGCGTGCCGGCACGTCCTGCCGGAAGTGGGCAACAGCGCGAAAGTCCGCAGCCTGTACAACAGCGGCGATCTATTGATCACCGGCTCGCTGCCGCCTTTTGCTGAAATTCGCAGCATCAAAGCGGCGCAGGGCCGTTTCTATAATGACGCCGATAACGCGGGCGCGCTGCGCGTGGCATTTCTCGGCAGCGACGCGAAGAAACAACTGTTCGGCACGCGCCCGGCCCTGGGCGCGACGATCTGGATGGGCGACAAGCCGTACACCGTAATCGGCATCATGCAGGAGAAAGATCAGAACTCCAGTTACGACGGCTTTGACATCCGGAAGATTTTCATTCCTTACAGCGCGATGATCCGCGATTTTCCGAACCGCCCACCTTCGCTCCCGCATTCGATTGACCGCTTGCTCGTCGCTCCCGAATCGCTGGAGACGCACGAGGATTGCGTGCGGCAGGTTCGCGCGGCGCTGGGCCTGATCCATCACTTTGATCCGAAAGATAAAGAGGCCGCCGGCATCTGGGACACGGTGAAGCAGGCAAAGGCCAATCGGTTGATCATCGACGGCATGGAATACTTTCTGGGAGCGGTGGGAGTGGTGACGTTGTTTCTCGGCGGCCTGGGTGTGATGAACGTGATGCTGGTGGCCGTCCGCGAGCGCACGCGCGAGATTGGCGTACGCAAAGCGATCGGCGCCACGCGGCGCGCAATCGTCGCGCAATTTTTCGTGGAAACCCTGATCATTGTTTTCCTGAGCGGAGGGATCGGCCTGGGAATCGCTTACGGTCTCTGCGGCCTGGTGGACCTGTTGCCGATGCCGCCATTTTTTGCGGGGCTGATTCCAACCTGGCAGGCGGGATTCCTTTCCTTCTTCCTGCTGGGCACGGTGGCCATCCTCGCGGCGCTCTATCCGGCCCGGCGAGCCGCCGCAGTCGATCCCATCGAAGCGTTGCGCTACGAGGCAGGGGGCTGAATCTAAGTGCTTCGCGAAATTTTGATTCAATCGTGGAGCGCGTTGCGGCGGCAGCCGCTGCGCAGCTTCCTGACCATGCTGGGAATCGTGTGGGGAATCGTGGCGGTCACGCTTTTGCTGGCGTACGGTTCCGGTTTTCGCTCGGTCCTGATGTATACGTTCGACATATTCGGCAAAGGGGCGGTGGTCGCGTGGCCGGGGACAACCAGCGAACAGGCGGGAGGTGAACGCGCCGGGCAAAGAGTGAGGTTTGAGCTGGCCGACGTGGAAGAGGTACGCGCGCAAGCTCCGTTGATCAAGCAGATCTGTCCCGAAACCGTGAAGTTCCTGGGAATCTCCTATGCGGATCGCTTGTCACAAACCGCCATTCGCGGCGTTTATCCCGAATATGGCGAGATGCGCAACGAAATTCCCAGCGAGGGACGCTGGATTGATGGCGAAGACATGGTGCAGCGGCGCCGCGTGGTTTTCCTGGGCTCGCGGCTGCGCGAAAAACTTTTTGCCGGCCGGCCCGCGATCGGCGAGACGGTGCACATCGATGGGGCTCCCTTCACTGTGATCGGCACCATGGACCGGAAATTTCAGGACAGCAATTATTTTACGAGCGACGATGAATCGGCGTGGATTCCGTACACAAGCGCGGGCGACCTGTGGAACACGCGCTACGCCAGCGTGATTGTTTTCGCGCCGGTGGCGCCGCAATTCGAAGCCGCAGCCATGCAGCAGTTTCGCGAGATTGTCGCCACCAGGCAGCGCTTTTCGCCCTCGGACAAGCGGGCCACCACGATGTTCGGCCGCGAAGAGTTCCGCCCGATTATAAACGGCATCACGATCGGCCTGGAAGTGCTGCTTTTGTTCGTCGGGGCGCTGACCCTGGGTATCGGCGGCGTGGGCGTGATGAATATCATGCTGGTCTCGGTGAACGAGCGAATCCGTGAAATCGGCTTGCGGCGAGCCCTGGGCGCGCGACGGTGGCATATCCGGTCGCAATTTCTTGCGGAAGCGCTGGCACTGACGTTAGCCGGAGGGATTTTCGGCATGATTCTCTCCGAAGGAATCGCGTTTCTGATTGGCACGCTTCCATTTCTCGGGCCCGCTTACGAAGACACATCGGGAAAGGTGGATATCCACATTCACATCTCTCCTGCAACGCTGGCGATCTCGGCTGGAGTTTTGCTGCTCGTCGGAATACTGAGTGGGCTGGCGCCAGCGCTTCGCGCTTCACGCCTCGATCCCGTCGAGGCGTTACGATACGAATGAGGGATGATTAATCGTTGTTCTTCATCAAATCGCGGAGATAGGCCACCATCTCGGGGCTGGCCCAATCTTGAGGGCCGATGATTTTCCGGGCGATGCGGCCTCGGCGGTCGATGATGTACGTTTCGGGAAACATCGACGATCCGTAGGCGGCTGCGATCTGCTTCGAAGGATCGCGATAGGTGGGGAACACGATGGAGTGATCCACCAGAAACTTTTTATAGGCCTCGTCGTCCTCATCCACGCTAATGCCCAGGATCATGCCGCCCTGCGAAACGACGGCTTGTTGCAATTGGTTCAAAGCCGGCGCTTCCTCGACGCAGGGAGGGCACCAGGTGGCCCAAAAATTCAGCACAACAACTTTGCCGCGCAAATCAGCGAGCGATGCGGGCTTGCCGTCGAGCGTAAATGCAAAATCGTGCGCGGGTTTTCCAGCCAGGCTGGGTTCGCCCTGACGATACAGCGGGCTCGCGAATAGCCACATCAGCAAAACGATTCCGGCCAGCACCAGGCCCGTCAGCGCGTTTCTTTTCAGATTCTTCTTCAAGAGGGCTCCGTTCACACCTATAATATCTGCTTTAGCGGTCCCAGGGCGAGCCGAATCGCGCCTTCCACCCAATGAGTTCTCCTCCCGTTTCCGTCATAATTCCGGCGAGAGATGAAGAAGCCAACATCGCTCGGGCCGTTGAGTCGCTGAGTATGCAGAACGAGGTGGCGGAAATTATCGTAATTGACGACCAATCCAGGGACCGCACGGCGTCGATTCTTGCGGAGCTAACCCTGCACCTGCCGCAGCTAAAGTTGCTGGAGACGGGGGATTTACCGAAAGGCTGGATGGGCAAAAACTATGCCGTCTCGTTGGGCGCGGCCGCAGCACGGAGCGAATGGTTGCTCTTTACCGATGCAGACACCACGCATCTGCCGGGATCGACCGCCCGGGCACTTGCCAACGCCCAGGAATACCATGCTGCGCTCGTCTCCTACTCGCCCGAACAGGAAACCCGCACATTTTGGGAGCGAGTTCTGATTCCATTCATCTACTGCCGGTTGGCGGAAAAATTCTCCTTCGCGCGGGTGAACGATTCGCGATTGCCGGATGCCGCGGCCAACGGGCAATACTTGTTGATCCATCGGGAAGCGTATGAAGCGATCGACGGCCATCGATCGGTGGCCGGTGAGGTGCTCGAAGATGTAGCCCTGGCGCGCCGCGTGAAGCAGGCCGGCTATCGAATTTACTTTGCGCCGGGGCGGGGAATCGCGCGCACGCGGATGTACCGCTCCTTCAAGGGGATGTGGCAAGGCTGGACGAAGAATCTTTACCCACTGATGGGCGGTTCCGTCCGGGCGGTCGCGCGCGAGTTCTTCGTGGTATTTCCCTGGCTGGCGATTCTATTGATTGCCGCGGGCGCGATGGAACTCGCGCACCCCGCGGGGCGAGTCCTTTTGATTCTTGGATTGCTTTTGCTGGCGGGAAGGCACGCAGCCTACGCGGCTGAATTATCGCGGAATCGTTATCCACGAAAATTCATCCTATATTACATGCCTGCAGTGATGTTGTATTCGGGTGCGCTCATTGTCTCCGCCTGGAAGAATACGCGGGGTATAGTGGCGTGGAAGGGCAGAGAATATCCGGCGCAAGTGCGCCCGGAGCGATGAGCGGGGAAGGCACATCCCGAAGGAATTCGATGGTCCGAGTGACACGAAAAATTGAATTTTCGGCGGCGCACTATTACCACAACCCGAATTTCTCGCCGGAAGAAAACCGCCGGATCTTCGGCAAGTGCAATAACCCGCACGGGCACGGCCACAACTACGTTTTGGAGGTGACGATCGCGGGCGAACCCGATCCGACCACGGGCATGGTTCTCGATTTGAAAGAATTAAAAGCGATTTTGCAGCGCGAAGTGGTGGATCGAATGGATCATCGCTTCCTGAATTACGAAGTGCCCGAACTGGCCGGCCAGATTCCGACTTGCGAGAATATCGCCGCCGTCATCTGGAAATTGCTGGAGCCGAAAATCACCCGGGGAACGCTGGAGCGGGTGCGGCTGTACGAATCTCCCGACTTGTTCGTGGATTGCACGGGAGATGGCCGATGAAGATTGGCTTGACGCGCCGCTACCGCTTCGCGGCATCGCACCGGCTCCACAGCGCACAATTGAGCGAGGAAGAGAACTGGCGCGTCTACGGCAAGTGCAACAATCCTTATGGCCACGGGCACAATTACATTCTGGAAGTCACCGTTGCCGGCCCTGT
>JBGQGW010000208.1:0-6877 GCA_041497605.1 Terriglobia bacterium | reverse complement strand
GGAAATTCCCATCGCGCCTTTCGATACGAGTCCCAGTTTTTTCGCCCACGCGGCTTCGATCACGGAAAGATCTGCGCCGCTGTCGAAAAAGAACCAGGCCGGCTCCGATCCGTTCACACGCACCGGCACTAGAATGTGATTCCCCGCTGGTTCGAATGGAAACGCCGCCACGTGCTGCCCGGCGGCAAACTGGACGGGCAGAGCAGTCTCTCCGGGTTTGGAAAAAACTTGGGCGTCGAACACAGGATTCCAATCCACCTTCTCGAGAGTCAGGGAGCCGTCGAATTTTGGATCTCCGTTGGATTGAAACATTTTGCCCGGCATCATCACTCCGCTGACGTCGCGCCAGTCCGAAAAGGTGGTGGTTTGCGTATTCGAAGCGGCGGGGCGCTCTTCCCGCAGGGGAAGGAAAGTTGATTTGTCCAAGTAAATCGTGGCGGCCTTTCCACCCGTGGGGAACAGCTTTACGACGTATGATTTTCCGGCAGCGTCTTCACCCGTAATTTCCACGTGGCCAGGCATCCGCCCCGGCAGCAAATAAGAAAAAGATTCTTCGTAAGCGGAGGTGACAACGTCTTGCAGCTCTTCGCCGCTCAAGTCGTGTACTTTGCCGCTGCTGTCCCGCACCCATCCCTTGCCGCCGGAAATTAAGTTGTCCTGTTTGAAGGCGTCGCCCAGATCAACCGATTCCTTGCGTTGTCCATGAGCGTCACCCTGCTCGTCGTAGGCGCCGGTCAAACCGCCCGCGTTGAGTTGGCTGTGAATGTGATAGGCCGTCACATTGGCCAGATGGTCGCGTCCACCAAGTGCGGCGGCCCAGCGATTCAAGATTTCCTCTTTCGAAAAAGCGGGCTTTTCGTTGGCCTGCGCGTGAATGGCAGTCACAGTGAAAAGACAAGCGCACATTCCCAGTAAGCAGAAAAATACAGGCACACGGATAGCAAGTCTCATTGGTGCTCTCCTCTTTTGGTCCTTAAATCGTGCCGCGCCGCAGCAGGCTGCGGAAGAACTTACTTATTGTCATTCTGAGGAGCGAAGCAACGAAGAATCTCTCCTCGTGCTGGCCTTTTTCGGAGAGATTCTTCGCTTCGCTCAGAATGACAAAACTGGGGGCATTTTTCTGCACCTGTTAATTCTCAGCGCACCGTCAGCCCGGTAAAACAATATGCGAGCGGCGGAATTGCCGGATGCTCCAGGCTCCAAAACGAACTGTGAATAACAAAAGTCCAACGCCCGCCACAATTCCGATCGGCACATACCACCAGCCGAGAAGATCGGTTGCTCCCGGCGGCGGATTTGTCTGTCCCAGAACCATCAGTGAAACGCCCATGCCATGATCCCCAAGACGGACCATCCACAGACCGGCGCGATGCGGATTGAACAATTTCGCGAATGCGGCAATCACCAGGCTCGCGCCCAGGAAATATCCAATCAGCGAGGCGAGCAGGACAAAAAACCCCGCGATGCTCAGCGTGGCCCAGCGAAAAATACTGCGCTGAATCAGCCAGGGAGAGCGCGACACTTCGGCGCGCGCGAACAGATGCTCGGTTACATACTGGCTGGCCAGTTCTTCCGGGCTGCCGAGGGCTTCGAGCGCCGCCAAAATTCCACCTTCCATCGTTTGACCGCCCGTTTGGGCGCGATCGAGGACATGGCTGCGAATTTCGCGGACAATGTCCTCCACTTCTCCACTCGGCAGGTCGCGCAGCGTCGAGCGCAACTTCTGGAGATAAGCATCCAACTTTGGATTGGCCTGGCTCGCGTCCGCCATTTAGCGTCCTTCCTTCATCCAGGAATCGAGAAGCCACGCGAAACTCGCCGTGAATTCCGTTCTCATTTTCGTCTTCTCCCCCCGCTGAAGTCCTCGCGCCAAAGAAACTTTTTTTAATGCCATCGCGATTGCCACCTAGCCCTCCTCTTTCAGAAGCGGCTCGAGCAGACCATCGAGGCTGGCCGTAAATTTCGTCCAGATTTTCGCCATCTCTTGAGTGCGGCTGCGGCCCGCTGTCGTCAGTTGATAATATTTGCGCGGATGCCCAGCATCGGCTTCGACCCATTCGGAATCGAGAAGGCCTTCCGCCTTCAGGCGGCTCAGCAGGGGATATACGGTGCCTTCGGTGATGATCAAATTCGAGCCCTGCTCCAATCGCCGCAGAATTTCGAGCCCGTAAAGTTTTCCCGTCCACATGCTCGCCAGGATCGCCAGCTCCAGACAGCCCTTGCGGAGCTGGATTTCCCACTTGTCCATGGGATCAGGATCGGGTCGTGGGGAAGGCGTCATGCGGATACTATGTAATGCAAGGTATATGGCCGTCAAGTGCTATTTCGCTTGGATCTGATTTCGACCGGTGACGGCTCCTAAGGCGCCGGGGATTGGTAGCCCCGACGGGCGAACACCTGGGAAGCAGATTTACCCGCAGTGGGGGCGAGCAAACGCCCACTGGCATCGCGCACCTGGATTTCGATGGAGTGGTAGCGGCCATCGTGCGGGGCTGGTTCGAATCCGAGGATGTACTGATGCCGTAGAGTGAGGGCGATCTGGCGGTAAATTGATGGGAAATCGCTGGCGTTCTTTGGGAAATACGCACGGCCACCGGTTGCCTCAGCGATTGCCCGAAGATTACGATCGGACTCTTCGAAATTTAGATTGCCGGCGTTCTGTGTTGCTTTCGATTTGCTTCCGGGATTGGCCGAACGCAATTCGCCGCCAAGCGCTACAGCGAAGATGGTCGTCTCATTCGCGCGCAGTTTCGCCGCCAGATTTTGCCAATGGACGGGCGGGCCGGAATCGAGCCCGGTGCTGAGGAGCACGATGGATTTCTTTCCTGGAACAGCGGCGAGCCAATCAATGGCGGTTGAAAGCGACTGCCAGAGATTCAACTCGCCCATTCCCTGCGAATATTCCAGATGATTGAACGCTCCGGCGAGCAATGCTTTGTCCGAAGTTATCGGCAAAATGAGCCGGATGGACTGGCTATACGAAGCGAGCGCGAACTGGTCGGATTCCGCCAAGCCGTCGAACAGAGAAGCAACGGCAATCAAGTGCTGGGTGTGAATCAGGTAAACGGCGGGGCTGGTTTCGACCAGGACGAATACTTGCGCGGGCGCCTCGACCGGATCGAAAAAATTGACCGGTCTTTCCGTCCCGTCATCGAGGATGCGAAAATTTTCTTTCTGCAAGCCGGTGACGAAATTTCCGCGCGCATCCGTTACGCTGGCATTGACGCCGACTATTTCGACTTGCGATTTTATTTGGGCGGCTGGCGGAGTGTCTTGAGCGCGGGAGACCGGAGAGAAAACGAGTCCAGCGCAACAGAGAAAAATCGCACTGGTGAAATTGTTGATTCTCCTTGTTAACCCCAACAAGCAGGCCCTTCTTTCCGTTGAACCGGCGGTCACGTCTTACTGAATATACGAATCGAAATAAACGCCGCTCGAATCTTTCCACATGCCGCTGTAGGTGACGTGGAGATATCGAGGGAAAACCGCGGGGTCCAGCCCCTCAAGCGGGCTTGGGCTGGCAGGCGGTTTCGAGTTTCCGGAGCCTCCCTGGTTCTTAAAACTTTGTTGCGAGGCAAACGATGCCGTGATCTTGGTCCAATCCAGATGAGCCAGGTCGGAATATCCGAATCCAGACAAATTTTGCGGCAGCGAACCGCGCACGCGAATTAAATTCGGGTCACTGGTGAGATTCGCAGTGGGCTTCGATCCGTTTGAATTTGCTGCGCGCGCGAGCGCCTCACGAACGGGCGCTTTGCGCGGGCCCACAATCAGGAAGCCAGGAGCCACGGCAACAGCGTAAAAGCGGCGGCGCTGCGTTGAGGTCTTGGGATCGGTGTAGGGCGCCGAAATTTCCAGAAAGGTTGTGTCTCCCACACGGTCTTCCGTGGATACGGAAGAACCCATAACATGCTGAAGCAGGCTGACCACTTTATCCGGATCTTGAATCGTGGCTCCGAATAGTCCCGAAGAAAAATCTCCCCCTGGCTCGGTGCGGATGGCGGCGAATTCGCCGGTAAACAAATGCAGGGCGTCCGCGATGGGCATGCCCAGCGCCATCGCGCCGAATGCATCCATGCGCGTGACGTTCTCCGACTGCTCCTTCGGCAGCGCCGCGACCAGGGCGCGCGAAACCGTCAGATAGAGAGCGGCGAAATCGATTCTCGACGCCTGGAACGTGGCGCCCTGGGGAGCGAGAGCCATGGTCGCGAAGGAATCCTTGCTCGGCCCGACAAAATCGAACAAGCCTCCGTGGGTGGTATCGCCGAGCACGGCAAATCGTACGCGCGCGGCTTCGCCGGAAAGATTCAGGCTTCCGCAGGCCACTTTGAATGTATCCATGCCCAGTGCGCGAGTAAGAGCCGCTGAATTAATTTTCGCCGAAGCCGGCAATTGAAGATCGGTGAGATCGGAAATCCGCAGATAGACTTCAAGCATGTTTCCGTAACCCAAGTTTTTTCGCGATTGCTGATAGGCCGCATCTTCCGCGAGAGAGTGAGCTGGAACCACGGAGGCTCTTAGGCTCGAGATCAATTGTTTCATCAAATCGAGCCGGCCAGTGCGAAGATAAAAAGAGCCTGCAATTGCGGTGTATGCTTTCCCGTGTTCTTCCTGAATTTCATTGATCGTAGCGCCTTCGACAGAGTAGGTGGCGCTAGGAGTTGTGAGCTTTCCTTTCGAATCAAACGTGGTTGCGAGCTTTGCCAGCGCCTCCGATTTTCCTGACTTATCCGCAGTCAAATCGACGATCAAAAAATAGCCGGGCTGCCTGGCGGTGGCATTCAATTCCGGCGTCATGATCGCGCCCGTCGCGGAATTATGGACATCTAGCTGCAATGGACCCGAAAGTCCCACGATGATGGGATGTTCGAGCATGCCGAGAACGATGTTCATCACCACGGCGCGTTGTTCGGGAGACATGCCGCCCGCGCCCGGCTTGCTCTTGCCACCGGAGCTGATTTGATCGGTGATCGCGCGCCGCATCGGCGCAAATCCCGGATCGGCCCAAAGCTGCAATACGTGATTTTTCTGCTGCGCGGCGGCGAGGGAAGCCGTGCCTTGCCAATGGAGATAAAACCAGGTATCGGAAGGCAGCCGATCGGCCAATGATCCCTCCTGGCCGAATGCTGGCGCCGCAAAGCACAATAAGATGAATAGAAGGCAGCGCAGCCGATTGAGTAAACGTTTCAAGGATTCTCTCCTCTTCCTCTTGCAGGCAGCTAAGGAACGATGATCTAAAAAGGGTAGGTTGACCTGCGTGGAAATGCAATCCGGCAAACAACACCCTATCGCGCCGAAGTAACCGGCCCAATTGTCCAGGGAGATTTTTGGGTGGGGGAAGGAAGGCGTGGTCCGTAGAGACTTTAAATAACTCCAGGAATCCATCGCCAGCGGACGCGCTGGAGATATGCCGCGTATTCCGGATCCTTTCGCAGGAAATTTTCCTCGACCAGACTTTTGACGATCCACCAGAAAATGCCGAGCGCGAAAAGCGCGGTGTTGACCGGAGAATAGGCGCTCAAGCCGGTGGCTACGATCGAGAAAAACACGGCCGTGTAGATCGGGTGGCGGACAAAGCGGTACGCGCCATCCGTCACGATGTTCCGTTGCGCGGGCACGAGACCGATGTTGCGCCCCAGACTGATCCGTGCCCAGACCACGATCACCAGGCTGATGATGGCGAGCGAATCGGTGACCCAGCGCGGCGCGAGTGGAGTTCCCGAAGTCCAATAGCCGATGGTCAGAAAACCCCAGTAAGTTGCCACAAGAGTGAGCAGCCACAGGAGCGGGTCGGTTGTCACGCGCACGGGAGTCCGGCGGATGAGCAGGGTTAGAGCGCAGAGCGAGATTTGCAGAACATAGATGGTGTTGGGTATATCAAACGGGATTGCCCTGAATCCAACAAGAATTGGAAGCACAAACGGGATCGAGGCAAGGATGGCCAGCGTCTTATCCACCCACTGTTTGCGCAGTAGCCGGATGAAGGGATGCTCGGGCCTATCTTCGGTCACCGGGCTTGCCGTTTCGTTCATTCCTACCGATCCTCCGAACGCAAACAATACGCGTGAATCAGCCGGAGCTTGAGATGCGGGAGAAAGCTTTAAAGAAGGTTACTCCACTCTTTACCGCAGTGCCAGATTGGTTTGAGGCGGAAGTTTTGGTAGCGATACCGGGACTCGAACCCGGATTTGAGCCTTGAGAGGGCTCCGTCCTAACCTTTAGACGATATCGCCATTGCCTTCGCTGGTTCGCAGCCGAGTCTAGAAAGGCCCGGAAAGAATAGCAAGCGGAACCAGCGAGGGTACGCCTGCCATAATTTTCGCACGAGCGAAAAACCGGCGCAAGTAGGTGGAATGAGAATGGGAGAGCGGGCCGCTAAAACTCCGATCGGAGTACCAATTTTTCAGAGATTCGGCCCGCGCGAGACTGTTTTCTCCGCCCGAAGAGGCGGGATGTTTTGATTCAGCCGGAAGAAATTGTCGGGATCGTAGTGAGTCTTTACGGCCACGAGGCGGTCCCAGCGTTCGCTGTAAGCCTCCTTGACGCGATCATGTTCGTCCCCACTCATGAAATTTACATAGACGCCTGGCTTCATCGCAGGGCGAAGTTCTTTGAATACGGAGCGGACCCAGGAGACATTTGCCGCGTCTTCGGAAGGGGCGGTCCAATCCGCCAGCAGATTCATGACGAAGGACGCGGAGCGATCACCGAAAGCGGTCTCATGCGCGCCGACTCTTCCCGCGGCGCCGCCCATGTGCGCCAGTTCGATCTGCGTGCGTGGCGATGGAATGGAAGCTAAAGATGCCACCATGCGATCAATGGAATCTTCGGAGAGAGTTTTGAAGAATCCGGATTTTGTGTAGTAGCGGCGGCCGTG
>JBGQGW010000207.1:0-6903 GCA_041497605.1 Terriglobia bacterium | reverse complement strand
TTCTTCCGGGCTTTTTGTTTTGCGCAGCAACTCGTCAATGTGATGGCCATATTCCTCGGACTGGTCGAGCACGAACGTAATCTCCGGAGTGCGCCGCATCCGCAGCCGCTCGATCAGTTCGTGCCGGATGTAGCCCGCCGCGGCCGTCAATCCCTGGAGCGTCTCGTTCCGCTCGGCTTCGGTGCCGGTAACATTCACATAAATTCGTGCGTGCTTCATGTCCGGCGACATGCGTACTTCGGTGATTTCCATCGGGACGGCCAGGCGCGGATCTTTCAATTCACCGGCCAGCATCACGCTGACTTCGATGCGAATTTCTTCGGCAATGCGCTCGGGCCGATGCCCGGCGATGGTCATGTTCATTCCCCAAGCTTAAGAATGCGCCGCAGGCAAGCGCTGGCCACGCCCGCGCCTATTCGAAATATACGATTTCGTGAGCGATCAGATCGCGGCCGAGCAGCTTCTCACTCTCCTCCGCAACCTCGCGGAGCGACTGCTCCAGGAAATTCTCGTCCGCCGCAATTCCCACCACGCCCACCAGCGACCGTTGCCACAATTCCTGGTGATCGAGCTCCGCCACCGCCACGTTGAAGTGCCCGCGCAGGCGGTCTTTCAGGCTGCGGATCACCTGGCGTTTGTCTTTCAGCGAGCGCGCATCGGGAATGTGAATTTCCAGGGTGAGGAGGCCAACCGGCATAAAGATTCTCCCGGCCGCGACGCTCGAAGGCCCGGCGAGCGCTCGCGATTACGCAGACACTTGGGCGGCCACACGCACAACCGTGAAGCATTCCAGGACGTCGCCCACTTTCACGTCGCTGAAATTCGCTACGCCAATGCCGCACTCGAAGCCCTGGCGCACTTCGCTGGCATCTTCCTTGAAGCGCCGGAGCGACCCGATGCGGCCCGTGAAGATCACCACATTATCGCGCAACACGCGGACCTCGCCGTCGCGTTTGATCACTCCATCCAGCACGGAGCAACCGGCGATCATGCCGACGCCCTTGATGCGGAATGTGTCGCGAACCGCGGCGCGGCCCAGGTACGTTTCCTTCATCACCGGCGCCAGCAGGCCCACCATGGCTTTCTTCAACTCGTCGACGATCTCGTAAATAATCGTGTGCAGGCGAATTTCGACATTTTCCTGCTGCGCCAGGTCGGCGGCTTTGCGCTCCGGGCGCACGTTGAATGCCAGGATGATTGCATTCGATGCCGAGGCCAGCACCACATCTCGTTCAGTAACCGCGCCGACGCTGGCATGGATAATCTCCAGCTTTACCTGGTCGGTGGAAAGTTTCGGCAGCATTTCCCTCAGCACTTCCACCGAGCCTTGCACGTCGGCCTTGATCACGATGGGAAGTTCCTTTACCTCGCCGGCCTTGAGCTGCTCGTGCAACTGGTCGAGCGTGAGCCGCGACGTCGCGGATTTCGCCAGCGTCGCTTCGCGCTGCTTCCCCTGGCGGTATTCCACAATGTGGCGGGCCTTGGCTTCGTCGGCCACCTGGAACTGGTCGCCTGCCTCGGGCACGCCCTGCAATCCCAGCACTTCCACGGGCGTGGAAGGTCCCGCTTCTTTCATGGGCTTGCCGCGATCATCGAACATCGCGCGAACCTTGCCGTACACCGCGCCGACGATGAATACATCGCCCACATGTAACGTCCCGTTCTGCACCAGCACGGTGGCGACGGGTCCGCGGCCTCTATCCACCGACGATTCGAGCACGGTGCCGCTCGCCGATGCATCGGGATCAGCTTTGAGCTCGCGCAAATCGCCCACGAGCAAAATCATTTCCAGCAGCTTCTCGATATTTTTCTTGGTGCGCGCGGAAACTTCCACCATCACCGTATCGCCGCCCCATTCTTCCGCCATCAAGCCGCGATCGGAAAGCTGGCGTTTCACGCGCTCCGGCTGCGCATCGGGTTTATCAATTTTGTTGATCGCCACAACGATCGGCACCTTGGCCGCGCGCGCGTGATCGATGGCTTCTTCGGTCTGCGGCATCACGCCGTCATCCGCGCCCACCACCAGCACCACGATGTCGGTGACTTTCGCGCCGCGAGCACGCATCCGCGTGAACGCTTCGTGACCCGGCGTATCGATGAAGACGATTTTGCGCCCTTCGATGCTGACCTGGTACGCGCCGATATGCTGCGTGATGCCCCCGGATTCTCCCCCGGCCACATCGGTCTGGCGGATTGCGTCGAGCAGGCTGGTCTTGCCGTGATCCACATGGCCCATCACCGTGACGACCGGCGCGCGGGGCACTTGCTTGCCCGCGCGAACTTCCGGGCTGATTTCCTGGTGATCCTGCGCGGCCTGCTCTTCGAACGAAACCACCTGCACAATTCCGTTGAACGATTCGGCCAGGCCCTTGGCTGTCTCGAGATCCAGCGCCTGATTGATGCTGGCGAAAATTCCCCGGTCGAGCAGCTTCTTCAGCAGTTCCTTGGCGCGAACGTCCAGTTTTTCCGCCAATTCGCGCACCGTTACGCCTTCGGTGAATGTGACGAGCCGCGGTTCGCGCTGTACGGGCGGCGCGGCCGGCTCTGCATGCGCGGCGCGTTGTCCTACCCCAAGCCGGGCGCGGACGGGGTGGAGCTTGCGCTCGCCTTCCGCGAAGCGCTTTTCGATCAAAGGACGAGCTCGCGCGGGAGCCTTGCGCGCATAGAGCGGCTTACCGGGCTCCGCCTTGGGCACGCCGGCCGCTGGCGCTCCGGTCTTGCCGCCCATCATGGGCTGTCCGGGACGCGCTGGGCCGCCGGGACGTCCACCCGGCGCACCGGCGCCTGGGCGCTGCGGGAAACGCGATGGAGTGCCGCCGCCGGGGCGTCCGCCGACAGGATGTTGCGGGCGCGGCCCCGATGGAGCGGTGCGCCCTGCCGCGCTTGGCTGAGCAGACCTTTGTGGCTGCGAAGGATATCTTGTGGATGGCGGTGCGCCCTGAACCGGGGGACGCAAAGTGATCGGCGGAGGCGCCGAAGGCCTTGCCGCTGGTGTCGGCGGAATCAGCGCCGGCCCGGCTGGCTTCGGCGCGGTTGGCGCAGTTGCGTGCTTAGCCGCGGCTGCAGTTGCCGGAGCAACCGGAGCCGCAGGAGCACCCGTGGCAGGGGCAACACTCGGTCTTGCGGCGGGAGTTGCTGGCCGGGCCGGAGCGGGCACTGCAGGCGCAGCCGCCGGAACTGCATGTGCGGCGCCGGGCTGCGGTGCCTGTGGGGCAGGACGCCCGCCTACTGCCGGAGCAGCAGGATGCGCAATGGGTCTGGCAGCAGCGGACGGCGCAGCGGCAGCAGGCGAGGCCGCAGCAGGCGCCGGAGCAGCAGGACGCGCGGCCGGCCGGGCTTTCGCGGCAGCTTCCTTGGCTTTCTTTTCCGCTTCGGCGGCCGCTTCCGCATTCGCAAGCCCCAGGAAATGCTTGCGAACCAATTCGGCGTGATCAAGATCGAGCGAGCTGGAGTGCGTCTTCTTCTCGGTGACGCCAATCTCGGGCAAATACTCGATCAGCACCTTGGCCTTGATCTCGAGTTCCCGGGCCAGCTCGTTAATGCGGATTTGGTTCGCATCAGACATCGTTTAGTTATTGTGCTCCGATTCCTTCTCGTCCGGTTTTTCCCCATTCGGCTCGGATGCTGGAGCCGCTGCTTCCGCCGGTTCCGGCGCAGGGGCTTCTTCCGAAGCCTCGGCAGCCGTCTCGACTTCCGATTCCACCATTCCTTCGCCTTTGGCCGTCTCTTCCTCGGCTTCGTCGATTGCCGCTTCGGCCGGGTTCTCCGCCGAGCCTTCTATCTCGATCGGGGCAGTTGCTTCCGGTTGCGGTTCCGCTTGCGCTTCGGCAACCGGCGCTTCGGCAACCGGCGCTTCGGATTCTCCGCTGGCCGCTGCTGCCTGCTGCGCTTCCAGGGTTTCAAAATACGTGGCCACCGACTGGTGAATCTTCTCCACCATTTTCTCGCCGATGCCGGGAATTTCCACCAGTTGCTCGGGCGTCATGTCGGCAAGTTTCTCGATCGAAGTGACGCCGTGCAACTCCAGCTTTTCAATTGTCTTCGGTCCCACCCCGGCCAGCTCCGTCAAAGACGTGCCGGGAGAAGTGAGCGCGACCATTTGCGCTTCAATTTCGCGCCGCTTCTCTTCCTCGCTCTTGATATCGATGTTCCAGCCGATCAGCTTGCTGGCGAGCCGCACGTTCTGGCCCTTTTTGCCGATCGCCAGCGAAAGCTGCGTATCCTCGACGATCACTTCCAGCCGCTTTTCTTCGGGATCCACGATCTGTACGCGCGTCACCTTCGCGGGGCTCAGCGCTTTCTGCGCGAAGCTGATGGTCTCGTCGAAATAGGGAATGATGTCGATCTTCTCACCGCGCAACTCGCGAATGATCGATTGCACGCGCATTCCCTTCATGCCCACGCAAGCGCCGACCGGGTCCACGTCCTTATCGCGGCTTTCCACGGCGATCTTGGTGCGCTCGCCGGCCTCGCGAGCCACGGCCCGAATCTGCACGGTGCCGTCGTAGATTTCCGGAACTTCCATTTCGAACAGGCGTTGCACCAGCACGGGATCGGCGCGCGAGGTGATGACTTGCGGACCCTTGGCGGCGCGCTCCACGGCGCGAATGGTCACGCGCAATCGCTCGCCGACGTTGTAAGTTTCCAGGCGCGATTGTTCGCGCTTCGGCAACCGCGCTTCCGTGCGGCCCAGGTCCACGATCACATCCGGGCCTTCGGTGCGCTTGACGATGCAGTTCACCAGCTCGCCCACGCGGGTATGAAACTCGTTGTAAATCGTGTCGCGCTCGGCCTCCCGCACCTTTTGCAGAATTACCTGCTTCGCCGTTTGCGCCGCAATTCTGCCCAGCACGTCGGTCGGTTTTCCCTGGGTCACCTCGCCGCCCACTTCGATGGCCGGATTGCTCTTCCGCGCATCGATCAGGGAGATTTCACGGGTGGGGTCGGAAACGTCTTCCACCACAACTCTCACCGAAAACACGTCGACCTGGCCCGTTACCGGGTTGAACTTCGAGCGAATGTCTTCTTCGCTCTTATAAAATTTCCGGGCCGCAACCACCATCGCATCCTCAATTGCCGCGACGATGATATCGGGTTCGATGTGCTTTTCCCGGCTGATCTGCTCGATCGTTTGATACAGCAGACTCGCCATATGACGGCCTCTCCTCTAGAATTCTACAACCAGGTTTGCCTTGCGGATCTCCGCGAACGGCAGTGTAATTACCCGGTTTTTCAGTTCCACTTGCACCATGCCGTCGGCAAAACCAGCCAATCGGCCTTCGTAATACTTCGCGTTCTCCACCGGCTCATTCAGCCAGATCTTCGCCTTTCGACCCGCGAAACGAGCGTAATCGGCCGGCTTCGTCAGCTTCCGGTCCAGCCCCGGCGAACTGACCTCTAGAATGTAGCTGGGCCCGTGAACCAAATCTTCAACGTCGAGGATCGCGCTCAACTGCTGGCTTACCGTTTCACAATCTTTGTGGCTGATCCCGCCTTGCGGGTTCTCGAGACTCACTGGCCGGTCTAAAAAGATCCGCAGCAGCCGATCTCTGCCAATCTTCCATTCGACATCGACAATCTCAATTCCCAGGGACTGCGCTACCCTTTCAGCCGCCTCGCGAATCTTCGCCAAGTCCATTGCCTAGCTACGCTTCCGGCCACCCAGGATCACCGTCCCATTCCGGGAGGCGCCGCGAGGCAGCCGTGATTTCTGTGACCAACAAAAAAGTGGGCTCGCGCCCACTCGGTCATTCGACCTAGCTGGAAACAGATTACAGTATAGCCTCGGCTCCCGGCAAACGCAAGGGTGGAGCCGGAACCCTCGCGACGTGCATAAAAAACCTGTGTTGCCAACTATTTACAGGTCAAAAAATTGCTTTCGTTTCAAGCCGCGACTCGAGCCTTGAGCCGGGGGAAACAAAAGGCCTCCTCCCGCATGGGAAGGAGGCCTTCCAAAGTCCTATTTTCTACTGCTGGGGCGGCTTGGTGGCCTGTGGTTGAGGTTTCGGCTGTGCGGGCCGGGCCGGCGCTGGCGGTGTGGTGCCTGTTTTCACCGGCGGATTTGCCTGGTCAAAGAGGCGGATGATGTCCTGGGTGATATCCACCTGCGGAGAAAAATTGAGCACGATGCTGTTCTGGGAATTGTCGAGGATCAGGGCGAAGTTATTCTGCTTCGAGTAAGTGTCGATCACTTGCAGCATCTTATTGCCGATGCGGTCGACCACCTCGCGCTGCGCTTCATTGCTGTCGTCTTGCAGATCCTGTTGTTTGCGCTGCAGGGAGCGTGTCCACTGATCGCCCTGGCGAGCGAGCCTGGCCTTTTCTTCGTCGCTGAGCATGGCGCCGGCGCGCAATTTATTCCGGACATCCTCGATCTGGCGATTCAAGGTCTCCAGCTCGGCCTGGCGGGCGGCGAATTGCGACTGCAGCTCCGCCGTTGCCTGCTTCCCTTCTCCCGTGCTGGTGATGGCGATTTGAATATTGATGACTCCAATTTTGTTCGGGCCGCCTTCGCCCGCGGGACGCGCCGCTCCTCCGGCCTGCGCGAAAACGGCAGGTGCGATGGTGAACGTTGCCAGGGCGGCCAGCGCCAGTACTCCAGTTCGAATCTTCATGCTCGCTCCTTAAAGAGAATATAGGATTGCGAATCGGCGATTATATCTACGTTTCCGGCCCGGTCAATCAGAATCGGTGTTCGAACTTAGTGGTTCGGATGCCGCTGCCTGGGCGGAGGGTTGGCCCGGTGCCGGGCCGGTTCGCCCTCTAGCCTGGATTATTCACGATTTGTGTGGTGAAAAAAGAAAGGATGCTCTAAAAGGTTGATGAACACTGGGTTTTCTAAGAACCCAGCACTCCCTTTCGGAGCATCCAACAATGACAGACTGTATACCACAACTGGTTTTC
>JBGQGW010000206.1:0-6924 GCA_041497605.1 Terriglobia bacterium | reverse complement strand
CGGGGAATGTGGTTTCCTCTGCGACCGCGGTGGATTCGCGGGATGCGGGCGCGGGAGCCGATTCGCCTGGGACCGAGGGTTTTTCGGGTGCTGCACTGGTGAGCGCGGCGAGGCGAGCGGCGAGGACGGACACAATCAACTCGACCAGTTTTTTCGCGGCGCTGCCCTCGGGATCGCGTTCGGGGTTATACGCGGTCACTTCCATCGCCGCCAGATGATTTTGCCGCGCGAAAACTTCGAGCGCCTGGCGGGCTTCATCGAAGCTGAGGCCGTCCGCCGCTGGAAGATTCGTAGCGCCGAATTCCGCGCCCGCGATCACGTCGACGTCGAAGTGCAAAACAAATTCATGGCCAATCACGTTACTTCCGCCGTGAATGCCGGCCACCGCAGCTTCGGCCGCCGCCGTCGCGCCCAAGCGCTTCACATCGCTCGCCAGATAGCGGCGAATCGGCGAAGTGCGGAGAAATTCTTCTTCCGGCGGATCGAGCCGGCCCACTCCGAAGAGCGCGATATCCGGATCGCGCACCAGCGGCGGCTCGGGCCAGAAACGCACCAGCTCCGCGGCACCGCGCCCACCGAGATGCGACACCACCATGCCATCGATGCAACCGGAATGCGTTGTCGCCGGAATATTCAAATCGGCGTCGCTATCCATGTACAACATGCTGACGTTGCGAAAATAACGGCGCAGGCCGGCGACGGTGGCGAGGGCGATGGAGCAATCGCCGCCGAGAATCAGCGGCAACGCTCCGCTCTTCACGGCGATTTCCACTCGCGGCTTGAGCGCTTCGATGGATTTCAAAACTCGCGGCAAATTTCTGGCGCGCGGACTTTCATTGTCGGGCTGAAACAGTTGAACGGGATCGTCGCCGAGGTCATTCACTTCGTAGCCCGCGTTGCGCAGGCCTTCCACCAACCCGGCCGCGCGCAGTGCAGCGGGCGCGCGTTCGTGCCCCAAGGCGAGCGAGGCTGCACTGGTGGGGGCGCCCAGCAGGGCGATTTTATTGGGCTGTCTTACGATTTTCACCGCCACAGAAGGGGCTCCTCTGCAACGACTCCGCCGGAGCGGCGGCAGCTTGAAACTAATCCGCGGAGCCGGAGCTGCGCCGGGCCGCCAATTCCGGCGGGAGAGTGAAACGCACATCTTCGCGAATCAAATCAAGATCCTCATGATTGGTGAAGCCCAGGCTGGAAACACGCTGGCTCACCTGTTCGACCAAAATTTCCGGCGCCGATGCGCCTGCCGTCAAGCCCAGGCGCGTGACGCCTTCCAGCCATTCCGGAGAAATGTCATTGGCATCTTCGATCAGGCGCGCGGCCACTCCGGCGCGCTGCGCCACTTCCACCAGCCGGTTGGAATTCGAGCTGTTGGCCGAGCCGACGACGAAAATCAGCTCCACGTCGCGCGTCAGCGCTTCGACTGCTTCCTGGCGATTCTGCGTGGCGTAACAAATGTCGTCCGAGGCCGGGCCGGCAATGCCGGGAAAACGCTCGCGCAGGCGCGCGACAATTTCCTGCGTGTCGTAAAGGCTCAGCGTGGTCTGCGTCAGATAGGCCAGGTGACTGGGATCGGGCACTTCGAGTTGGTCCACTTCCTCGATTGTGCCGACAACCACCGTGCGGTCCGGGGCTTCCCCCGAGGTGCCCACAATTTCCTGGTGATCTTTATGGCCGATCAGGATCAGGGTGCGGCCTTCACGCGCAAATTTCAACGCTTCCAAGTGAACCTTGGTGACCAGCGGACAGGTGGCGTCAATCACGCGCAAAGATCGCTCGTCTGCTTCCTGACGAACGCGCGGCGGCACGCCATGGGCGCTGAATACCAGCACCGCGCCCTTCGGCACTTCGGCAATGGACTCGACGAAAATCGCACCGCGCCGGCGCAACTGGTCCACCACGTAGCGGTTGTGAACGATTTCGTGATGGACATAAACGGGCGCGCCATAGGCTTCCAGCGCCAGTTCCACAATATCCACCGCGCGTACCACTCCGGCACAGAAGCCTCGCGGACGAACCCGCACCAGCGTTTTCGTCCCTTTCGCCGTGCTGCCGTTTCGGGTGCCCTGAATCTGCGTAAAATTCGCCAAATTATTCTCCGTATTCCTTCGACAATCTTACCCTATCGTGTTCCTTCCCCGCCACCCGCTTTTGCCCCGGCGTGCGCACCCGGCTTCTTAGTTCTCGAAGCGGTTGACGCTTCGATGGATGCCTGCCATCGCTCCGGGCGTGGCTGGAAGCCCGCCCGAAAAGTGCGCAGTTTCAGCCCCTCTAAAACAGCCGATATAGGAGCGATTAGAGTGCTCTGTCTCCGTTTGTTTTCAGCAGGTTGCGTCATTTTGTCATTGTTCGCCTCTGGCGATTAGCCAGGCGATTAACTTTTAGCTTATTTTGGCTCTTCAAGTTCGTTTTTTTCTCCCTATCTACCCTCTCGTTCGTGCGATTTCTGCTTCACTGTCGCTCCTACGACACTTGATGGAGC
The DNA here is from genome assembly GCA_041497605.1 of Terriglobia bacterium. Lineage (GTDB taxonomy): Bacteria > Acidobacteriota > Terriglobia > Acidiferrales > UBA7541 > JBGPTK01. The sequence goes on along the minus strand of JBGQGW010000206.1, from coordinate 4,445 downwards.
AAATAACTCCCTATCTTGGATACCACGGACTGCGGGCAAATGGAAGACCTGGTGCCTGTGGACATTTGAAGGTTGGAGGCTGGAAATTGAAAGTTGGAGACTGTGGCTCAATGCGCGATGGAACCTGGATTTTCGAACGGGAAGCGCAGACCAGGCAATTCTAAGATTTGAAACAAGCTTCGAGCCAGAGCTTCAATGTAAGATCGTGCTTTCTCTCGTTGGCGAGATTCGGGCGTAATTCCGCTTGGTATCGCTTTTTGAGGACTGCTCGGTCCAACCTCCCTGTCTTCGCAAGAAACTTCGCATCTTCGAGGTCAACAGGGCTGTTTCGAACGAGCTTGGCAAGAACAAGATCATGTACATCGAGCGCGAGCAGCCGAAGCCGGGAAAAGCGTAGAGGGAACAGTTCCGTCAGACGATCCGCATAATCTTCTGGAACGTCGGCGACGGTCACGTACTGGAAATACAATCCGTGCTTTTTGGCCAGGGTGGAATCTCGGCCAGCCGTTTGTTCGAGCCGCGAGACGGTATCCGAAGGTATTGCCGCGATGTAGTCCACGTCGCCAGTTGGGCGCGGTAAACCATAGCGGGCGGCTAGAACAAAACCGCCAAGGCAGTGAAGTTCGACCGAAAAATCAATAATCGCGTCAACTTCTCCTAAAAATGCATTCCAGCGGGGCGGCAGAGCTTGTGTAGGATCAGGCGACATATCGGAGCGCCTCGGGCCGCCAATTCGTAAGAAGGTTCCACTCGCGAGCTTCTTTGGGACGATGTTTTTTCAGCCATTTAAGTTCCGCCTCGCTGAGTTTCGGTTGGCCTAAAGGTTCTTCTCGCGCCAGCAGACTGCGCTTCAACGCGGACTCCAATTCTTCAAGTGCTGCGTCACGCCGCGGATTGGCTGGCGCGGATCCGCGACCAGCGTTTCTGGCCAGAGACACAACGAATCCGAGGCGATTCTGCAGATCGTGTAGCTTTGCCTGCTCCACGAGCCAGCAAGTGTCCATCTCCCAATACTTGAGCAGTAGCCACGGGAGGGCTTCGAATAATCGCGCTTCTAATTCCTCCTGGGCCAAAGCGGTGAGCAAGACCTCGCCTGGATGCTTGCCCGCACGCCGCTTCCGCAGATAAGAAAATCCGGGATATCCAAGTCCGGCGAGGTCTCCTGCAAGCTGCTCCGGATCAACCGCCATTGGAGCCCAACGTTCCTGAGAGGACGGCAACAAAACAGGCGAAAGCCTGTAGGCGTGAACCATCCGCCGCGCGACTTCTGGCGGCAAGGGCCTCTCGCCGTTCTCGATCATAGAGAGATAGCTCTGTGACAGGCCCAGTTCCGCCGCAGCTTTCTGTTGGCTCCAGCCGGCTTGCTTTCGAGCGCCTCTAAAGAATTGAGCGTACATGGGATTGGATGCGACACCAATATTATCACAGATGTGTGATAACTTTCACTGTGAGAATGTAAGGCTTGGCCTCGAGCTTTGCCTTTCTTGTTGGCTTTCTCCACTGCTTTCCGCCCCAGGGGTTGTTCCCCACCCTTTCCGACAAAACTGGGAAAACTGGGCCGCACGCGTTCTTGCCTTCCTCCCCTCGATGCATGGGTTACTCTTTGATTAAATTAGACGGCCGGGCCATTGACCCAGACGCTCCCAGATTGCACAAAGGACATTAGGCGCCTCCTGTGTATTAAGCATCCGTGAGAATAGCTTGCGTAGCCGGCCTTCAATTCGTATGCAGAATTCGAAACGGCGAGGAGTGTGGATGTTTGCTATCCGTGTGAGTCGTGATCCAGATCGTATGTGGTGGTGCCTCCATCACAAGGCGACTGCCTCGCCCCAATTTGCAATCCATATCCTCTTTTCGGCCCTTCTTCTCGCTCCCCTCATGATGTTTTCAGGTCCGCGTGCCAGCGGTCAATCTGCCTCGCCTCATTCGCCGGAGCAACAAGAGAGGGCTGGTGAGGTCGTGACTTCGTCCTCACCACAAGAACTCTATAAGCGTCTCTCGCCCTCCGTTTTTGTTGTTGAAGCTCTTGATGCCAGCGGCTCCGTCGAAGCGACGGGCAGTGCCGTGGCCGTCGCCTCGAGCGAAGTCGTTACCAATAGGCACGTCATCGAGGCAGGCGTCTCATGGCGTCTGAAGCGCGGTTCCCGAACGTGGCCTCTCACCATCACGCACCTCGACCCGGACCACGACCTCTGCCAGTTGAAGGCCAAAAGCCTCAATGCTCGACCAGTTCCAGTCCGTTCCTCGACCACTCTCGCAGTCGGTGAGCGAGTCTTTGCCATTGGCGCGCCAGAGGGGCTTGAACTTACAATGTCTGAGGGACTCGTTTCGGGGCTGCGCGAATACGAAAACGCCCGCCTGATTCAAACCTCTGCTCCCATTTCACCGGGTTCGAGCGGGGGCGGTTTGTTCGATGCCCAGGGACGGTTGGTCGGGATAACGACTTTTTTCTTCAAGGAAGGGCAAAACCTTAACTTCGCATTACCCGGCGAGTGGGTGCGCGCGCTCCTATCACATCGAATTCCACCAGAGGGAGAAAACACGCTCGCAAGCCCCGCATCTCAGGCTATGTTTTTGTTTCAGCTAGGCTTTCAGATGCTGGACGCCGGTAAGTATGAAAAAGCAGTTGGCGCCCTCCGCGAGGCAGTACACCTGAAGCCCGACCTTGAAGGAGCCTGGCTCGATCTTGGCGATGCCTATTTTGTTCTCCGCCAATACGATGAAGCGATCAGTGCCTACCAGATAGTCATCCGCCTAAACGCGGACTTTCCCGGGGCCTGGCTCGGTCTCGGCAATGCCTATGACGGGCTCCGCAAATACGATGAAGCGATCAGTGCCTACCAGATAGCCATCCGCCTGGAACCGGATAATGCCTACTACAGGAATAATCTCGCAAAAACCTACATCAACTTCCGCGAATACGACCAAGCAATCCATGCTTTGCAAGAAGCCATCCGCCTGAAGCCGGATCTCGCCGAAGCCTGGATTGACCTCGGCACCGTCTACTTTCACTTGCACGAATACGAAAAATCGACCCGTGCCTTGCAGGAGGCTGTCCGCCTGGCGCCGGACGATGCCCGGGCCTGGAACAATCTCGGCTACGATTACTCCGAGTTACTTCAATACGATCAAGCAATTCATGCCTACCAAGCGGCCGTCAGCGTGAATCCGAACTACGCCATGGCCTGGTACAATTTGGGCATCTCTTATAGCAGGCAAGGCAATCGCGCAGAAGTAATGCAGGTGTACGAGAAGCTCAAGTCTGTTGATCAGAATCTGGCCGGCGATTTTTTTCGCGAAGCGATTCTACCGTGAACGATCCACGGCGCGGTACACCCTCATCCTCACCTTTCCGATTCGAGGAATTTGAAGCAAAGGAAAACATCAGAAATCTTCGAGAAAATGCGCACCTTGGACAGCGATTTAGCTGAGGACCATTTCCGGTCCTTGTGCCTTCCGGAGAACGTTGACAACGGAAATGACTGAAAATGAAAGGAAAGAAAAGCGTGCCGCCCTCAAACGATACGAGGACATGAGGAGGCAGCAGCTAGGTGCTGCTACCAACCTAACCTTCGGGTTGGCGGCAGGAGGGGTAGTGTTTTGCGCATCGCTCTTAACTACGAGGGAACCCGCATGGAGTTCTCCAGGGAACTACATTTTAATCGCTTCAGCAGGGCTCTTCATCGTTGCCGTCTGTTTGGGCATCCTTATCTCGTGGACGCGTCTCAAAGACTTTCGCCTAACGGCGCGCAAGCTCCGACTACAACTGAGGGGCGCTGATCAACAAGATATCGAGGACCTTTCCTCACAAACGGCCTGCCTTGGCTGTCTTACATGGTCCCTTTACCGGTGGCAGCTCATAGTCTTCGGACTTGCTGCTGTGTGCCTAGTTATTTCTCTCTCGCTGATGTTCGGCCATCATATCTTCCCGTGAGAGCTGACCCGTGCCAATGAACAACGAATTGAGGCGCCATCTGGAGAAACTGACCAAGCCGGAACAAGAACAGCGGCTCAAAGAGCTCGCCGACAAACTGGGGTTCGCACATCCAAAGATTCTCGATCGCGAAGACCCAATACCACTCGACGTAGCGGCGTATGAAGAATACATCGCGCTAAAGAGAATACTAGGTTGCGCTGACTGAGGGCTCTTGGGGCAGGTCGAACGTTCTGGTCGAAGGCATCAAGTTCACTCCATCATTCCAATCCGTATACCCGCCGTGTGCCTCACTTGGGCGCATTCGCTCTTTTTGGCGTATTTCGCGGGTGGCCCGGACGCAGCTGTGGGTGGCCCACGCGTCGGTTTTACGCGTGGCGGTTTTGGTGTTGCTTTATGCCGAAGAGATTGCAATCTTGACTAGCGCCGTAGGCGCGGCAGAATGTGCGGCCGGGGACATATCTGACATTTTAGACCGGGGACATCCCTGACACTTTTTCCTCCGGTGCTT
>JBGQGW010000205.1:0-6975 GCA_041497605.1 Terriglobia bacterium | reverse complement strand
GAAGCGCATCCGGAATAATCCGCACGTGCGAGTGGCGCCGTGCGACCTGCGCGGTGGATTACGGGGAGAGTGGGTGGATGCACGCGCGGAAATATTGCGGGGGGAAGAGGCAGCGAAGGGGATGCGATTGCTGAACCGGAAATATGTTCCGTGGAAGCAAGTGCTCGACTTCTTCGCGATGTTCCGGCCGCGGGAGCGGACCGTTTTCGCGATCTGGCCGGAATGAAGAGCGCGCGCCGTGAGTGGCTCCTGGGCGACCCAGGCCCTGCCCTACTTAGCTCGCGTAGGAATCAGCGGGCATATCTTAAGCCTTAATAAGAATTAATTTCGTTTTCATGCCTTTCGCCGGGGCTCCGTTGCTAAACTTGATAATGGAAAGAATTTTGCCGCGGGAAGGGTGTGCTGAATATACTAAGCGCAGCGTGTCGCCGGATGGGCGGAATTGAGATTCTCTCTAAAGCTTTTGTTGCTTTTCGGATTGGCCGTTGCTCCCGCCTGGGGACAACAGGGACGTCCGCTGACGCTAGACTCGGCGCTGCAGATGGCGCAGCGGCAGAATCTGGACCTGGTGGCGGCGCGAGCGCGGCGGGCTATCGCGCTGGCGGGGATTCAAATAGCGCGCGAGCGTCCCAACCCCACGTTTAGTTTTGGAGCGGCGCGCGATACTCCGCATGAATTCGTGACCCTTGACCAGCCGCTCGAACTGGGCCCAAAGCGCGGGCGGCGAATCGAGCTGGCTCGAGAAGTAGGCATCCTGACCGACGTCGAGATTGCGACGCTCGAACGCCAGGTGCGCCGCAGCGTGCGCGAAGCATTTTTCGCGCTGGCGCTGGCGCGAGGTATTTCGCAGCAGAAGGCGGATGCGTTGAAATTGGCGCAGCGGCTGCACGGGATCGCCAAAGACCGTTTCGATGCGGGCGATGTGCCGGAGCTGGAAGTGGTGCAAGCCGACCTGGAAGTTTCGCGGGCCGGCGCCGGATATCAAGTGGCGCAGCAAGAGCAGAAAATCGCATTGAACGAGCTCGATACGCTGCTGAATGAGCCGGCCGCGACGGATTGGGAACTCGCCGGCGCGCTCGATCAATTGCCTCCGCGCCTGACGCTCGACGAATTGGCGGCCCGGGCGATCAACACGAATTATGAGCTTCAGCACCTGGCTCAGGAAACCAAGGTGGAGCAGAGCCGCGAATCGCTGCTGCGGGCCGAGCGCATCCCGAACCTCGGGGTGCAGTTCGGGACGGATTTTAATTCACCGAACGATTTCCGGGTTGGGCCGCGCGGGCAGATTTCGATGGAGTTGCCGATCTTCATGCGCAACCAGGGCGAAATCGCTCAATCGTCAGCCACGTTGCGCGCGCTGGATAGCGCAACGGCCGCGACGCGGAGATCGGTGGCCGGGCAAGTGGGAACGGCGTACTTTGATCTCGACGCGCGATTAACGGAAGCCGAGATTTACCGCACGACGCTCGTGCCGGCGACTGAGCGCCTGGAAAGCATGGCGGAAGAAAGTTACCGCGCGGGCAAGGCCAATATCCTTATTGTGCTCAGTGCCCAGCGGGATGTGCGGCAAGTTCATGGCGAATACTTGAATAGCCTGTTCAACGCGCAGTCGGCGTTTGCGCGATTGGAAGAAACGGTTGGAGTGCCGCTTGATTAGAGAACATTTTAGATTGCCGGCGATCATGAGTGAGGGCGGAAAAGCGCACGCCCCGATCAAATGCATCGGGGCACAACAGGCGTGGGCGCAGCCCTTCGAAGCTCAGGGTAAACAAGCAGCGCCCCTACAGGTACGGGTGGGAGTGCTCGTCTCAGTGATTCTGGCAATCATTCTGATAGGCGCGGTCGGCTGTTCGCACAGTGGGGCGTCGGGCGACGAAGCGGGAGGGAAGAGCGACGCGGCGGTGGCGGAAGTGACGCTGACGAAAGTTACGCGCGCGGAGATACAGCAGATTGTCACGGTGACCGGGTCCGTCGCCGCGCTGCCGAATCAGGATGTGCGCGTTAGTTCGCTGGTGCCCGGGCGCATCGCCGGGATGCGCGTGGCCGAGGGCGACACGGTGAAAATCGGCGAGGTGCTGGCCAAGATTGATGAGCGGCCGTATCGCGATCAGCTTCGCCAGGCCGAGGCCGCCGCTGAGCAGGCCAGAGCGAACCTGGAAAATGCCAAACTGAGCCGCGCGCGAAATGAAACGCTGGTGGAGCGCGGCATCGCCGCCCGAAAAGATCTGGAAGACGCGCGCACCCAGGAAAGCGTGGCGGCGGCAGCGCTGCGGCAAGCCGAAGCCGCGCTGGAACTCGCTCACCTGCAGATTTCACGCACGGATATTCTCTCGCCGCTGAACGGCATGGTGGCAAAACGATTCGTGAACGTGGGAGAGCAGGTGGACGGCACGGCCGCGCAGCCGGTGGTGGAAGTGGCGAACCTGGCCGAAGTGGAGTTGATCGGGAATCTTCCGGCGAGCTACATGGGCAAAGTGCATGCGGGAGAGACTCTTTCGATTACCAGCGAAACGTTGCCGGGGCAAACGCTGAGCGGGCGGGTGGTGGCGATTTCACCGGCTGTCGACCCGGCCACGAATGTGGGCGTGGTGCGCATCCGCATCGCGAATCCGGCGCACTTTCTGCGGCTGGGAATGTTCCTGAGCGCGCGGGTGGCGATTGCGACGCATAAAAACGTGCTGGTGGCGCCGCCGCAGGCGATCTATCGCAATGAAAAAGGCGAGCCGCAAGTGTATCTGGTGAAGCAGGACAACGCGACGGCGGTGCCGGTGGAACTGGGCATCGAAACGCAAACGAGCGTCGAGCTGCTTTCCGGCGTCAAGGAAGGCGACACGATCATTCTGACCGGCGGCTACGGCCTCAGCGAGAAGGCGAAGATCAAAGCGAAATCATGAACGTCGTCGCCCTTTGCCGCCAGAATCGCTACGCCATCTATCTGCTGACGGCGTTCCTCACGCTGGCCGGCTTCGTGGCCATCTTCGAGCTTCCCAGCAATATCTATCCCGAGCTGAATTTTCCGCGCGTTGTGGTTCTGGCAAAATCCGGCGACCTCTCTCCCGAAACGATGCTGCTGAACGTGACCCGGCCGCTTGAAGAAGCGTCGAGCACCGTGCTGGGCGTGCGGCGCGTGCGGTCGAAGACGATTCGCGGCAACACGGAAATTTCCATCCTCTTCAATCCCAACATGGACATGCAATACGCGCTGCAACTGGTGCAGGCGCAGGTGGGCGCGGCGCGCAGCGTGATGCCGCCGGATGCGGAAGTGGAAGTCGAGCGGCTGACGCCGGCCGTTTTCCCCGTTCTCAGCCTTATTTTGAACGGCAACGTGCCCGATGCCGATCTGCGCGACGATGCCTACTACATTCTGCGTCCGCTGATCAGCCGGGTGCCGGGCGTGGGGATCATTAATGTGCAGGCCACGGACGTGCGTGAAGTTTCCGTGATCGTCGATCCGCAGAAGATGCTGGCGCACCGGCTGTCGCTGGTGGAAATCGCGGACGAACTGAAAGCGACGAACAACGTGACGTCGGTGGGGCGGCTCTCCAAGGATTACTTGCAGTATCTGGTCCTGACCACCAGCCAATTCGCAAACCTCGACGATATTCGCAATGCCGCGGTGGCCATCGAGAACGGCGTGCCCATCCGCGTGCGCGATTTGGCCGAGGTTCGCTACGGCATCGCGGACCAGCGTACGCTGATCACGGGCAACGGCCAGCCGGCGGCGCTGATCAATATTTCGCGGCAGATCGGCGGCAACATTTTGCAATTGGTGGCGCAGATCCGGGAGCTGACCAAGAATCTTGGTTCGGCGATCCCGAAGACCCTGCGGATATCGGTGGTGTACGACCTGGCGGAGTTCGTCCAGGAATCCATCGGCAGCGTGCGCGACGCCATCCTGATCGGCGGCGTGCTGGCGGTGCTGATCCTTTACGCCTTTCTGCGCGACGGCCGCACCACTCTGGTGGCGGCGACGTCGCTGCCGCTGTCGGTGATCGGGACGTTTTTCTTCGTACAGCTTTTCGGCGGGACGCTCAACCTGATGTCGCTCGGCGGGATTGCGATTGCGATCGGGCTGATCATCGACGACGCGGTGGTGATCATCGAAAACATTTACCGCCACATCGGCCTGGGCGAATCGCCCGTCGAAGCCGCCGAGACCGGCACGCGGGAGCTGATGGCGCCGGTGGTGGGATCGACGGCGACGACGCTGGTGGTGTTTCTGCCGCTGGGATTGCTCAAGGGCGTGGTGGGTGAATTTTTTTCCGCGCTGTGCCTCACCCTGGGAATTTCCGTGCTGCTCTCGTTGGTTTTCGCGCTGACGATTATCCCGCTGCTCTCGCTGCGGTTTCTTACCGAGCGGGCGCACAAGAGCAGCTCGGAAGGATTCATCGCGCCGGTGAATCGCACCTACGAACGGATGGTGCGCTGGTCGCTGGGGCACCGGCTGATCATCGCCTGCGCTACCTTACTTGTGGTTGCGGCCGGCGCGGGGCTGTACTTTGGCCTGGAGACCGGCTTCCTGCCGGAGATGGACGAAGGCGGCTACGTGCTGGACTATTGGACGCCGCCGGGCACTTCGCTCGATGAAACCGACCGGATGCTGCGCGCCGTGGAGGCGCACATCGCCGCGATGCCGGAGACGGCGGCATTTTCGAGGCGCACCGGTGCGGAAATGGGCCTGTTTGCCACGGAACAGAATCGCGGCGATATCCTGGTGAAGATGAAACCACGCTCCGAGCGGCATCGCTCGACCAACGAAGTGATCGATGATATGCGCGCCTGGGTCGACAAAAACGCGCCCGGATTCAGCGCCGTGGAATTCGTGCAAATCCTGCAGGATATGCTGGGGGACATGGAAGGATCGGCCGAGCCGGTGGAAATAAAATTGTTCGGCAACAACATGCAACAACTCGAGCAGGTGAGCGCGGGACTCCAACCCAAAATCGAGGCGATCAAGGGTCTGGTTGATTTCAAGGGCATCCAGAAGGGAAATCCGGAGGTGGTGTTCCACGTAGATTCCGTGGCGGCGGGCCGCGCCGGCCTGACTTCGGACCAGGTGACGCAGCAGGTGAGCGCCGGGCTGCTGGGGCTGACGGAAACGCAATTGCGCGAAGCCGACCGCACCATCGGCATCCGCGTGCGCTTCCCGGATTCGTTCCGCCAGAACTACGACGACATTCGGCAATTCCCGATCGTGACGCCGCCGCCGGCGCGGCAGATTGTGCCGCTGGCGTCGCTCGCGAGCGCGGAGCAAGTGCGCGGCGAGAATCAACTGCTGCGCGAAAATCAGCGGCTGATGGTGACGCTGACGGGGCGCCTGGAGAATCGGGACCTGGGCAGCGTGATTGGCGAAGTGCAGCAGGTGATGCGCTTCGCGGCTTTGCCACAGGGCGTCACGTATGAAATTGGCGGGCAATATGAAAGCCAGCAGAGTTCGTTCCACGATTTGCTCAAGGTGTTGGGGCTGGCGCTGGGAGCGGTGTTTATCGTGCTGGTGATTCAGTTCCGCTCGTTCGCGCCGGCGCTGATTATTCTTTCGGCCGCGCCGCTGGCGCTGGTGGGCGTGTTCGGGATGCTTTGGGCGACCGGGACGGCGTTGAACGTTTCTTCCTTCATGGGAATTATTTTGATGGTGGGGCTGGTGGTGAAGAACGGCATCATCCTGTTCGAATATGTGCACAAGCTGTGGGAAGAAGAACATCTGCCGCTGGACGAGGCGCTGGTGGCGGCGGGCAAAATCCGCATCCGGCCAATTTTGATGACCACGCTGGCCACCTTGTTCGGCTTGTTTCCGCTGGCGCTGGGGCTTGGCGCGGGCGCGGAGTTGCAGAAGCCGCTGGCGCTGGCGGTGATTGGCGGATTGCTGCTTTCGACGTTCATCACGCTGCTGGTGATGCCGGTGTTTTATTCGATCCTCGAGAATCGCTCGTAGATAAAAGCTCGTAGATAAAAGCTCGCAGATGGGGGCCATCGTTTCGGAAGCGGCCGCCGGAACGAGCGGAAAGTGCTGCTTCGACGACAGGGCATTGAGACCTCAGGAGACAGCGAGTGAATCATGCAATTCTAGGCGCAGGGGGAATCGGTGGATTAATCGGAGCGGTCCTTGCCCATAAGGGAGATCGGGTGACGATGCTGCTGCGGCCCGAATCCGTTGCGCATTATCCCGATCATCTATGGCTGGAAACTCCCGCCGGCGAGATCAAGGCGCCGGTCCATCGCACTGTGAAACTTGAGGCGCCTGTGGACGTTCTTTGGATCGCGGTCAAAGCCCACCAACTCGATTCGGCGCTGCGATCCCTGGGGGCAGAGACGAACGGCGTGGGAACGGTTGTTCCTTTACTGAATGGAATCGATCACGTCCCGCTGCTGCGGTCACGCTTCGGCCGCGAGAACGTGGTTCCAGGAACCATCGCTGTTGAAGCCGAGCGCGTGGCGCCGGGCCACATTGTTCAGCGTTCTCCTTTTGTCCGCATGGCGCTTTCGGCGCAGGGTGAAGCGAAATTGGGTGGAATCGCCGGAAAGTTCCGGGAGGCTGGCTTTACATGCGATTTTCATGCCAACGAACAAACCATGCTGTGGGGCAAGCTGGCGTTCCTGGCTCCGTTCGCGCTCACCAGCACGGCAGCCGATAAATCGATCGGCGAAATTTTTGCCGATGCGCAGTGGCGGACGCGGCTCGAGTCCGCCGTGCGCGAAGCTTGCGCCGTGGCCAACGCGGAAGGAGCGAGTCTCGACAGCGCGAAAATCCTGGCCACTCTCGGCTCCTTACCGCCTGCGATGCGGAGTTCCATGCAGAAAGACGTGAAGGCGGGGCGTGTGCCGGAACTCGACGCGATTGGCGGCCCCATTGTTCGCGGCGGATCGAAGCATCACATCGAACACTCCGTCACTCGCGAGTTGATGGAAAAAATCGAAGCGCTTCTGACCCTGTCGAAGTAACCTGGCGAGTGCACTCCAGAAACGCCACTCCCGCCG
>JBGQGW010000204.1:0-7016 GCA_041497605.1 Terriglobia bacterium | reverse complement strand
GCTCGGCATCGGCGGCAATGCTGCGCTTTTCAGCGTGGCGAATAATGTTTTCTTGCGTCCCCTGCCATTTCCGGAACCGGAACGGCTGGTGCGCGTTCTCGATTACACCCGCGCGCCGGATGGCACGATTTCGACCTACAGCACTTGGAGCCGCGATGTCGTGGCCGTTCAGGAACAGCGCGGCATATTTGACGGAATGATCGCGTTGAGCATTGTGAGCGCGACGCTGACCGGCGGCGAAACTCCCGAGCGTGTCCAGGTGGTGAGCCAGTCTGGAGGCTGGTCATCCACGCTGGACGTGAAACCCGTTCTCGGCCGCTGGTTCTCGATGGAAGAGGAGCGCGCGGGCTCGGCAAGCAGTACCGCTGTGATTTCCCACGGGCTTTGGCAGCGCCGCTTCAGTGGAGACCGCAACGTTCTCGGCAAGACCGTCACCATCAACGACCGCATTTTCTCCATCGCCGGAGTGATGCCGCAAGAGTTTAATTTTCCCTACGACGCCGAAGTTTGGATTCCCACAACGATTCGAGCCGACGACACTTCTCGCGATTTTGCCTTGTTTGCGCGCCTTGGGCTGGGAATCTCCTTGAAACAAGCCGGCGCCGCGCTCGACGGAGTTGCTCAACAAATCAAGGAAAAATATCCGGAAACAGTTCCCGGATTTGGCATGGAACTTCTCCCCATGCGAACCCAACTGATTGGAGAGGAAGACCGGATTGCACTCGCCTTGCTCGGCATCGTCGGATTCTTCCTGCTGATCGCCTGCGTGAATGTGAGCAATTTGCTCTTGGCGCGTTCCGTGGTGCGACAGAGAGAAATAGCGATTCGCGCGGCGCTCGGTGCCAGCAGGTCCCGGCAGGTTCGGCAGCTTTTGACGGAAAGTTGTGCTCTCTCGTTGCTGGGAGGATTGGGCGGACTCCTGATGGTCGCCTGGTGCGGTTCTTATCTGACTGTCTTGATTCCTCATCCTTTGAGCCAACAACTCAATATGGGACACGTGGGAGTGGACGCGCGGGTCTTTGCATTTGGATCGGGAATTTCTTTGCTCACCGGAATGATTTTTGGCCTCGTTCCGGCGCTCCGCACGTTTGTCAACGACTTGCAACCACTGTTGAAAGAAGGTGGACGATCGGATCAGGGAGTTGGAAGAAATCGCCGCGTGCTCAACTCGTTGGTAATTTGCGAAGTCGCATTAGCGATGATCCTGCTGGCGGGCGCGGGGTTCATGATCCAAAACTTCGAACGGCTTCGCCATCACGACCTGGGATTCCAGGCCGGCCACTTATTCACCCTGCAAATCACGCCGCCGGTTTCACGGTATGCGCCGGGAGAACCCCGCGGCATTCTCGTCCGGCAGATTCTCGAGAAAATCAGAAGCGCCCCGGGCATCGTCGCCGCGGGTGTGACGACCGTCAATCCGCTCGGCGGCACTACCTGGAGCGCGCCGGTGGCCGTGGAAGGATTTTCAACGGGAGCGGCCGGTACCAGCTTCAGCGTCAATCATCGGCTCATCAGCCCGGGTTTGTTTGCCGCGATGGAAATACCTTTGCTTGCCGGACGCGATTTTAATGAACTGGACACTCCAAATTCGCAGCCGGTTGTGATCGTCAGCCGGAAGATGGCGCGCGGCTTCTGGCCTAGTCAAAATGCCCTCGGCAGACACGTCCATGTAGACCGGCCGAACCGGCCTTGGCTCACTGTCGTAGGAATCGCCGGAGATGTGAAGGACGCGCACGAGACCGGTGAGCCGGAAGAAACCTGGTATTTGCCATACGCGCAACAACCGGGGGGCGCGTCGAGCGACACGATTCAATTGATGGTGCGAAGCCCGCTCGATTCCAGCGTGGCGATCCATACCGCGCAGCAAGCCATTTGGGCGATAGACAAAAACCTGGCCACGTATGACATCTCCGGCATGGACCGCTACTACGCGCAAAGCATTTCGCAAGATCGTCTGGGAGCGATTGTGATCGCGTTGATCGCCGGCTTCGGCTTGCTGATGGCGATTCTGGGCATCTACGGTGTTATGGCCTTCGTCGTGAACCAACGCACTCATGAAATTGGCTTGCGCATGGCGCTGGGTGCGGCGCCACAGGACATCCTGCGCATGCTTTTGAAGCAAGGACTCTCGTTAGCTGTGGCAGGTCTTGCCATCGGGCTGGTGGCCGCGGCCGCGCTCAGCCGCATTCTTTCGAGTTTGTTGACGGAAGTGAGTGTGAAAGAACCAGCAATTTATCTTGGCGTCGCCGTGATCTTACTGTCGAGCGCCTTGCTAGCTTGTTATTTGCCGGCGCGGCGAGCGATGCGGGTCGATCCCATGGTCGCTCTGCGGTACGAATGAGGCGCCCTTTATGAAATCGATGAAATTGACAAAGAGTCACCGGGGAAACGAATGAAAGCGCTGTGGCAGGTGCTGCGTCGCGGAATTCGGATGCTCGCGGAGGGCCGCGGCTTCACCGTGTTGTTCGTCCTGCTGCTGGCGATCGGCATCAGCGCGAATAGCGAAATCTTCCGAATCGCGAATGCCTATCTGCCGCGGTCGTTTCTTCACAGGGATTTTGGCCGGATTGTGACGCTTTGGCATTTCAAGCCGGGCATGCGCGTGAATGTGTCTCCGTCCAACTTTTCCGACTGGCGCGCACAGACCCGCACCCTCGAGGAAATGTCCGCCTTCTATTCCACCGGGATGAATTTCTTCGAGGAAGGGCGTCCGCGGCGCGTTCGCGCGGCGCTGGTTTCCAGCAGTTTTCTTCGCATGCTGGGCGTCCGGCCCGCGCTGGGCCGCGATTTCCTTCCCGAAGAAGAAATGGCGGGAAAAGACAACGCCCTGCTTCTCACCGACGCGCTCTGGCATTCGCATTTCGATGCCGATCCTCACGTCCTGGGCAGAACGCTGCTCTTGAATGGCCGGAACTACACCGTCGTCGGCGTGCTTCCGCGCGATGTGGGCTTCGAGCCGCTCGAAGGAACGGAACTCTGGGCGCCGCTCGCGTTCGATTCGCAAGATCTGGCTAGCCGCAACTCGAAATGGATTCACGTGGTCGCACGGCTGCGTCCGCACATCTCGCTGCAACAGGCTCGCGCGGAAATGGATTCCATCAGCGCGCGGCTCGAAAAGCTCTATCCCAATGAGAACTCCGGATGGCGCGTGGGAATTTCTCCGCTGTCCCAGGAAGCCGCCAATAAGACCTACGGTGCTTTCCCGCCCGCGGCGGATGAACCAAGCGAAAGCCCGGCGGTCAGCCGGGCCGCAGTGCCGCTTCGCGAGCGTCGCCCTCTCCAGGTACGTGGGATCAGCAGGAATCTTTATCAGGTCATACCTGCTCCTTCTCTACCGGAGCGGATATGGTCTCAAGAGGATTGTGAACTCTCCTCCCCGGCCACGATCGTGAAACGCGCGATGGCGCAAGGATTATTGCGTGGCGAAAATTCCATCGGGAAACATCTGCTCCTCGGCCTCTGCCGCGACTCCGTGAAAGTTTTTGAAGGCGCGGATCGAATCAACGTATATCCCAGGCCCCCCGCCAGGCGTTGCCCGCGAGCGCGCGCGGAAAAAATCCGCAGTGGAGACGAGGGCTAGCATCCGCCGGTCGTGGAGTCTCTCCGCGGCTTGCGGAACACGTTCACGGCGAGTCGCACCAAACACGGAAGACGAGACGCGCAAAAAAGTGGACCTGGCCGGCTTCCAGAAACGCTTTGCCGGAGATAATCCGCTTTACGTCCGCGGTTTTCATGACGGCTTCCTGGTGCCCGGCATCGAGCGCGCTTACGACGAAGCGAAATTTGCCAAGGAATAACGACGCGGCCGCAATCCTCCTCTCCCGGCCCTTCTTCCTTTTGCCAATTCAAAAATCCACTCACTAGCGGTACTATCCAGCCGCCACTCCTCCGCTCGGATCCCATTCGGATGGCTGGGGGCCAAACGCATGAAACGAATCAGAAGCGCTGCGATCTTCTTCCTATCCTGCCTGCTTTTCTGTGCCTTCTTTCCGGCGACCGAGCGCGGCCAGTCCGGCTCAGATGTCAGCCAGCTCTATTCGAAACGGGATGTGATGATCCCCATGCGCGACGGCGTCAGCCTCCACACGGAAATTTACGCGCCGAAATACGCTGCTGCGCCGCTCCCGTTCCTGATCACCCGCACTCCCTACGGCACGAACGACGATCGGGATGGATTCTCCGGCATCTTTTCTCTGTATAAGGAGATGGTTCCCGAAGGTTACATCTTCGTCATGCAGGATATTCGCGGCCGCTACGGCTCCGACGGCAAGTTCGTGATGCAGCGTCCGGTGCGCGATCCTCGGGACGCGAAATCCATCGACGAAGGCACCGACACCTACGACACCATCGACTGGCTGCTGAAAAATACTCCGAATAATAACGGCCGCGCCGGGCTCCTCGGAATTTCCTATGGTGGATGGCTCACGGTGATGGCCCTGCTCGAACCCCATCCCGCGCTCAAAGCAGTTTCGGAACAGGCTTCTCCGGCCGACATGTTTCTCGGCGATGATTTTCATCACAACGGCGCGTTCCGGCTGAGCTACGGATTCGAGTACGCCTCCGAAATGGAAACCGGCAAGACCAATTTTGCTTTCCCCTTCGATAAATACGATCTCTTCGAGTGGTACCTCGATCTGGGTCCCCTCTCCAACGCGAATGAAAAATATTTTCACGGCGAGGTTCCCACGTGGAACGATTTCGTCAATCATTCCAATTACGACGAATTCTGGCGCGAACAAGCGGTTCCGCCGCACTTGACCAAAGTGACGGTGCCGAATCTGAATGTCGCCGGCTGGTGGGATCAGGAAGATTTCTACGGGCCCGTCACGATCTATCAGAAATTCGAAACGATTGACTCCAGCCACTGGAACTATCTGGTCATCGGCCCCTGGAATCATGGCGGCTGGGGACACGCGGACATCAGCAAACTGGGGAATATCGAGTTCGGCAGCAACACCAGCAGATATTTCCGCGAAAAAATTCAGGCGCCCTGGTTTGCCTATTGGCTGAAGGACAAGGGCAGCCTCCCTCTCAAAGAAGCTCTGACGTTTGAAACCGGCTCGAATCGCTGGGAAAAATATGACTCCTGGCCGCCCCGCGAGCGCGTCACCCCGCACAAGCTCTACTTCCACGAAGATGGCCGGCTTTCCTTTGATCCGCCTGCCCAGGACGGCGATCAATCATTCGATAGCTATATTTCCGATCCTGCGAATCCCGTTCCGTACCGGCATCGCCCTATCGGCCCCACCTACCCAGGTCCCGATTGGCCCAGGTGGCTCGTGGAGGATCAGCGCTTCGTCCACAAGCGTCCCGACACGCTGAGTTGGGAGTCCGAACCGTTGAAGGAAGATTTGGCCGTTGCCGGCGATCTCGTCACGCATCTTTTCGCCTCGACCACCGGCACGGATAGCGATTGGATCGTGAAGCTGATTGACGTCTACCCGGAAAAATATCCGCCCGATCCCGCGATGGGCGGCTACCAGTTGATGATTGCAGATGAAGTGTTCCGCGGCCGGTTCCACAACAGTTTCGAAAAGCCGGAGCCCATTCCGGCGAACGAAGTGGCCGCCTACACCGTGGATCTGCACACCAATGACCATGCATTTCTGAAAGGTCACCGGATCATGGTTCAGGTGCAGAGCACTTGGTTCCCTCTGATCGACCGCAATCCCCAAAAGTTCGTCCCGAATATTTTCAATGCTTCGGCGGCCGATTATCAAAAAGCGGAGCAGCACGTCTATCGCTCGAAGCGCTTTCCATCCAACATTGAATTGCCGGTAATCACTCATTGAATCTCGAAGGAGGCAATGTGCAACGGGGATTCGCGAAGAAGGCAATCATTCTGATCGCCGGAATTTGTGCCGCGGGGATTTTGCTCGATGATCATTCATTCCTTTCTCATGCTTCCCCCTCGTGTCAAGCGGCGGCTGCCGCCTCGTCGCCGTCGCCCGGCGTCACGCCCGAGGAAGGCGACTTCGTTGTCCGCGATTTTCATTTCCGTTCCGGCGAAACGCTGCCGGAATTGCGTTTGCATTACACCACCCTGGGCCAGCCTGTTCGCGACGCCAGCGGCAAAGTCACCAACGCCGTCCTCATCATGCACGGCACCGGCGGCACCGGACGTCAGTTCCTCTCGCCGCAGTTCGCCGGTGTTCTTTTCGGCCCCGGACAATTGCTCGATGCCAGCCGCTATTTCATCATTCTTCCCGACGCCATCGGCCACGGCCATTCCAGCAAGCCCAGTGACGGCCTGCACGCCCGCTTCCCGCGCTACGAATATGACGACATGGTGCGCGCGCAACACCAGCTCATCTTCGAAAAACTCGGCGTAAATCATCTCCGCTTGGTCGCCGGCACTTCCATGGGTTGCATGCATTCCTGGATGTGGGCGGAAATGTATCCGGATTCGATGGATGCGCTTCTGCCGCTCGCCTGCCAGCCTGTGCAGATTGCCGGCCGCAACCGGATGATGCGAAAAATGGCCATGGACTCGATTCGCACCGACCCCGATTGGAAGAACGGTGAGTACACGGCCCCGCCGCGCGGCTTGCAGACCGCTCTCTATGTGCTCTTGATCATGAGCAGTAGCCCGCTGCAAATGCAGAAAAATTATCCCACTCGCGATGCCGCCGATAAATATCTGGACGAGTGGCTCAAAGCGCGAATGGCTGCGACCGATGCCAACGATTTTCTTTACCAGTTAGATTCCTCGCGCAATTACGATCCTTTTTCGCAGCTCGGCAAAATTCAGGCCCGCGTCACCTGGATCAATTCGTCCGACGACATGATTAATCCGCCGGAACTCGGAATCCCCGAGCGCGAAATTAAGAAAGTGAAGAATGGCCGCTTCATCCTGCTTCCCATCACCGATCAGGCGCGCGGCCACGGCACGCACACTCTGCCCGCAATCTGGCAGCAATACTTGGCCGAACTTTTGGAGGCCTCAGCGCCAAAATGACCGGCCGCGATTCGCGGGGATGCATTCGCCCGCGCGGCCGCTCAGTGGAATGCTTGCG
>JBGQGW010000203.1:0-7041 GCA_041497605.1 Terriglobia bacterium | reverse complement strand
GGTATGTTCAATCGCCACCACCTGCGCCCGATGATCCGGATCCATTCCGGTTTGCCAGCCCAGGGAAGCTGCGGGACATTCTTGGCGAGGCTGGCGCTGTGGCTCCATCCGAGCGCCTGCTGCAATTCACAATACAAGCGTCCGTTTCAGTGGAAGACTTTTGGACACTGCGATGCGAGATGTCTGAGAAGCTTCGTGAAAAGGTCGCCATGCTGTCAAGGGAGCAGTTTACTGAAGTGAAGCGTCAGTCGCTCGAAGCTCTTCGTGGGTACTCCACAGACCGCGGGATGAGTTTCCCGGCTCAGGTTCTTATCGTCAGCGGAACTAAGAGCCGTCCGGCATAGTTGAACCACAGGCAAGGGAAACGTGATGCTCTGGGAAGCGGATGGCGCGATAGCGTCCGTATGGCCGGGCATCCTTCCATTACCCGGTTCTGTCCGCATGCGCCATCCGTTCCCATCGCTTGGCTGAGCCCCGCTTGACACCGGCACGGGCCGTTGGCCTACAATGTCCGCTCGCGCCGGACGGAATCCGCATCGGCAGCCAGGGAGAGGAACGCAAATGTCCTTACGCATCAATGACGAAGCACCGAATTTTACCGCTCAAACAACGCAAGGTGAGATTGACTTTCACAAATGGATTGGCGATGGCTGGGCAATCCTGTTTTCGCATCCGAAAGACTTTACTCCGGTTTGTACAACGGAACTGGGGTATATGGCCAAACTCGCGCCGGACTTCGCCGCGCGCAACTGTAAGGTCATCGGCCTCAGCGTCGATCCCGTGAGCAGTCATGCCAAGTGGGCTGCCGACATCGAAGAAACTCAAGGCCACAAGGTTACCTATCCCATGATCGGCGACCCGGCTCTTAAAGTAGCCAAACTTTACAACATGCTGCCGGCCGAGGCCGGCGATACGTCCGAAGGCCGCACTGCCGCCACCAATGCCACCGTGCGCACCGTCTTCATCATCGGTCCAGATAAGAGGATCAAGCTGATGCTCGCTTATCCCATGACCACCGGGCGCAACTTCGATGAGATTCTTCGCGTTCTGGATTCGATGCAGCTTACCGCCAAACACAAGGTGGCGACGCCGGTGAATTGGAAGAAGGGCGAGGACGTCATCATCGTTCCCTCGGTGTCGGATGACGAAGCGAAGCAGAAATATCCTGGCGGCTGGAAGACTCTGAAGCCCTACCTCCGCGTCGTCGCCGAACCCAAGTAACTCCCACTCGCCGGTAGCCGCGCAATTTTCCGGCAACATGCTATTGCTGGATAGTTTCCGAGTGGCCTGCCACTCGAAAACTATTCCAGCGCCTCTCGGTTCCACTTCTGAAAGGAACAGGCACTTGGCCGTGTAGTCGGATTACTGGACATCTCCGAAGCCGGCGATTTCACATGTACGATAAGTGCGTTAATCAGCAGCTGACCAGCTTCGATTGTGCCCGAGAGCCAATTCTGAGAGGCGACAATTCTCCGCGTAGACCTAAAGGCAATAACATGAAAATGCAACAGGGATGGCTTCTTGTCTTTCTGCTTGGCCTGACAGCTCTAAATTTGGAGGGCCAAGGCACTCTCGATGCTTTGAGACAATCTGCCCAGAAAGGCGATGCGGCTGCTCAGTTGCAGCTCGGCGATGTCTACCGGACCGGGCAGGACTTGCCGCAAGATTTCGGGGAGGCAGTGAAATGGTACAGACTCGCGGCGGAGCAGGGCGATCTTGCTGCCCAAATTAACCTCGGCACCATGTACCACCTTGGGCTCGGTGTTGCTAAGGATGACGCAAAAGCAGCGAAGTGGTATCAGACCCCGGCCAAGCAAGGAATCCCTCTTGCGGAGTTCATGCTAGCTCAAATCTACAAGCAGGGTGATGGAGTGAAGCAAGACTTACCCGAAGCAGTAAAGCTACTTGAGAAATGTATGAGTCAGGGGTTTGGGCCAGCGAGATCAGCCTTAGGGGAACTGTATTATAAGGGGCAAGGCGTCCCTCAGGATTATGGCATGGCTATGCAGTTACTGCTCCCTGCGGCTTCAAATGGTGACGCCCTCTCACAATTGCTCGTTGGACTGATGTACAAGTCAGGCTTAGGGACTAAGCAGAACGTGTCTGAATCCGCAAAATGGATTGCCAAATCAGCAGAATGGGGACTCGTGCCTGCGCAATTGGAATACGGAGCTATGCTGCGAGATGGAACGGGTCTGCCAAAGGATGAGGTTCAGGCGTATAAATGGTTTTTGATTGCCGCGGCGCGAGGCGATTCAGAGCACAAATCAAACGCAGATGTCGCACTTAAGGGTATGCAAAATCGCCTGACCAGAGAACAAACAGCGACTGCTAAAAAAGATGCGACTGCATGGCTCAACAGTCACATGCCAGCGTATCCAGGGCAACTTCGAGCGAACTGAACTTGATGAATGAGAGGTTACGCAATTTACGCCTCAAGTGTTCGCCAGTGCCTGATTAGCCGGATTATCGGAAACTGACCCACCACTACTCAGGCGCTTGCCGCTTCTGCCCGCACGAACTGTGTTAACATGCGCCGTTTCAGGCGCGCGCAGGTGTGCGCCCTTATTGATTGAATGTCTTTCCTCTCTGCATTGCGGCACCCTTCAGCCCGGCTCAAGACCCTTGCCTCCGGGATTCTGGCTGTGGTGCTCTTCTTTTTCGTCACCGCTACGATTATTTCCGGAATCCTGGTGCGCCAGATTCTTTGGCTGCCGCGCGTTCCCTCGACGATGGAGGTGGATTTGCTTCTGGGGCATCCCTCGAGCGTCACTTTTCCGGTTCCCGGACGAGGGAACATCGAAGGCTGGTTCTTCCCGGGAAGGCGCGGCGCTCCCACTATTATTCTCTGCCACGGTTATAACTCGCATCGGGACGATATTTTGACGCTGGAAACGGCCTTGCAGGAGCACCAGTTCAATGCTTTCGTGTTCGATTTCACGGGACACGGTTCCAATGCCGGTCCCACTACCCTCGGATACGTCGAAGCGCAGGAACTGCTCGCGGTCATCAACGGCCTGGCCAAACGGGATGATATCGATCCGAGGCGCTTTGGAATCTGGGGTGGTGACCTGGGCGCATATGCCGCCGTTTCCGTCGCGGAAAATGACCCGCGAATACGCGCATTGGTGGTGGCCTCGGTGTACAACGATCCTGCGGAAATGCTCCTGATTCAGTCGAATGGTTCCGGACTAGGCGTCATTCCCCTGGTTAAGCCTCTTTGCCGGCTGGAATTCTATCTGCTGAATTACGAGAATCGATTCGTTTCGCCACTCTCCGCAAGGATTTCGCGCTTACAAGACGATGCCAAGCTGTTCATCGAAGCCAGGGACGCTCCGGAATTAGCGGCTTCCACGCGGAAATTGTTCCAGCTCGCGCCGCTGCCGAAACTCGAGCGTTCGGATCGCACTTCCTACGTGCGGATGACGGACGAAGAAAAGCGCGGCTACGAAAGCGACATCGTCAATTTTTTCCTTCAGAACCTACCGGAGAATGATCTTCCCTAGTCGGCTGCGGAAAACTCGCTTTGTGTGTCATTCTGAGGAGCGAAGCGACGAAGAATCTCTCTTTTTGCTGGCCTCTTTCGAAGATAGATTCCTCGCTTCGCTCGGAATGACAGAGCCAGGGGCATTTTTCCGCAGCCTATTAGACGCATCGGGCTCCGAATTCGCCGGGCCCACCGTCACCAGTATCAATTCCCAATTCCAGGCCCCGTGCGGGGCGTGGAATTTTCTGCCGGAATGTTCGATTTTTTCGAGGCCGCGTAAATTTGTGAATATCCATGCGGAATCCGGAGATTGCAAATTCCAATTTTGCACTTCGCGGCCCAGATAGAAGTCGAGCCCGAATTGCAGGCCGCGCTGAACCTCAAACGCCATCACGCCATTCTTGATTTCCGGAAAGGCCGCCAGTCCCTGGCCGGCGGCTCGCGCGGAAACGTAAGCGTCCATGCCCGGCAGAATTCGAATGTTCGCGATTTCCGCGAGGCCGGCAACCACCAGGCTGGAAAGAATCAGCGCGTGCCACGTTCGTCGCGAAAGGGCCAGGATCGCCACCAGGATTCCCACCGCAGCCGCGCACTCGAGCCAAAGATGAATATGCTGGCTTAACGGATCGCTGGCATAGCCCGGAAGCGACTTCAGCATCCGCTTCAGCGGCAACGCCAGGCCCGCCACCCACAATATGCCCGTGACGGCGAGTATCCATCGGCCTTCCTGCGTACCAGCTTCCATCGCGTGCGCGATACCGATGGCGAGAAGCAGCGCCAGTGGCAGCATCGCGGGCAGGATATATCCCGGCAGCTTCGATTGCGAGAAGCTGAAAAATATAAATGGAAATAGAACCCAGCAGACGAAAAAGAATCCCGGCGAATCGCGCCAGGTGTTTTCGCTCCAACGGCGAGCGCCCTCGCGCGCCGCTCCCGCGAGCAACGCAATCCACGGCAGCAGGCCCAGCAGGACTACCGGAACAAAAAACCAGAATGGTTGCCGGTGCTGAAATACAGTCGTTGTGTAGCGCTGGAAATTGTGGAGCAGCAAAAATGTGCGCACGAAATCCGGATTGCGCCGGGCGCAGATCACGTACCAGGGAAGCGCGACCACGCAGAACGCGAGAATCGCCGCCGGATGAGCCAGCCGAAACGCGGAACGCCACGCACCGGTGGCCGCCGCCCAAAGCGCAATGCTGCCGCCTGCTAAAATCAGCGCCGCCGGTCCCTTCGCCAGCGTCGCAAATCCCAGAGCAACCCCGAAGAAAATCAGGCTGAACCAAGCGGAGCGAGAATTGGCCTCGGAGATTTCAATCCGGCAGCACACAGCTCCTGAGCGGCGCAACACATCGGCCGCGAAGACCATTGCAATAGCGAGCGCAGCGCTGAAAAGCATGTCCGGCCCAGCCGCGCGAGCAAACGCCAGTCCCGCAATCGTGGTTGGTAGAATGAAAAACACAGTGCCGGCTGTTGCGGTGCCGTAGATTTTCCCAGCCAGCCACGCCAGGGCCAACACCGCGAACAAAGCTGCTATCCCGGAAGGCAAGCGCGCCGCAACTTCATCGCTCAGGTGCATCCGGAAACCCGCCGCCGCTCCCCAATAATACAGAACCGGTTTTTCGAACCACGGCTGGCCGAATAAATGCGGCGTCATCCAGTCGCCCGATCGCGCCATCTCGCGCGCCACTTCCGCGTAGCGCGGCTCGTCAGGACCCACAAATCCAATCGCGCCCAGGTGCGCGAAGAAACACACCCAAAGCACAAGTGCAGCCACAATTCCCACTACAACTTTTTCGACCTTTGAAATATTTTCCAAAGCGGCCAGAGTCTAACATTGTTACGGCCAATGTAGGGCCCGGCTTTGGCCGTGCGATTTCTGCACCCCGATGGTTTTCATCGGGGCGCCCTGCCTCCACTCAGCGCTCATCTTTTCCGTGTGGGCGCCGTCTTCACAGCCCGCGGAAAAATCTAATTAGGTGTCATTCCGAACGAAGTGAGGAATCCCGAGCAAATCCCAAATGCTTGAGTAGCAGCCGGTTTCTTCGCCGCGCTTCAAGTGTGAGCATTCCACCAGGGAGCCGCTATGGACTTTTTCCGCAAACTATTCAGCCGCGTACCTACCTCCCGATATTTTGCAATGACACTCCACCCTCGCGCATAATGCCCCTGCATGCGCGAATGGTTGGAGTTCAGCGCCGCCTGGCTGGTGCTCAAAACGCTCGGCTCGATGCCTCGGCCGATGGCACGCGCCATGGGAGTTGCCATGGCACGCGTCGCCTTCCGGCTGCGGCCGCCCCTGCGCCGCGCCGCGAATTTTAATCTTCATCTGGCCTTTCCGGATTGGAGCGAAGTCCGCCGCCGCAGCGTGATTCGCGGATTGGTGCGAAGCATCGGCTGGATGGCTGGAGAATTTTCGCAATTTCCGAGATACACCCGCGAAAATATCGAGCGGATCGTGGTGCTCGACGGATTCGAGAATTTCGCCGCGGCTCAGCAGCGGGGGAAGGGAGTGATTTTCCTCACCGGCCATATGAGCGCCTGGGAACTCGCTCCCTATGCGCACGCGCTCTATGGCCATCCGCTGCATTTTCTGGTGCGGCCGATTGATAACAGCCGGGTCGATGCGCTGGTGAATTATTACCGCTGCCTTTCCGGAAATCGCCCCATCGAAAAAAACCGCTCGGCGCGCGCCATTCTGGAAGTTCTGCGCGATCAGGGAACCGTCGGCATCCTGGCCGATGTGAACACCACGCTTGCCGAAGGAGTCTTCGTGGATTTCTTTGGCATTCCCGCGTGCTCCACCACCGGAATCGCCCGAATTGCCCTGCGCACGGACGCCGCCGTCGTCCCCGGTTTTCTCCACTGGGATGAAAACCTGCGCAAGTACCGCCTGCGCTTCGAGCCGGCCGTGGAGCTACATCGCTCCGGCGATGACGAAGCCGACATGCGCGAGAATACTGCCCGCTTCATGAAAGTAATCGAAGCATACGCGCGCACCTATCCCGATCAATGGCTCTGGGTTCACAAACGATGGAAGACCCGGCCTCCGGGCGAGAAGCCGATTTACCCGTTCTGAGCGATTCCATTTCGGGAATACCTTTCTAAGACGAGGTCACCATGCCGAAAACGATCCAAAAGAAAATCACCCTCACCGCGGGTGAGCTGGCTGTCTCCCTGGGAGCGCACCTCGAAGGCGATCCCGGCGCGAAAATCTCCGGAATCGCCGGTCCGGAGAGCGCCGGCAAGGAAGATCTCATTTACGTCAGTAACGCGAAAAATGTGGCCATCGCACGTGGCTCTGCTGCGGTTTGCGTGCTCGTTCCTGTGGAATTGCGTGTGGCCGAGAAAACGGTGCTGCAAGTGGCCGATCCCAAGCTCGCTTTCGCAAAAGCCGCCGCGCTTTTGCTTCCACCTGCAGCGATCGCCACGGGAATTCATCCCACCGCCGTGATCTCTCCAACTGCCCGCCTGGCAAAAAATGTTGCCGTCGGACCCTATGCAGTGATCGAAGACGAAGTAGAAATCGGAGAGGGAACCGAAATCGGCGCATTCTG
>JBGQGW010000202.1:0-7102 GCA_041497605.1 Terriglobia bacterium | reverse complement strand
TCCCCAATTCGCTGCTTGATCTCGTCGCTCATGTCATAGCCCCCGGTCTGCTCGATCATTTGAATTACAAACTTTGTACTCAGCGGAAAATCCCCAATCAACAAAGCGCTTCCGCTCTGCGCGGAATTATCCTCTCCCCATTCCCCCAGGGCAAGCCCTGCTGTGCCTTGCTGTCCTCTGATGTGGGGGCCGACTTCACGTTCACCCTGCTCGCCCTGAGAAACGAAGGGAGCTTCGAAGGGCCGCGCCCCCGCAATCTTGTCATGCTGAGCGCAGCGAAGCATCTCTCCGTCTCCTCCGCACTCCTCTCGCCCCTCCAATTTCCTCAGCCACCCTTTAACCATTTCATTTCCAGTGTATAATCCGGCAGCTTACCCTTAGGAAGGAGCCGTATGACGGCAGAGAAAACTCCCACTTTGTGGGTTCCAACTTGTTGTGGGCGCGTCATGCGCTATAACACTTTCAGGCAGGCGGACGGCGGAATTCTCGGTTCGCTCGTCTGCACCATTTGCAGCAAGAACATTAACCTTGAGCAGGAGCCCCTCACTGCGGTAAACACTTATGGGGAAGGCTCGTCCCTGCTCACAGTGTTGGGATCGCCCCGGCCACCCAAGGAAGACCGGCGCGTCACTCGCGGTTCCGCCAGAAACCCGAGTCACGACGAACCAACGCTTTGATCTTGATCGCAAATTGATCGCAACTTGACGGCAATTTGAATTCACTAGAGTCTGTCCCAGGCTATGATTGGCCAGACCATCTCGCACTACCGCATTCTCGAGAAACTTGGTGCTGGTGGTATGGGTGTGGTTTTCAAAGCTCAGGACACCCGCCTCGATCGCGCCGTCGCCCTGAAATTTCTTCCCGAAGATTCCGCGCAAGATTCGCAAACCCTGGAACGCTTCCGCCGCGAAGCCCATGCAGCTTCCGCGCTCAATCACCCCGGCATCTGCACGATCTACGACATTGGCGAGCAGGACAGCCACTCCTTCATCGCCATGGAATATATTGACGGCGAAACGCTCCGCCGCTATATCAACGGCAAGCCACTCCCTCTCGATCGCATCCTCGAACTGGGAATCCAGATTGCCGACGCTCTCGATGCCGCGCACTCCGAAGGCATCATCCATCGAGACATCAAGCCCGCCAATATTTTCGTCACCAAACGAGGACAAGCGAAAGTCCTCGATTTCGGCCTGGCCAAGCTGGTTCCCAAAGCAGTGGCCGACCAGCCCTCGGGTTCCTCACGCGACTCCCACGAGCAATCGCTCTCCATCGTTGGCGTGATCAGTGGCACGCCGTCTTACATGTCGCCCGAGCAAGTCCGCGGCGATGATCTCGATTCGCGCACCGACCTGTTTTCCCTGGGACTTCTTCTCTACGAAATGGCTACTGGCCGCCAGGCGTATTCCGGCAACACCGGCGGCGTGATTATCGAAGCGATTCTCACTCGCCAGCCGGCGCCGGCCCGCACCGTCAATCCGGATTGCCCGCCCAAGCTCGAGGAAGTCATTAACAAGGCTCTCGAGAAAGACAGAAACCTGCGCTACCAGAGCGCCGCCGAAATTCGCGCCGATTTGCAGCGCCTGAAGCGCGACACCGAAACCGGCCTCACCGCCACGACCATCGCCATCCCGCGGCATCCGATGCGGCGATACAAGTGGGCGATGATCGCCGGCGCTGCGGTCGTCGTCATCGGC
Source organism: Terriglobia bacterium (assembly GCA_041497605.1). Taxonomy (GTDB): domain Bacteria; phylum Acidobacteriota; class Terriglobia; order Acidiferrales; family UBA7541; genus JBGPTK01. Next base: position 5,405 of record JBGQGW010000202.1, on the reverse strand, counting down.
CTGATTGCCGGTGGCTGGCTCTTCACTTCTCGTCGCACTCACGCCCTCAGCGAGACGGACACAATCGTCCTCGCCGATTTCACCAACAAAACAGGCGATGCAGTTTTCGACGACGCGCTCCGCCAAGGCCTCGCCGTCCAGCTCGAACAGTCTCCCTTCCTCAGCCTCATCTCCGAGCATCGCATCCAGCAGACTCTCCAGCTCATGGGCCGCCCTGCGGACACCAAGCTCACCACCAACATCGTCCGCGACCTTTGCCAGCGCACCGGCAGCAAAGCCTACCTCAGCGGCTCCATCGCCAGCATGGGCACTAATTACGTCATCGGCCTGAAGGCCGTGAACTGCACCACCGGCGATCCGCTGGTCGAAGAACAGGTGCAGGCCGCGGGCAAGGAAAAAGTTCTCGAAGCCCTCAGCAAAGCCGCCTCCAGCCTCCGCGAAAAACTGGGCGAATCTCTCAACACAGTCGAAAAACTCGACACCCCGATCGAGCAAGCCACCACTCCTTCGCTCGAGGCCCTGCAATCTTTCAGCCTCGGACGAAAAGCCATGGTCGCAAAGGGCGACTTCACCGGCGCCGTGCCTCTGTTCCAGCACGCCATCGCCCTCGACCCCAATTTCGCCATGGCTTATGCCTTGCTCGGCACCAGCTACCATAATCTCGGTGAAAAAAATCTTTCCGCGGAAAACACCAGGAAAGCGTTTGAGCTGCGGGAAAAAGTCAGCGAGCGAGAGAAGTTTTACATCGAGTCTCACTACCATGATTTCGTCACTGGCGACATGGAAAAAGCCCGCCAGACGTATGAGCTCTGGGCCCAAACGTATCCGCGCGATTCCGTCCCGCCCACCAACCTGGGTGTCGTCTACCAGAGCCTTGGACAGTATGAAAAGTCTCTCGCGGAAGCACTCGAAGGCAGCCGCCTCGCCCCGGGCGACGGTCTGGGCTATGGCAACATTGTCATTTTCAATGTCATTCTCAATCGTTTGGACCAGGCCCGCGCCACTGCCGAAGAGGCCCAGTCGAAGAATCTCGATACTCCCGAGCTGCACCTCTACCTCTACCAGCTTGCTTTTTTGCGGAACGATGCGGAGGGCATGGCCAAGCAGTTAGCCTGGTCCGTGGGCCAGCCGGGAGCGGAAAATGTTCTGCTGTACTACGAATCCGGCACCGCCTCTTATCACGGCCAGCTCGCTAAGGCGCGTGAACTCACCCGCCGCGCGATCGCTTCCGCCGCGCACGCGGAAGAAGAAGAAACCGCCGCCGGCTACGCGGCCGCGGCGGCTTTTCGCGAAGCCCTCTTCGGAAACGCCACCGAAGCCCGGCAACGCGCCGCCGATTCTCTGGCTATTTCCAATGGACGCGAATCCCAATATGTCGCGGCCATGGCGCTGCTGATGGCCGGAGACGACCCGAAGTCGCAAGCAGAAGTTCAGAAATTGACTGAGGATTTGGCCAAGCGGTTCCCGGAAGATACCATCGTGCAGTTCAATTCTCTGCCCACGCTTCGCGCGCAACAATTTCTCACCCGCAACGATCCCGCAAGCACGCCCGCTGCGAATGCCGCAAAAGCAATTGAAGCGCTGCAAGCTGCTTCCGCCTATGAGCTCGGTTTTCCCGGCACCACGCGCTTCTCGCCCAACATGTATCCCGTCTACGTCCGCGGCCAAGCCTTTCTAGCCGCGCGCCAGGGCGCCCAAGCCGCCGCCGAGTTCCAGAAAATTCTCGATCATCCCGGCATTGTCACCAACGATCCCATCGCCGCCCTCGCCCACCTGGGCCAAGCTCGCGCCTATGCCATGCAGGCAGGTGTTGTAGGGCCGGGCTTAAGCCCGGCATCTGGCGCAGCCGACCCGTCCGCGTTGTCCAAGTCCCGCGCCGCCTACACCGATTTCCTCACCCTCTGGAAAGACGCCGACCCCGATATCCCCATCCTCCAACAAGCCAAAACTGAATTTACCAAACTTAAGTAAACTTTACTTCGCCTCTCGCACCTGTGGCGGATGACAGGGCCGTGACTGCCTAAGTTAGAGGGGAGCAATACAGGTTTTAGCCCGCTGCGGCCCGGCGTTTAACGACGTATGGGTGGGTCTCGGGAAACAACTCTTGTGGATCGGATTCAAGTCGAGTCTTCGCTTTCCGGAAATACGATTCATCAATTTCAACCCCGATACCATTACGCCCGCTACGTAAGCTGGCCAGCAGAGTAGTTCCGATTCCCATGAATGGGTCCAACACACCATCATCCGTAAAGGAAAACATTCGCACCAAACGGTAAGCCAACTCAGGGGGATACGGCGCTGGGTGTTGCCTCGTCGATTCGCCGGGTATGGTCCAAATCTGCTGAAACCAATCGTGGTGCTCTTCTTTGGTTAGTCGCGAAGCGTCGCGTTGTTCCTCGGTGGGCTGGCGGTACCCGCCCGGTTTTCGCAGCATCAAGATGAACTCGATATCGTTCTTGATGATCGCGTTCGGTTCATAAGGTTTGCCCAGGAAATGGGAGCCATTCTCGATCTCATACGCTGCGTTCGAAATCTTGTACCAAATAATCGGCGTGAGGTTGTCGAAGCCGATTCGGCGGCAGCGCACAATGATGTCCGCGTGCAGAGGCATCACCTGGTGCCTGCCATTCCTCTTTCGCGACAGGCACACGTCCCCCACAACGCAAACCAACCTTCCTCCCGGAACCAGAACGCGCAGGCAATGGCGCCAAACCTTATCCAGTTCATCGTGAAATTTTTCGTAATCCGAAATAAGCCCAAGCTGGTTCTTGTGCGCCGGATATTCTTTCAGCGTCCAGTAGGGTGGCGAGGTCACAACCAAATGGACAGATTCATCCGGGATCCAGCTTAACTCGCGGGCGTCGCCGCATCGCAGCGTCTGCAGGGTCTTCTTGGTTTTTACAACAGATTCAATCATCGGCCCGATGATAGGAGAGTTTTCAACCCAAGTCTAGGCATGAATCCCTGCCCAAGTTAATCACGAAAGTATTGCTATGTGCTTCCGATGATTTTCCCCTTTGTTTGCGGGTCACGGTGCCATCCCCGAGGGGTTCTTCCTTCGACCGCACACTGCGTTTCTTCTTCCCCCCCAACTGTCCACATGCCTGTGAAATTGAATAATACTTGACTAGGGTGCTAACATTTTATATGAGAGAAAACACGAGCAACACCCAACCAGCACCTTCCAGCGGCGCACCCGGCCTTCCAGACTCCGCCACCCTCACCCTCACCAACCATTCAACCGTCAACCCATCGCCCCTGCTGGCCCCGGCCCCGGCGGCCGTGCCAGCCGCAGGCCACCACACACAACGCCCGGACGCGCTCCTCCTCCGCACCGCCGAGTTTGTCGAGCGCATCGAAGCCCGGATCGACCCGCTCGGCACCCAGCGCCGCCGCATGGCCCAGGCCGCCAGGACCCATAAGCCCTGGAAGCCCAGCCGCTTGAACGCGATGCGTCACTCCCGCAAATGCAGGATCTGCAACCATCCCCGCCGCGAAGACATCGAGTCCGATTACCTTGCCTGGCTGGACCCGAGACACCTTGCCTATTGCTATCGCCTTCGTAATGACTCTTCGATTTACCGCCACGCCCGCGCCCTGGGTCTCGACAAGAAGCGCCGTCAAAACCTCCGCGGAGCCCTGGAAGCCATCCTCCAGAAGGCTCATTCCGCCGTCATCACGGCCACCGGGGTCGTCTCCGCCGTCCGCGCCTATGCTTCGCTCGACGATCGCTTCGGATGGGTCGAACCCACGCGACACATGGTGATCACCCACGTAAACTCCGTCGAGCCGGCGCCCCCGCAGTCGAGCCCCGCGCCGCGGCAGCATCGCTTCGCCCCGCGTCCTGCGCTGCGTCCCGGCAAGCGCAACGCCCGGAGAACTTCAGGAGAGTCCAAGCGGGCGCTGCGGAGAAATTCAAGCCGCAAGACACCGATTTCTAATCGCCTGGCTAATCGCCAGACGGGATCGAAGTCAAAATGATGCAACTTATTGAAAACAAAAGGCGACAGAGCATTCTAATCGCTCCTAAATCGTTTGTTTTTAGGGGCACAAAAAATGAAGGGAAAATTGCGGAAATTCGAGTGGCCGGACGCCATAGTGCCGGCACCGGCCATTCTATTAGAAGCTGCGATGTGTTGAAGCAGGTTCCGAGTGTCTTACTTCGGGTTCGGTTTTGTCACGCGCTCGACGAACAGCCGGATAAACCGGTCGAAGTCCACATCGTACTGCACGGAGACCTTGGCGGCATCTTCGGCGAATTCCCACGGTTTCAAAGCGCCGATCGTGGCGCCGTAATCCGGGCCGTGGTTGATGTCCACATCCACGTAGAGGTCAACTGTTTTGACCAGTGTCGGATCGATGATGGAGCCGATGGTCAGTTGATCGTGCATCGCGCCGCGTCCCCCGCGAGTTGTGGGTCCGGGAGCCTGGTTGGCGTTCGGCGGCGGGTTCTCGTAGAATCGGCTCATCCGTTCCTTGATCATGCGGGTGGCCGGAGTATCCACGGCGACGATCTGGTCGTAATACTCTTTCGAGAAATGCGTTTTCCGCGTCACGTTCAGCGGAGTCAGCACGATGGGAATTCCGGAGTGCATCACCACCTGCGCCGCTTCCGGGTCCACCCAGATGTTGAACTCCGCGTTCGGCGTCACATTTCCTCCGCCGTCCGACAGCACATCAAATGCTCCGCCCATGATCGCCAGCTTCTTCACTTTTTGCGAGAAGCCGGGCTCCTGACGGATGGCCGTCGCCACGTTCGTCAGCGGACCCAGCGCGATGATCGTGATTTCGCCAGGATTGGCATTCACGGCGCGAATCATGAAGTCCACCGCGCTCTCGCTCTCCGCCTGCTTCTTGGCGAATCCGCCGGGAGGCGTGGGAGGCGCTTCGTCGGACCACCACCTGCCGTGGACCGTGGTATCCCAGAGAGATTTTTCGTGAACCAGCGGCCGGTTCGCGCCGCGGTAAACCGGAATGTCGGAGCGGCCGCAGATTTCCAGAGTGCGGAGTGCATCGGAAGTGGCGCGCTGCATGGTGTCGTTGCCGGCCACTGTGGTGATGCCCAGGATCTGAAGTTCCGGCGATTTCACGGCGAAGATCAGGGCCATCCCGTCATCCTGCGGTGGAACCACGAAATCCGTGTCGAAGATTACTCTTTGCGGCGCGCTGGCTGTGGTGTTTTGCAATGAGGGGATCGCCCCATTCGTGGCGGCGTGGATGGAATGGTTCATTCCAAAAACAAAAACGGCCATCAGTGCCGCCAGGCTCGATGCCGAAATTAGAAAGTTGCTCAGCCGTTTCATTTTCCTCCCTCCGAAATGTAATTCGCTCGCGGATGTTCCGCCAGCGGCACTTGGTTGTCAAGCGGAAGTCGAGTCGAGGATATTTGCGGAGGTCTGTGCGAT
>JBGQGW010000201.1:0-7217 GCA_041497605.1 Terriglobia bacterium | reverse complement strand
GCGGCGGGCTACATCCGGCACGAACTGATCGAGCGGCTGCGGATGCGGCGCACTCCGGAGATTACGTTCGTGCTCGACCAGTCCGAGGAATATGGCCATCACATTGACGAGTTGCTGCGCAAAACAAAAAGCCCGGAAGAATCGTAAAATTCTTTCGCCGGCCTGGCCGCTCGCCGTTCATCACTGACTACTGCTCCCAATGCCTCGCATCCCACAACCCCCGCCAATCGATGGCGCGCTTGTGATTGACAAGCCGCAGGGGAAAACCTCGCACGATGTGGTGGAAGCGGTGCGCCGCCTGGCCGGCTTTCGTCAAATCGGCCATCTGGGAACGCTCGACCCGCTGGCCACCGGAGTGCTGGTGCTGGTGCTGGGCCGCGCCACTCGCCTGGCGCAATTTTATGCCGGACGCCGCAAGCGTTACGCCTGCGCTGTCCGGTTCGGATTTGCCACGGATACCTACGACGCCGATGGCACTCCGGCGGGACCCGACAGCGCGCCCGAGTTGAGCCGCGAAGCGATTGAATCGCTGCTGCCGCAATTTGTGGGAAAGATTCAGCAGGTGCCGCCGTCATTTTCCGCAAAAAAAATTCACGGCCGCCCGGCGCACGAGCTGGCGCGAAAAAACAAGCCCGTCTCGCTCGCGGCCGTGGGAGTGGAAGTCTACGAATTTCGACTGGTGGAAATCGAAGGATCGGTCGCGCGCTTTGTGATCGAGTGCGGCTCGGGAACCTATATTCGTTCTCTCGCGCATGAATTGGGGCAGGCCCTGGGCACGGGCGCGCATCTCGCGGAAATTGTGCGCACGGCCGTCGGCGAGTTCACGCTCGATCAAGCGATTTCGCTGGACGAATTGGCCGAAGATACGCGCGCGGGACGCCTGGCCGAGCGCATCATCCCGCTCGAGCGACTCTTGCCGGAATTGCCGCGCGTGAGCGTGCTGCCGATCGTCGAGCGGCGCGTGTGCCATGGAGCAAGATTCAATATTCAGATCGCGCAGATTCAGCCGGGAATGCTGACCGTCGCGCAGGGCGCGCCCGCCCAACTCGATTCCGGCGACTGGAAGCCCGCGCGCCTGCGCGTCTTCAATCAAGCCGACCGGCTCATCGCCATCGCCGAAGCCGTGGTCCCGCGCACCTACCAGCCCGTCGTGGTCCTCGAAGCCACACCCTGAAGTTCGCGAAGTCAATCCTTCTTGATCAACGGGCCTGTTTGATTGCGATTTTTTTGAAAGTACAATCTGGAAGAATGAATCAGTAAACTCCGGATCCCTCGCTGACGCTCGGGATGACAGATGTGACTTTCGTTCTTCTGGAGCCAGTTAGAATTGTTGGGGAAATTTTTCAGTGTCGCAATAGACCAAATCTGGCGGCGTGCGAGCTAAGGGGAGCGTGAAGGCGCGCTGGGGCCACTGCTCGCGCCGGTTCCTGCGTAAATGGATTTCGATGTGCGATCGGGATTGCGTACCAGCCGCGGCGTCATCAAGATCAGCAATTCGGTCTGCGTATCGGTCTGCGTTTGGTTGCTGACTGCCAGGCCCGCTGGCCCCAGCCCCGCCAGTCCCGGCGTGCCGGTGATCGCGCGTATTTCGTCGGTTTCCATCACACCCGAGAGGATCGATGTTTCGTCCACGTGCAGCCGCACGGTCTGCTCAATCGTGCGATTCGACAGGATGGGAATGCCGTTCACGGCTACCCCGGAAAGGCTGCGAATTTCGAATTCCATCTTCAACGTGACATCATTTTGCGGATGAATCCGCGCCGTGGCCTTCACCTTCAGCCCCAGGTCGATGTATTCAACGCCGGGAAAGGCCGTCTGCGGCAGGCCAGTCGATCCATTGAATGTGTTGGTGTTCAGCAGCACCGTGACGGCGTTCCCGAGCTTATCGGCCAGCACCAGGTCCGGAAGGCTATCCACGTTGAAATCGTCCGTGGCCAGAGCCACCGGACCGCTGCCGGTGGGGAGATCAAGACTTGGCGCGAAAGTACCATCTCCCAGGCCAATCAGAATCGAAGCGGTGTTGGCCGTTTGACCGGCAACGGCGAGATCGGGGCGGCTGTCGGCGTTGAAATCGTTGGCGACGATTCCCGATGGGCCCGTGCCCGTTGGGAAATCCACGCGGGTGGAAAAAGTGCCGTCACCATTGCCAAGAAAAATGGAAACAGTATTGTCCGCGAAATTGGCGACGGCCAGATCGGCGAAGCCGTCGGCGTTGAAGTCGGATGTAGTTATCGAAGTGGGTTGATTGCCCGTGGCCAGCGTGGTTTTGAGCGTAAAGGTTCCATCGCCGTTGGCGAGGAAGATCGAGACCGTATTGTCGCCCTGATTTACGACGGCCAGATCGGTGTGGTCGTTGGTATTCTTGCTGTTGAATTTTCCGGAGATGATGGCCACGGGAGTGGTGCCGGTTGCCAGCGGATTCCCGCTCACGGGCGTAAAGGTTCCGTCTCCATTTCCGAGCAGAATTGAAACCGTATTGTCCACTTGATTGACGACGGCAAGATCGGTGTGATCCGCAGGGTTATTGGTGTTAAATGTTCCCGCCACCAATGCGACCGGCCCGGCGCCGGTTGCAGGTGACGCCGGCGTCGCGGAAAATGTTCCATCGCCATTCCCCAACAAAATGGAGAGCGAGCCGGGGCCGCAAACCAGCGGCGTGCCCGTGCAGTTGAAATTCGCAACCGCCAGGTCGGTGGTGTCTGTGGTGCTGTTGGAATTGAATTTGCCCGTAACGATGGCCGCCGGCCGGGTGCCGACCGCAATGGGCGAACCAGTAGCAGCGGTGAATGTGCCGGCGCCATCGCCAATCAAGATCGAGAGAGTATTGTCGTCCTGATTGACCGCGGCGATATCGATGTGAGAATCGGTATTGGAGTTGAACGTGCCGGTGGCTACCGCTACCGGCGAGGCGCCGACGGAGAAATCGGTGCGCGGAAAATTGTTCTGGAAAACTCCGGGGATGACGGTGGAACTCCCCAAACTGGCGGAGAATTGCGCCAGCGAAACAGGGAAGCGGTCGCCCACGAAGAATGAGGCCGGTTTCCCATCCATCGCGCGCAGCAGGATGCGGCGGCCCGATTTCACCAATGAGAGCGCGTTCGAAAAATTCGCAGTCGCCCCGGGCATGGTGGCGAAAAAAGTGGATCTTCCGCCGCCGAACGCGATCAGCGGCGGAATCAATGAACTGAGGCTCACCTGACCGGCGGTGAGCAGTGAAGCCAGCTCGGTGCTGCTCACTCCGGAAAGCGAGGATGGCTGCCCGAAGAGTTGGGTCAATACATCGACGAGTCCCTGCACGGATTGCTGCGCTTCCTGAAGCTGTTGCTGGCTGAGCCCGACGATCCGGCTCGCCGTGGGCGGAGCAATCCCGAGATTCCGCGCCAGATTGCGATCCACTTCCAGGATCTCAATTTCCAAAATCACTTCACTCGAGGGCAGATCGAGCTGACTGATCAATTTTGCAGCCAGTTCGACTTTCTCGGGAGTATCGCGAATTGTGATCGAGCGGCTGCTGGTGTCGAGATCGGCATGGGAGATCTCGGCGATGTCGCGGACCACGCGAAACACTTCCGTCATCTGGTCGTTGGTCGCGGAATTCGGCAACAGGACTGTGCGGAGCACCATGGCGTCGTACTGGCGGCGTTTTTCAGAAGTGTCCTGGGCGACGAAAAACATCTGCGTGTTCATCGGCCGCCAGAAAGTATCGGTCACCTTGCCCAGCAAGCGCATGGCGGTTTCAAAATCCACATCGGACACGCGAAAGCGCACGGGACGCGAGCTCAGGTCCACATCGAAAGCCACCTTGACGCCAAACTGCTGGGCGACTTGTTCGTATGCGCCTTGGGTAGTGCCTCGATAGTCGAAGCTGTGAACTCCCGGTTGAGGATGCAGGCGAATTTGACCGCTGAGTTCGCTGGGGCGCACCTGCATGCGGCCGGGGGTAGCCGCCGCCAACTGGAGTAATCGTTCACTGGTGATGCGATCAGAGGGGTTCAGCGCCAGACCGGCGCGTAATTCGGCCCGGGCATCGTCAAACTTTCCGTTGATGATGTCGAGTTCCGCGCGGTCGGCGTGATTCTGGACCAATTTGCCCCGGGCGAAATCCCGGCGGAAGGCGTAATCGCGAACGTCGGGCGCATTCTCGGCCGCTTGGGTGTAGAAGGCGAAGGCTGCTTTCCAATTTCCTTCCTTCTCCGCTCGCTGTCCCTTCTCGACTAATTGCTTGGCCTTCCTGGGGTCGAAGGGCGGAGGCTTTATGGCGGAATGCAACCCCGTCATTACCGGGAAGCGAATCGTTCCAGGCATCTGCGCCGGGCGGGCAGCAGTCGCCATGACTAGAAACCCAGCAGCCAGGAAAGGGATTGAACGAGATGGAAAAGAAGATCGCACTGAAGCATGTATTGTACTGGGCCGGCAGGAGTTGAGCAGCTTATTTCCTTGACGGGGAAAGGGCGCGCAAGATACAATATTCCAGTTGAAACTCAGTTGCAACTAGGACTCCCGTTTGCTCGAAGCTCTGCTCGTTGCCCTCCGCGAAGGCGTTGAAGCCGCTCTAGTTGTCGGCATCGTCCTGGTCTATCTGGACCGCACCGGACGCCGGGCCCTGGCCCGCTACGTTTGGGCAGGGGTCTTTCTGGCCGTGGCCTGCAGCTTCGTGGCTGCGATCTTACTGCAGCGCTGGCAGGTTAGCGAAGACGGTTTTGAGGGCCTGCTGATGCTGGCCGCCGGCGCCCTGGTGGTTACGATGATCATCTGGATGAACCGAGTTGCGCGCAGCCTGAAGAAAGAAATCGAGCAGCGCGTGGAAGCGTATGCGCAGAAGTCCACCCGCGCGGCGGGCTTCGGGATCGCGCTGATCGTATTTCTGATGGTGATCCGCGAAGGCGCGGAGCTGGTTCTGATTCTGCGCGCGGTGGAGCTTTCGAGCGCCGGACTTCAGGTTTGGATTGGCACGGCTCTGGGACTGGTCATCGCGATCGCGGTGGGACTCTTCTTCTTCCAGGGTACTCTGCGGATTCCGCTGGGAAAATTCTTCGCCGCCACCAGCACGATTCTGATGGTTGTGGCGTTCCAGCTTGGCCTCACCGGAGTACATGAACTCAGCGAAGCGACGTGGATCTGGTCGAGCGAGCGCGAGATGGCCTGGATTGGGCCGATTGTTCGCAACGAAGCCTTCTTTTTCATCGTGATTTTAGGCGTGGCTGGCCTGGTGATTTTGCGGGAATGGTTTCGAACGCCCCCGGAGGCGGCCGCAATCGCCAGCGGCGCCGCGAATCCCGCCGAGCGGCGAAGGATGGAATGGGAGCAACGCAGGCAGCGGCGCTGGATGTTCGCGGCTGCGTCGCTCTGTCTCGCGGTGGTGCTGGCGTTTGCCGCGGAATTCGTTTACGCGCGCGCCGCGGCTGCGCCGCCGGACGCCCGAATGCTGACAGCGCAGGGGAATGAAGTGCGAATCCCGATTACGGAGCTGACCGACTCGAGCCTCCATTTTTATTCGACGGAAGTGGGCAACACCGCTCTCCGTTTTCTGGTGATTCACAAACGGAATGGCGGCTACACCACCGCTCTCGACGCTTGCCAGATTTGCGGCGCGCAGGGCTACCGCCAGGAAGGCTCCAACGTAATTTGCCGAAATTGCGCCGCGGCGATTTATGTTCCATCGATCGGCGATTCCGGAGGCTGCAATCCGATTCCGGTGAAATCGAAAGTGGTGAACGGCGAAGTGATCGTGGATCTTTCCGCTCTCGCCGATTCCGCGGCGCTGATCCACAAGTAAACCTATGTTTGCACGCCTGGTGGGTGAATCATTCGCGCGTAACCCTCGCCGCAAGCTGCTGACGGCGGCGGCGCTGGTGCTGGGCATGGCCGTGGCGACGGCGACGCTCACCGTCGCGCTCGACGTCGGCGACCGCCTGGCGCGGGAATTTCGCAGCCTGGGCGCCAATCTGCTGGTCGTGCCGCAGTCCGATACGCTCCCGCTCGAAATCGGCGGCGTGGACTATCGCCCGGTGAATGAAGGCGCCTACTTGCCGGAAGCCGATCTCGGCAAATTGAAAACGATTTTCTGGCGCCACAATATCGTGGGCTTCACGCCGTTTCTGGATGTGCCGGTGGAGATGGGAGTCTTTCGCGCGATCGGAGATTCCAGCCCGGCGCGCTCCATGGCGCGGACAACACTGATCGGAACCTGGTACCAGCATGCCGTACCGGTTCCCGACGGCACCCAATTCACGACGGGCGCCGCGGCCACTCATCCGTGGTGGAAGATTCGAGGCCGTTGGTTCGGCGATGATTCGAACGAATGCGTGGCCGGCGCCGCGCTTGCTGCCCGAGATCAAATTCAGCCGGGAGATATGCTTGAAATCACGGCGGGACAGCAGACGGTCAAGCTTGCGGTGACCGGGATTGTCTCCACGGGCGGCGCCGAAGATCAGGCGATTCTCGCGCCACTTTCCCGCGCCCAGGAATTGGCGGGCGAACCCGGAAAATTCCGGCAATTGCTCGTCAGCGCCCTGACCAAGCCCGAAGATGCTTTTGCGCAGAAAGATCCGGCATCCATGACGCCAACCGAATACGATCGCTGGTTCTGCTCACCCTACATTTCCTCAATCGGCCTTCAAATTCGGCAGGTGTTGCCGGGGACGGACGTGCGCCCGATCCGCCGGGTAGCTGAAACCGAGGGCCGAATTCTCTCGCGAGTGGGCGCGCTGCTGTGGATGGTCACGCTGGCTGCGTTGATCGCCGCCGCGCTGGCAGTGGCGGCCACTTCGGCAACGACGGTGCTCGAGCGGCGAGTGGAAGTGGGATTGATGAAAGCCCTGGGCGCCACGAACAGCCTGGTGGCTGCGCTCTTTCTCGGCGAACAACTGCTGCTGGCGATCGCGGGCGGTGGAATCGGCTTCGTGCTTGGCCTGGGGCTGGCGCGGGTGCTTGGTGAAAGCGTATTTGGAGTTCCTTCGGAACCGCGTGTCATTCTTCTTCCCGTCATTTTGGCGCTGGCCATATTCGTTGCACTGCTCGGAAGTCTGTTCCCGCTGCGGAGCGCCTCGCATTTTCAGCCGGCGCCCATTTTGAGGGGCGAATAAATGTTCGGACGGCTGCTGTGGAATTTGCTGCGGGCCAGCCGCGCACGGTTGGCGGTGGCGCTGCTTGCCTTGATCAGCGGAGCAGCGGTGACCAGCGCGCTGATCAACCTCGATCTCGATATGGAGCGCAAG
>JBGQGW010000200.1:0-7258 GCA_041497605.1 Terriglobia bacterium | reverse complement strand
CCGATGGGCGGAAAGGAACACCGGTCGGCATTTACCCGCGCAACGAGCGAAAAACGCACCGCGACGGTGATCGGGACGCGCGAGGAAACCACGATTCGCGCGGGGATCGAGGACCTGGTGGTGCTCAAAACGACGGGATCGTCGTTTGAAGGATTCCTGCGCGATCCGTACACCACGCTGCCGGAATCGCATGACCGGATTCTTTCGACGGCGGTGCGCACGAGCTGGCTTTATGCGGGCGAGGACGTGGCGTTCGGTCCGGCGTGGCACGGCGTGCGCAAGGCGCTGCTGGAAACCTTCGCGGAACATGAAAGCCATTCGCTGCAGCACACACTGTATGCGATGGGCGAGGCGGTGCTGAAGAGTTACGATGAGATTCGCGAGATTCGCCTCTCGCTGCCGAATAAACATTTTCTGCTGGTGGATTTGAAACCGTTCGGGTTGGAAAATGACAATGAGATTTTCTTGCCGACGGATGAGCCGCATGGATTGATTGAAGCGACTTTGAGAAAGACGTAAATCGGAAACTTAAGTACAGATCGGTTTGTGGCGAATTGAAAGTTTGCTCGGGATTCCTCGTCGCCCGGTCAGAAAGCGACCGGGCTCCTCGGAATGACTGCCACTCCTGCAGCGCGAATCAACCAATGCGGTGAGTGATTGATTCTAAAAATGCCGCCCTGAAGGGCGGCACTACAAAATCGCCGCCATGAGCTCTGGCACAGAGACTCTTTCCGATCAAAAGCATCGGGACGCGAACAGCGCGGAAGCTCCGACCCCCTAAAAACCAATTCCGAGTATGCGATGTTGTGCTGATGTGCAGCGCTACGCGTGTTGTTTTAGGCGGGGGCGCGGGATTTCAGGATTTTTATGAAGGAGCCCAGGCGGAGCTCGTCGAGGGTGAGGCCGGTGAGGGGCAGGGCTTCTTCGGGAGTGATGGCGCCGCAATTGATGGCGCGGAGAAAGAAATTGAGCAGGCCTTGGCCCGTGGCGGCGTCGTCGAAAACATCGCCGACCAGAGTGGCGCGGGCGGCTTTCTCTACGAAATTGCGCAGACGTTCGGAAGCGGCGTCGAGGCCTTCGAGGAAAAACGAATAGACGGCGGCATAGCGAGTGGGAAGCTGCGCGGGATGCAAGTCCCAGCCCTGATAAAACGCATTCACCAGGGAATGCTGAACGTGATCGTAATGAATCTTCCAGGCGCGATGAACGGCGGCGCGATTGGCGGCGACTTGCGCGGAAGTGAGAGCGGGGCCGTCTTTGGCGGCGCGATGAACGGGCACGGGCATGATGTTGGTGGCGCCGTCGGAAAGCCAGATACCGGTGCCGGCGAAGGCGACCTGCATCATGTGCCGCGCGAAATCACAGGCCGGATGGGTCATGGTCTGGTGAGCCGCGGTGATGCTGCAGCTTGCGGTGTAGTCGTAGGTGCCGAAGTGCGCGGCGACGCAGCGTCCGCGGGCAGCGGCCAGCAGATGCAGCAGGTTCGATTCGCCGCGCTCGTTCAGGATCGATTGCGTGGTTTCGATCATCAGCTCGATCTTGAGCGAGCCGGGATCGAGAGCGAGGGCGGGTTCGAGGCGCGAAAGTAAATCGGCCAGCGCGGAGACCTCGTCAGGCAGCATGACTTTCGGCAAGGTGATGACGAAATTGGGGGGGAGTTCGCCGCGCGTTTTTTCCGCCAGCGTGGCCAGGAAAATGTCGAAGGTGCGGATGCTGCGCTCGCGCAGCTCCTCCGAAAACGGCTTGATGCGAATGCCCACAAAGGGCGGAAGGATTCCGGAGTTCATTCCTGAGGCGATTTCCGCGGCGGCGGCGGCGGCGTGGACGTCCTCTTCGGCATCGGAGCGATTGCCGTAGCCGTCCTCGAAATCGATGCGGAAATCCTCGACGGGCTCGCGGCGCAATTTATCCAGCACGCGAGAATAAATTGTCCAGGCCAGCCAGGCGGAATTGTGTTCCTTGCGCATTGCCTGCGGATCCTGCCTGGCGCGTTCGGCGAGTGCGGCGGCGCGATCCGCGGAATCGGGAAGCTCGTGCGAGCCGGGGAGGCCGATGGCCTTGGCGAAGGTGACGAAATCGGGCGCGTATTCCTCGAGAGTGCGAAGAGCGGCGGCGCCGAGCTTGCGGCAAGTGTCCGCCAGGAAAAGATGCGCGCCACCGTAGACGGTGTGCACCGGCTGGCGGAGTCCCGATTCGCCGGGATAGCGGCGGGCCAGAGCGGCGTGAGCCTGCTGGAGTTTTTTGCTGACTTCACGGATGGTATCGGGGCCGAGGGAACGCTTGGTGGTCGCTTCCGTTTTCATCGCGAAGTCTCCCGCGGAGATCTAGTGTGGTGAGTTGTAAATTCCTTGCTAATCCTGGCTGGTCCTCAGGGGTTAAAACCCCTGAGTTTTCAGCGTGTCCATGCCGGAGCTGAAGTTCCGACCCCCCTAAAAAACATGCGACGAATTTCTGGCTCAGAACACTGGTGTGAGGCGTTGCCGGTCGTGGGCCAGTGTGCTTATGCCGGCCGGTAGGTGCACAGCCAAGAGTGGCTATGCTACTACGAACTGATTTTTCGGCCGGTAATTACCCTCCAAGCGTGTACGTGACACCTACCGCCGGGAATGATACCGCAAAGGTGATTCTATGGGGGCTCTGGCAGACTCAGAATCACAGAGTAAGTCACTATTCAATCAAGGGGCAATTCCGGGCGGTGTCTTGGGGGAGGAATGAGGAATCGGATCGAGCACATCAGTTGATCAAGGGGCGCGCCAGGCTGCCGCCCCCAGGCAGATGCAACGGAGGATACTATTTCGTAGTCACTTTGACGTTTGTCGGAGGATTGACCGTCGACGCGGTGACGGTGAAGAAATCACTGAGATCGGTGGCGCTGGCCGCGCCGCCCAGAAGAGGCGTGATTCCGAAAATTTCCTGGATCGTGCGCAGCGTGGAACTGTGATCGTAGTGAATTGAATTCGAGTAATTCACCTTGGCGAAGGGAGAGAGGGCGATCATGCCGATGGGCCCGTCGCTATTTTCGCTTTCATCCCAGGTGACGAACAGCACGCCGCCGTTCTTGTAGGCCGTGGAGTTGAGAATCGTGGGAACATTCGCTTTCAGCCAGTTGTCGCCCTGCTTGATGGTGCCGTCGTGCATGTCGTTAATCACATTCGGGGTAATGAAATTATAGCGGGCGGCGGTGTTGTTGGCGAGATCGGTGGCCAGCTCGGTGAATGGCCGGATGTGCTGAATGCAATTGGCCGAGCTCGAACTCAGATTGTTCGTGACGTCATCGAAATAGACGAAGGGATTGTGGCGCACCGCATAATTGTTGGAGTCGCTGAGCGGGCCATTATTCCCGTTGATGTCTTCCTGATACGCTTTCCAAGTGATGCCCGCCGCGGTGAGCATGGTGACCAGATGCTGCGTGGTGGCTTGATGATCGCTCGAGGGATCGTTGTCATCGAGGATGCCGAAATTCTTGCCGGCTTCGAGCCACAGGTAGTTGGGCAGGCTGGGATGAATATTCGGCGGATTGAAAAATTGCTCAGCGTGCGCTCCCATGCCCACCAGAGTGGTCCTTATATAAGGGGCGTTCGAGGCCGTGAAATCAGACCAATCGTGATTTTCCATCAGAATGATGAAGACAGTGTGAATGGGAGGCAGGCCCGATGCCGCGCCGCGCGTGCTGGGCGCCTTCAGAAAGCCGAAGGTGAGCACGCCAATTACAATAAGGCCCACCAAGAGGCGCTGAGAAAGAGTTTGAAATGACCGGGAACTTGAGATTGTGGACGGCGCGGGCGCTCGCTTCATCGATACCTCGTCTTTGTGGGTCTCCACACTGCTGGAGGCTGGAGGCATTCCATGTTAACCCTTGGCCGCGGTGGTAACTACTGTCCCGACGTACAGATAAAGGACACACGTGCTCCCAGGCCCCAGGCGGGGAGCAGGAGAAGGCGGCAGCCGATTTTCGCGATCCTGCCAAGCAATTCCTTTATTCGCGGGCGCAATTCAGTAGAATCCGAGGACAGCGGTATCTTCAGCGAAGGGAGCATGGCATGGACAACGAGCAGCTCGAGAAAAAGATCATTTCAGAGCAGATTTACATTCAAATCTTTACCGTTTCCGGGGCCATGGTGGGCGTTTGTTTGACGGTTATTGGAATTTTCCAGGTGGTCTTTCAGATCGACAAACTCAATACGCTGGGCGATAACTTGGTGGCATTCGCCGGCGCCCTGTTCCTGGCCGCCTGCTTTCTTTCGTATTTTGCTCTGCGGGCCCGGTCGATTCAGCGCAGCGAAAGGCTGGAAAAAGCTACCGAGATCGTGTTCCTGATGGCGCTGGGATTGATGGCGGCTGTGTGTTTCCTGGTGGTGTATGCCGTGGTGTAGCGGACGATGCGGTTTAGCAGGCGATGCGGTGCAGCGGACGATGCTAGAGCAAGTGTAAGGCAAGCATTCGTTTTTTTCTGATAGAATCTTGCGGCTTTTCCGGGTGATCGAACCAATGTGCCAATCAGCGGAAAGGAATTGCGGAAAGTGACGGAAGCTCTCTTTCCGAGGAGCTTTCGCAAGGACTACGCGCAAGCGGTGCGCGGCAGCGGCTGTTATTTGTATACCGCGGACGGCAAAGAACTGCTCGATGCCGCGGGCGGCGCGGCGGTGGTGACGATCGGGCACGGCGTGAAGGAAGTGGCGCGGGCAATGGCCAAACAGGCTGGAGAGCTGGCCTATGTACATAGCTCACAATTCGTGACGCCGGTTGCCGAAAAACTTGCCCAACGACTGCTGGCTCTTGCGCCTCCGAATTTCCGCCACGGGGGGCGAGTCTACTTCACTTCGGGCGGCTCGGAAGCAACGGAAACAGCGCTGAAACTTTGCCGTCAATATTTCCTGGAACGAGGCGGGACGAAGCGAGCGCAGGTGGTGTCCCGCAAGCAGAGTTATCACGGCAGCACGCTGGGCGCGCTATCGGTCTCTGGAAACGTTCGCCGGCGAGCACCGTACGCGCCCATGCTGTCCGAGTGGGGACACATCCCACCCTGTTATTGTTACCGCTGCCCGCTGGGGCTGACGTATCCGAGCTGCCATGTGGCTTGCGCGGACGAACTAGAGCAATTCCTGCACAGCACGGGCGATGAAACGGTGGCGGGATTTATCTGCGAGCCGGTGGTGGGCGCAACGCTTGGGGCCGCAGTGCCTCCCGATGGATATTTGCAGCGAATCGCGGAGATTTGCCGGCGGCACGGAATTCTGCTGATTGCCGATGAAGCGATGACGGGGATGGGGCGTACGGGAAAAGTTTTCGCGTGCGAGCATTGGGGCATTGAGCCGGACATTATATTAGTGGGCAAAGGCGTGGCGAGCGGCTACGCGCCGCTGGGCGCGGTTCTGGTGCACAGGCATGTGGTAGAGACGATTGCGAAAGGATCGGGAGTGTTTCTGCACGGCTTCACGTACAACGCGCATCCGGTGGCGACGGCGGCGGGGTTGGCAGTGCTGGAGAAGATTGAGCGGGATAAATTATTCGAGCGAGTTACGCCGATGGGGCGCAGGTTGATGGAGGCGCTTGGATCGTTGAAGCGGTTCCCGGTGGTAGGCGACGTGCGGGGGCTGGGGCTGCTTCTGGGAATCGAATTCGTGCGGGACAAGGCGACACGCGAGCCGTTCCCGCGGGCGGCAGGGGTTGCGGGGCGAGTGGCGCAGGCGGCGATGGAAGCGGGCGTGGTGACGTATCCGATTCAGGGATGCGCAGATGGCGAATTGGGCGATCACATTTTGATCGCGCCGCCGTTCATTATTAAAGAGAAGGAGATCCAGTTGATTGTTCGTGCGATGGAGGCAGCAATTGAGACGGTGAGCGAGGGTGCGCGGGATTCTTCGGGCCGGTGAGACTGGCCCTCAGAATGACGGCGCTCAGCTAATGACGTTCGCGATGCCCATTCTTGGTGCTGGGATAGGAGAGATATGCCGCAGGTGAGAAATAACTGCAAGAGACGGCCGGGTGCCGACGCTATGGGCGGCGGATTCTGCGTCGCATTTGCCGGAGTGGCTGCGGTGATGATCGCTGCGGCGTTTCTGCCGCAGATGCTGGCGCTGGGGGCGCAGCAACGGGCGGGTAAGCAAGGAACTCAGCAAGTGATGTCGGGATTCGCGACAGAGCAGATCGGGAAGGAGCTGGCGGCGGAAGAAAAACTGCGCGCGGCGATTTCGACAGAGCAGATCCAAAAATACCATCGCTACTTCACGGCCGAGCCGCATCCGGCGGGATCAACGCGGAATAATGAGCTGGCGCAATATGTGGCTGAGGAGTGGCGCAAGCAGGGCCTGGAAGATGTGACGGTCCACGAATACGAAGTGCTGCATTCTTCGCCGCGCGAAGTTTCGCTCGAAATGGTGAGTCCAGTTCCCTACCGCGCCGGCTTGCGCGAAGAACCCTATGATGTTGACCCGGATACAAAAAATCCCCAGGTAAGCATGGCTTACCTGGGTTATTCGGCCTCGGGCGAAGTGACGGCGCCGGTGGTGTACGCGCATAGCGGCAATCCCGAGGATTATGAACTGCTGAAGAAGCGCGGCATCAGCGTGCGTGGAAAAATCGTGCTGGTTCGTTATTCGAATCCTTACAGCTATCGCGGGTTCAAAGCATTGACGGCGCAGCGCGAGGGTGTGGCGGCGCTCCTGATTTATTCCGATCCGGCAGAGGACGGCTACACGCAGGGCAAAGTGTTTCCGGACGGACCCTGGGGGCCGGAGAGCCATATCCAGCGGGGCGCTATTACCTACGATTTTCTGGTTCCGGGCGATCCCCAGACCCCGGGATGGGCCTCCGTGCCCGGCGCGAAACGGATTCCGCCCGAGGAAGCCGTGTCGCTGCCGAAGATTATCGGCGTGCCGCTTTCGTGGCACGACGCGAAACCGCTGCTGGAACATCTGGATGGTCCGGTGGCGCCGAAGTCGTGGCAAGGGGGACTGCCGCTGAAATACCGCATGGGCGGCAAACGAGTGAAAGTCCATTTGAAAGTGGACATGGATACGAGCGTAAAGCCTTACTACGTGGTGGAGGCGCGGATTCGCGGTTCGGAATTGCCGGAGGATTGGGTGGTGATGGGAAATCATCGCGACGCCTGGGCGTTTGGCGGCGTCGATCCTTCGAGCGGCACGGCTGCGATGATGGAATTGACGCGGGCGCTGGGCGCGATGAAACGGCAAGGCATCCGCCCGCGACGCACGCTGGTGGTTTGCAGTTGGGACGGCGAGGAATACGCGCTGACGGG
>JBGQGW010000199.1:0-7331 GCA_041497605.1 Terriglobia bacterium | reverse complement strand
GGGAGCACGTCGGAAAGCCTCTGACCCCGCGGAGGGAGAGATGTTCCATATGAAATTCAAAGATGACGAAGACGACGAGCTCCCGCAGTACGAGGGGGAGGAAGAGGAGATCGCAGGAGAGCCTGACGATCTGGTCGAAGAGGATGAAACCATAGAAATCGTCGTGGAAGAGGAAGCCGAAGAGATCGGAGCGGCGCCAGCCGCCCCGGCGGCGGCGAAACCTGCCGCCAAGCGCGCGCCTAAAAAAGCGGCGAAGAAAAAAGCGAAGGCCAAGCCGGCGAAGAAGAAGTCCGCTTCAAAAGCAAAGGCCAAGAAAAAAGTGAAGGCGAAGGCCAAGCCGAAGAAAAAAGCAAAAGGCAGGAAGCGTTAGCGATTCACAGTTCTCCAAAAGAAAGTGGTCGAAGAGGCCCGGGGATTTTCTCGGGCCTTTTCTATTGCGGAACTGAAGTTGAAATCCGGAATTTGGAAATTGAACTGGAGTTCCGGAGCCCGGAAGGATCACTTCTTGAATGGCCGGCGGCGGAATCCGGTGAACCCGGGACAGAGACCCGCAACCGGATTCCTCGATCCTGCCTCACAGTTCGCTCGCGGCGCCGGCGATGCGGCCGGTCACGAAGTCGGAGTAACTTTGCCCTTCCCGGATGGCAAGCACTTCGACCGGCGCGGCCGGATTCGACGGGCGCAGCACCAGAAGATTTTCGCCGAGTTCGACCGAGCGTACCACGCAGCCTTCGGGTTTGCGCACGGCGTATAGATTTCGCTCGTTCTTATGGTATGGGCGCAGAGAGGTGTAGTGCCGGTCCACCAGCAAGAAGGCGCCGGGGGAGAGTCGCGAAGCGAGATTCGCGGCATCCCGCGAGTCGAGCTGGATCAACACCCAGCGCGTCCAGGCGCGGCGGGGCGGCACGGCCAGGTCCGGGCGGATGCGGCTGAGGATGGCTCGCTTGATTTTGTAGAGTTCGCGCACATCTTCATTCACGATCACTTGTCTTGATGCGGCCACGCTCGATTCAACCAGCGGCACTTCCGCATACTCATCGTCCGTGCCGGCCGGCGCCGCCGCGAAGCGCACCAGATCGTGGGGATTGAGCAGATCGTAGAGCGTCAAGCCGATGGCCTTGAGAATGCGGTCAAGCGCGCTCAGTTTCAGCCCGCGTTTGCGGTTCAGGAAATTCGAAATGTGCGCCTGCGTGAACCCCGAGCGGCGAGCCAGCTCGATCCCGGTGAGTTCTCCGCCGTCAATGCGTTTGCGAAGTTCGCGGCGAAGATTTTCCTGCAGGCCGGTGAAGCTCATGAGTTCCATGATATATCAGCGAGCTAAGCATCACAACGAGGGCTATTCAGTCACCGGGCGCCAGTTTCACACTGGTACAGCGATATGGATTGACGGCTATGCGACCGAACCTGAACGCACAATCCTGGCTATTTTCCCAATTTGAGAATGTTTCCCTTGCGGGAGTACCAACTGATGGCTAGCATATGCGTAAATGCAGGTGGCCATCGAATATATTCGCCGGATGCGCGGTGGTGCTCAGTCGCATTTGCTCCGTTGTTCGGACGAAAGCTATTACGTGGTGAAATTTCAGAACAACCCGCAGCATTTGCGCGTGCTGGCAAATGAATTGCTCGGGACCAGACTGGCTGCACGGCTGGGGCTGCCGGTGCCGAGGGCCGAGGTGGTGGAGGTGGGCCCGGAGTTGATCGCCGGTTCCGCGGACCTGGTGGTGCAACTGGGCCGCAGCCGCTTGCCCTGCCAAGCTGGTTTTCAATTCGGCTCGCGCTATCCGGGCGATCCGGCCGAGCTGGTGGTGCACGATTTTCTTCCCGATGAACAGCTCCGGGAGGTCGAGAATCTTGCGGATTTTTCCGGAATGCTGGTCTTCGACAAATGGTGCTGCAACACCAACGGACGCCAGGCTATTTTCTTCCGCCAGCCGCCGGAAACGCGTTATCGCGCGCAAATGATCGACCAGGGTTTCTGTTTCAACGCGGGCGAGTGGAATTTTCCGGACGCGCCGGTGCGCGGCCTCTACGCGCGCCATCGCGTGTACGAATCGGTGCGCGGCATGGAGGCCTTCGAGCCCTGGCTCGAGCGGCTCGAACATAAAATTTCCAGCGACGTGATCGGCGAGAGCGCCGGCGAAATTCCCCCGGAGTGGTATGATTTCGAGCCGGAAGCGCTCGAGCGGCTCATCGAGCATCTGGACCGCCGGCGGACCCGCGCTCGCGAGCTGATCCTGGACGCGAAAAAATCCCATCGCCAGCCCTTTCCCAACTGGACGTGAACAATGACCAATGAAAATCTGCGAACCTTTAGCTATCGCGTGTTGCGCTACACGCCGAACCTGGTGCGCGACGAGTGGGTGAACATCGGAGTGCTGCTCGAGGATGCCGGGGCGAAGCGCCTGGCCGCGCGGCTGGTGGAAGAGCCGGCGGAACTGGCGCGCGTGCGCCGGCTGCATCCCAATGCCGACGAAGAATTGCTGCGGGGCCTGCCGCGCGAATTCGACGCGCAGATCGCGGCCGCCGGCCTCGATGTGGCAGCCTACCTCGGAAAACTCGATCAAACCCTCTCGAATGTGATCGAGTTGAGCCCGCAAAGGGCTTTGCTGGCCGAAGATTTCGATGCCGAGCTCGACCGTCTGTACCGCGATTACGTGGCGCCGCCGCGCCGCGCCGGCCGCGCGGGCCTGATCGAAAATACCCGCGTATGGATTCGCACCCGGATCAACGAAGTGTTCCGCCGCCAGGGCTTGCTCAAGAAAATGGAGAAAGGGGTCCGCGTGGAGCAGTTCACCCAGCCGGGTGATCCGATGCGAATCGATTATGCCTACCGCTACAACGGCACGCGCGGCTATCTGCAGGCCATCTCACTCGACCGCGATCCGGCGCAGGCCAAGGTGCTGGCCTACACGGCGGAATGTATTCGCGCGAAAATTTCCTCCGCCGAATTCGCCGCGATCACGGAAACCGAGCCGCGGCCGGAAAACATGCGCCATCAATTTGTCTCGCGCTTGCTGCACGACCAGAAAATAGAAATGGTTCCCTTGGCGCGCCTCGATGCCTTCGCGAACCGGATCCGGCCGAGGCTGCAATAGAACGCGTTCGCGGATCCTAAGTCACCACCGCGGCAATTCTCTTCGCCCCAGCAACGCCTCGGCGGCCCATTTGCCGAGATAAACCGAGAGCGCGACTCCGTGGCCGGCATAGCCGCCCAGGACAATGGCTTGCTCGCTCGAAGGGTGCCGCTCGAAAATCGGGCGCCAGCCTTCGGGAAAAAGAATCGGGCCGCCCCAGCGATGCGTGGTGCGCAGGCGAGCCAGCGCCGGATGGAAACCGCGCACGCGCCGCTCGAATCTTGAAAACATCTCCGCCGCTTCGCCGGTCCTGACGTCGATGGCAGCCAGTTCGCGCCAATGGTTCGGGTGAATCAGGCCGGCGCCCCAGACCATGCCCCCGTTCGCCAGCGTGCGCCCCCATAAATAAGGAAGATCAACCGTGTAGAACGCTTTGTGCCGGGGAACGCCGATTTCCTTCATCCGCTCTTCGCCCAGCGCTTCGGTCGCAATCGCCAGCGTAAACTTGGGCTGGGCGCGACCCTCGAGCGAACTCAACTCGAGTTCCCCGGCGTTGGTGGCAATCAGCGCCTGGCCCGCCAGAATGCGGCGCTGCGGAATCTGAATTTCAAGTGGATGGCTCCAGCGAATTCCACGCACCGGAGTATTTTCGAAGAGGGCTGCTCCTAGCCGCTGGGCCGCCCGGCCGAGCCCGCTCACTTGCATTCCCGGATCAACCGTCCCGCCCGGAACTTCCCCGACGACGCGCAATGTGCCGGAATCCTGCCAGGCAATGGGGGAATCGCGCCGGCCGCCGCTGCGGCCAATCTCCCAGGCGCCCGGCAACTCGAGATCGCATTCGATTTCCAGATCGCGCAGAATTTTTTCGTAGCCTTCGAGAACATTGCCGAGACCGGGAAGATCGCCTGCGGCCGTTTCATCGAGAGCCATCCCGCCCGAGCGCCCGCTCGCGCCCGCGCCAAGATGATCCGCTTCAAAAAGAGCGACCGATTTGTGCGGGTCGAGCCGCCGCAGCCACGCCGCCGCCGCAAGGCCCGTGAAGCCGCCGCCGATGACCGCGAAATCCACTTGGTCCGGCAGCGGGCGCGCTTCGGGCTGGAAATCAAATTGCCACGGCGGAGTTCCCCAATCTTGTGCCATTAAAGGGTAGATGCCCGCACGATGAAGTTTGGTGCGCGTTTCAAGTCCAGTGGGGACAGTTGAGTTTCCATTGGTCACTTTGTGCTCGAGATGGCAATTCATGTTCCGGGCGGAGACAGAGTTGCGATCTCACTTTGTAGATTCGAGCCTACTTAAAAAATCGAGCAACTGCTGGCGGTAGCGAGCCGGCGCAATCAGGGATGCTTCTTCATGGCATACCCCATCGATGCGGAGAAAAAACTTAGGCGAGCGCGCATGCTGGTACACTTCTTCGCCCAGCAAAAACGGGATCACCGGGTCTTGCGTGCAGTGCACAATCAAGACGGACACACGAACTCGAGCGAGTTTTTCCGCCGTGTCAAATTTTGATTTTGCAACCAAGCCAATACCCGGGAGATAAGGATAAATACGCCGCGTCACTGCTCGGGTGGAAGGGAATGGCGCCTCGAGCACGACTGCCGCGACGGGACGTCTCGCAGCCAAGTCCACAGCAACTGCCGTCCCCAGCGATTGGCCAAAGCTGATGATCCGCTCCGGCTGAACGTTCAGAGTTTTGAGCGCGTAGTCATACCCGGCTTGTGCGTCCTGGTAAATTCCTGCTTCGCTTGGATTGCCTTCGCTGCGGCCGTAGCCGCGGTATTCGACGGCCAGCACGTTTGCAGGCAGTTGCCAGAGAAATCGGTAGACCTCTGCTCGGCCGGCAATATTGCTGGCATTTCCATGGAAAGCGAGGAAAGTAAACTGTGCGCTGGGATTCGGAATCCACCATCCGTGCAGCCTCACACCATCGGCGGTGGTGAGCCAGATGTCTTGGACCGGCAGAGCCCTCGGATGCCAGTCACCATCCAAACGGCCCGGATAGTCCGGAAAGAAAATTATCCGCTTTTCGAACAGACGGACAGCAAGAAGGATCAGCCCGTAGGCAATGAGCAGTGCCGCGAGATACCCTAGCAATCGCCTCCTCACTCGCGCACCTGCCAATCAGCTATTGCTGAGACCTTAGAGGATACTTTCGGTCCAGTTCTCGAGGAACGATTTGACCTTGCCCATGAACTGGTGCGCGACGGCCCCATCGACCACGCGGTGATCGTAGCTCAGCGTGAGATAGACCATCGAGCGGATCGCTATCGCATCGTTGATCACCACGGGGCGCTTCTGGATCGCGCCCAGGCCCAGGATGGCCACGTTGGGCTGGCTGATCACCGGCAGGCCCATCAGGCCGCCGAACGTGCCGGGGTTGGTGATGCTGAACGTGCTTTCCTGCACCTCTTCGGGCTTCAGTTTTTTCGTGCGGGCGCGCTCGCCCAAATCGTTCACCGCGCGAGCCAGGCCAAGGAAATTCTTCTCTTCGGCATTCTTGATCACCGGGACGATCAACCCCCAGTCCAGCGCCACCGCGATGCCGATATTGCATTCGCGGTGCAGCACGATGTTGGTGCCGTCGACCGACGAATTCACCGTGGGGAATTCGCGCAAACCCTCCACCGCGGCCCGGACAAAGAAGGGAGTGAACGTGAGCCGGGTGCCGGTGGTCTTCTCGAACTCCGCTTTCGAGCGCGCGCGCAGCGTGGCGATTCCGGTGACGTCGGCCTCGTCGATCGAATAAACGTGCGGCGAAACGCGCTTAGACACCACCATGTGCTCGGCAATTTTCTGGCGCATCACCGACATGGGCTGCACTTCAAAATGGCCGAAATACATCCGCTCGCGCGGCACGGCGGTTTCGAGCGCGGCATGAGCCTGAACGGCTGAAGCCGGCGGTATCGGTGGAGGCGGGGCGGAGGGCTGCGCAGCCGCCCGGGCCGGAGCTGCCGCGGCGCCTGCTCCGCCGGATTCCGAAAATGTCAGAATGTCTTTCTTGCTGATCCGGCCGCCCAGGCCCGTGCCGGGAACTTGCGAAAGATCAATTCCCTGTTCCCGCGCGATCCGGCGAACCAGGGGTGAACTGCGAAGCTTTTCACCCGACGGACGAACTGGCGGCGCGGCAGCCCCAGAGGCCGGGGCGGGGCGGGGCGTTGTGGCGGCCGGTGCCGCGGCAGCAGGAGCGGGCTTTGGCGATGGCGCTGGGGTCGGCGCCGGTGCCGCGGCTTTCGGCGCTTCGGATTTGGGCGGTTCTTTCTTCGCCGGGGCCGGCGCGGGCGCAGCGGCCTCGGCGCCGGCGGCGCTGATCACGGCAACAACCGTCTGAATCGGCACGGTCTGCCCTTCGCCGACTTTGATCTCCTGCAAGACGCCGGCGGCCGGCGAGGGGATCTCCGCATCTACCTTATCCGTCGAAATTTCGAAGAGCGGTTCGTCGCGCTCAATTTTGTCGCCGGGCTTTTTCAGCCACTTGGTAATGGTGCCTTCGAAAATGCTTTCGCCCATCTGGGGCATGATCACGTCAACGGCCATTTGATTCTCCTCTGCGTTCGGAACTCAATGCCAAGACGGGCGGGCTGAAGCCCGCCCCTACAAAAACATTGGCGCTCGCGCGCCTTCTTCTAATACTTCGCCAATTCGCGGGCGGCCGCGGCCACCTTCCCGGCGTTCGGCAAAAAATGTTCCTCGAGCGGCGGCGAATAGGGCACCGGCGTATCGAGCGAGGTGACGCGCGTAATCGGCCCATCCAAATCCTCGAAGGCCTCTTCGCAGACCACCGCCGCGATTTCTCCGGCAATGCCGCCGGTGCGCGTGTCTTCATGCACCACCAGCAGCTTGTTGGTTTTCTTCACCGACGCGAGAATCGCTTCCTTATCAAGCGGCAGCAGCGTGCGCAGGTCGATCACTTCGGCGTCGATGCCTTCTTTTTCGAGTTGCGCCGCGGCTTCGAGCGAGGTGTGCGCCATGGCCGCATAGGAGACGATCGTCAAGTCGCGCCCTTCGCGCCGCACGACCGCCTTGCCCAGCGGCACGGTGTAATCGTCCGTGGGAATTTCTTCCTTGATGCGGCGGTACAGGAACTTGTGCTCGAAAAACAGCACCGGATTATTGTCGCGAATCGCCGACTTCAGCAGGCCCTTCGCGTCGTATGCCGTCGAGGGATACACCACTTTCAATCCCGGGGTGTGCACGAAATACATTTCCGGATTCGCGGAATGGAACGGGCCGCCATGCACGCCGCCGCCGGAAGGC
>JBGQGW010000198.1:0-7408 GCA_041497605.1 Terriglobia bacterium | reverse complement strand
TGATTCGAGATGGGTTCAGCCGAGATCACTTTTAGAATCTGCCCTTGCCGGAATCGCTTTTGCATCCCCATAAATGGCGTCTGACTGATTATGCAGTCGACTGTATATTTATACGTTGCGGGACACACGCTGTCAATACGGAACTTATGCAGTTGTGAGAATTTCGATGCCGCGGGAAACGGAAATCTCGGGCCTCGGGATCTCCGCGCGCCCACCAATCACGCCGATTCGCAAAAAACAAGAATTTTACAGTCGCGCGCCCGCAACACGGCTACAATTCCCGCGGCACGGCGCACCCGTTCGGAGCGCCTTCGCTCCAAGCGCGGGCGTCGTGTTAAAAAACAGAATTCTATCTCGGAGGCACGCGATGAAGCGTTGGGGAATATTGGTCCTCGTGATTACGACTCTGGTATCTCTTCCCGGCTCGGCTCAGGAGCCAATGACCGCCAAACCGCCGGAGATCGCCGTCAAAGCCGGAAAGGTTCTGGACGTCACTTCCGGCAAATATCTCGAAAACCAGATCATCTTGATTGAAGGCGACCGCATCACGAAAATCGGCCCAGCCTCGGCGCTCGAATCGCAGGTGCCCTCCGGCGCGCGTGTGGTCGATCTTTCGCATTCCACCGTCCTGCCCGGCCTGATCGACTGCCATACGCATCTGACGGGCTCGCCATTTCTCCTCGGCCCGCGTGGCCTGCATTCTTCCGTCCCGCGAGATGCTCTTCTCGGTGCGCGCAACGCGCGCGTGACCCTGCAGGCCGGTTTCACCACGGTTCGCAATGTCGGCGCTCCTGGCTATGCGGACATTGCCCTCCGCGATGCGATCAACGCTGACGATGTTCCCGGCCCGCGCATGCTCGCATCCGGACCGGGCCTCAGCATCACCGGCGGTCGCGGCGACCAGAACTTCCTGGCCCCGGAATTTCATGCCTCGGGGGATGGTGTCGCCGACGGCCTTGATGGCGTTACCAGAAAAGTTCGGGAGAATATTAAATTCGGCGCCGACCTCATCAAAATTCTGGCCACTGGCGGCGTCCTCTCTGAAGGTGACAATCCCACCTTCCAGCAGTACAGCCCCGAGGAGATGCGCGCGATCGTCGAAACCGCCCATGGCCTCGGCCGCAAAGTCGCCGCCCACGCTCACGGCGCACTCGGCATCAAGACTGCCGTCCTCGCCGGAGTCGATTCGATCGAGCACGGCAGCTATATCAACGACGAAGACATCCAATTGATGAAGCAGCACGGAACCTATCTGGTCCCCACTCTCTACCTGGGCGATTGGTTTTTGGCCAATACGGATAAGTTGGGCGTCACTCCCTACGTGTTGGAAAAGGCCAGGATGGTGATGCCTGCCGCCCGCACCAATATTTCGCACGCCTTTCACGAAGGAGTGAAAGTCGCTTTCGGCACCGACGCGGCCGTTTATCCGCACGGGCTGAACGCGCACGAATTTGCGGTGATGGTGAAGCTTGGATTGACGCCGCTCCAAAGCATTCAGGCAGCGACGGTGAATGCCGCCGATTTGCTCGGCTGGTCAGACCGCGTGGGAACTCTGCAGGCGGGAAAATTTGCCGATCTGGTCGCGGTGGATGGCGATCCGCTCTCTGACGTAACGCTACTCGAGCATGTAAAATTTGTGATGAAAGGTGGCGAAGTCGTCAAATCCGAATAAACAGCATCGAGCGAATTCCCTGCATTTCGCTCACTGATAATCAACCACCACTTCCCAGCCGGAGGCGGCATCCGGAATCGTCAGGGTGACCGCCTTCTGCTGCGCGTCATACGTCCAGCCAGTGATTCCATGCCCGCCGGCGCGAATTTCCTTCGGTGTCTTTTCCGTGCCGAATATTTCCAGCTTCACGCTGGTCCACCAGGGCGCATAGGAGCCTTCGCGCGCCGCGGCCGTAATCGTGAGTGATCCGTTTGCCGCCCGGCAATTGTATTGCACGCGCAGATACGCGCCCTTCGTGAATCCGTAGCTCTTCCCATCATCCAAATATTCCGAGCCCCGGCAATCCGTCCCCGGATAGACGCGCAATTCGAGCGGACCTTGCGGTTTCTCGTCCGTATTTTGCACCACGGATTCCTGCGGCAAAATCGCGCCGCCACGCACATATAAAGGAAGCGTATCCAGAGCCGGTTTGACGCTCAGCGATTCACCGCCTGCGAATTTCTGCCCGGTCCAATAATCATACCAATTGCTCTCCGCGCCTCCAGGCAGCAGCACCGGGTAAGCGTCGAGCATCTCCATCAACTTCGGCGCTACCAGGATGTCCCTTCCCAGCAGAAATTCCTGATCGTTCGTGTACAGGCCCTCCTCTTCCGGATACTCCAGGAAAAGCGGACGCATCACCGGCAGCCCATCCCGTGACGCTTCTTCGAAACTCGTATACAGATACGGCAGCATGCGGTAGCGCAATTCGATGTAGCGCCGCCGGATCGCTTCCTGCTCCGGCCCATGCACCCACGGCTCCTGATCCGCCGTGCCCTTCTGAGTGTGGTTCCGGTAGATCGGATTGAACGCGCCCAATTCCATCCAGCGCGTCAGCAATTCCGGCGTCGGACTACCGGTAAATCCCCCGATGTCATCGCCCACGAATCCATAGCCGGAAAGGCCAAGATTTAGCAGCATGCGAACCGATATCTTCATGTGGTTCCACGAACTGGTGTTGTCCCCGGTCCACGCCGCCGCGTACCGTTGCGCGCCCGCGTAGGCAGCGCGCGTCAGCACAAACGGCCGCTCGTCCGGCCGCAGTTTTTGCAATCCTTCAAAAGTAGCCCGCGCCATTTCCATTCCATAGACGTTGTGAAATGCGCGTTGGTCGAGCGTCCTCCCCTCCGCGTGGTCCACCGCATCCACTCTCATAGTCTTGTCCGGCTGATTGAACACCGCCGGCTCATTCATATCATTCCAGAATCCGCGCACTCCCTTTTGAACCAGTTCGCGATACAGGCCGCCCCACCATTGCCTTGTCGCCGCGCGCGCGAAATCGGGGAAAACGCACAGCCCGGGCCAAACCTCGCCTTCAAAGAGCGATCCATCCGGATTGTGAATGAATTCATCTCCGGCCATTCCCTGGTCGTAGGCGAAATAGCCTGGATCCTTCTTGATTCCCGGATCGAGGATGGAAACTACTTTGAATCCCTGCCGCGCAAGATCGGCGATCATCTCTCCGAAATGTGGAAAATTCTTCGCGTCGATTGTGAAGGGCCGGTATCCATCCATGTAATCGATGTCCAGATAAATCACGTCAGCAGGAATTTTCTTTTCACGGAACGTGCGCGCCAATTCGCGCACGCGCGCCTCCGGATAGTAGCTCCACCGGCATTGCTGGTATCCCAGCGCCCACAATGGGGGCAAAGGCATCTGCCCGGTCAGCCCGGCATATTCTTCCAGCACCTGCTTCGGCTGCGGGCCCGCGAGAAAATAATAATTCAGCTCACCGCCTTCCGCCCCGAAGGAATAGGCGCCGGGCAATTCCTTGCCGAAATCAAAACTGCTGCGATAGGTATTGTCGAAAAAAACTCCGTACGCCGCGCCCGGCTGCGCTGCCAGGAAAAACGGAATCGATTTGTACAGAGGATCAGTCGACTCTTGCCAGAAGACGGTGTCGCTATTCCAGAGCGAATAAACGTGCCCGCGATGATCGAACGAGCCCGCCTTGTCCCCGAGACCGTAAAAGTGTTCCTTTGCCGACATGGTTTTCCAAACCCGGATTCGCGCGCCATCCCAGGCCATCGGATGATCCGGATCATCCTCCGAAAGAACGTGCCCCGCGGAATCAAGGAACGCAATACCAGGCGGAGACTTGCGGATGCGAACCGTCACGGAACCGGTCATCAGTTCCCAACCGGACTCTGCTTCCTTCAGCGTCGTCGCAATCGTCTTCCCGCTGCCGGGCAAAACGGCCCATGAAAAATCGTCCGGAAACTTTCCATCCGGCGCCACGCGTACCCGCAGGATCGAATTGCTGATCGCCGTGATTCGAATCCGCGCGCGGCCGGCCTCGAGTTCCACGCCATTTGGGATCACATGAGCCGATGTCACCGCGCCGGCGGAGCGCCATTCCGCGAATGACGGAATGGCTGCCGCCAACAAAACAATGCAAAGAAGAGCACCGGGCCGGTGAAAAATTCTCCAGCGCTGCCGGACTCCGGTAAAATCACCTGGGTCTTTCATGGTTGGCTCCCGCGCAAACTCGTTGCCGTATGAACAAACATCGGATGATCCTGGGAATCGCTCATTGGATGGCCTGGCAGGATCTGTCCCGGGTCCGGGCGCGGCGGGTTCCTGCGCAAATGGATTGTATCAACAATTTTGATGATTGAGTTTCTTTTGGGACTTTTATAATAGGCCGATTTTGACCCGCGGCAGGCGCGCGGATCCCAGGAACGCACGGAGAAGATAGCGATGAAATCCATTCGGCTCCGGTTGTGCTTTGTGTTCCTCCTATTCTCGATCGCTGCTGTCCCGGCACGTGCGCAATCTTCTCCTGCTCCCGGTTCGAGTTCTTCGCAAGCCGCAAGCCCATCGATCTCCGATCGCGTTGCCCAACTGGAACAGCAAGTCGCTGGCGCCCAGAGCTCCGCCGACAATTCCTGGATGCTGATCAGCACGGCGCTGGTGCTGATGATGACCGGCCCTGGCCTGGCCCTTTTTTATGGCGGACTGGTGCGCAAAAAAAATGTGCTGGCCACCATGATGCAAAGCTTCGCGATGATGGCCATCGTCTCCATCGTCTGGGCCATTGTCGGCTACAGTCTTTGCTTCGCGCCCGGAAACCAGTTCATTGGCGGTTTCGGCCATCTTTTCCTGCGCGGCGTTGGGTCCGCGCCCGATCCGGACTACGCCGCTACCATTCCGCAACAAACTTTCATGCTCTATCAGTTGATGTTCGCGATCATCACTCCCGCTCTGATCACCGGCGCCTTCGCCGAGCGCATGAAATTCAGCGCCATGGCCCTCTTCACCACTCTGTGGTCTCTGGTGATTTACGCGCCGATGGCGCACATGGTTTGGGGCAAGGGAGGCTTGCTGAACGCGTCGCTCGGCGGCAGATTTCCCACACTCGATTTTGCCGGCGGCACCGTCGTGCACATCACCTCCGGAGTCTCCGCCCTGGTCTGTGCGCTCTATCTCGGCAAGCGCCTGGGCTATCCGCGCGAGCCCATGCCGCCGCATAGCGTGGTGCTCAGCTTCATCGGCGCCTGCCTGCTGTGGGTCGGATGGTTCGGCTTTAACGCCGGCAGCGCTCTCTCCGCGGGAAGCCTCGCCACCAGCGCGTTTGCCGCCACTCACTTCGGCGCCGCCGCCGCCACCCTGGGCTGGGTGATCGCGGAATGGATTCGCAACGGCAAGCCAAGCGCCCTCGGCGCAATCTCCGGAGCCGTTGCCGGACTCGTGGCCATCACGCCCGCGGCCGGATTTGTCGGGCCATTCTCCGCCATCGCGATTGGCTTCCTCGCTGGCATCGTCTGCTTCCTGATGGTGACGAAGGTGAAGTCCTGGTTCCTTTACGATGATTCGCTCGACGCTTTTGGCGTTCATGGCGCCGGCGGCACCCTGGGCGCCTTGCTCACCGGCATTTTTGCCTTGAAAGTGGTCAATCCAATTTTCAAGGATAGCCAGGGAAACCCGCTGGCCGTTGGACTGCTCGACGGAAATGCTCACCAAGTTCTGAATCAAATCGTCGGCATTGTGATTGCCTGGACTCTGGCGATCGTGGGCAGTTTGATCTTGCTCAAAGCCGTCGACGTGCTCGTTGGCTTGCGCGTGTCGCAAGAGCATGAAGTGGAGGGCTTAGACCTTTCGCAACACGGCGAAGAAGGATATAACCTCGAAGCGTGAGCCGGGCCGGCTCAGATCTACAGCCGCGCCCGGCGCGCCATATCTCATGATCGATTCTGCCGAAGGATAAATTGCTATGACAAAGCTCGAAGCGATCATCCAGCCTTCCCGGTTTGAATCCGTCAAGGACGCCTTGCGTGAAATCGGCGTCGAAGGCATGTCGGTCTCCGACGTGCGCGGCCATGGCCGCCAAAAGGGCCACACGGAGGTCTATCGCGGCCGCGAATATACCGTGGACCTGCTCCCCAAAATCAAAATTGAAATGGTGCTGCCGGATAATTTGGTCGACGGCGCCGTCCAGGCCATCCTGAAGTCGGCCAAGACCGGCAAAATCGGCGATGGCAAAATTTTTCTCTCGAAAATCGATGAGGCCATCCGCATCCGCAACGAAGAGCGCGGCGAAACCGCGCTCTAACAGCATTCGCCGGAGATCGCCGGCTCCGCCATTCCGGCATTTCCTTTTCGTTAGCACCACCGAATCCCGCCCGCTCGTCGCCCGCAATTCGCGCTAGACTAATCTCAGGCGCCCATGCCATTCCCCACCCTTTCCGCTCTCCGCGATTCCTATGTAAAGGAAACGGAAAAGCTCAGCGAAAATTTCAATGCCACCGGCGACAGCGCCGCGGCCCTGCTCGATCGCTCGGCACTCGTCGATTCCATCGTCCGCGAGCTCTATCGCGATTTGCTTCCCAGCGACTCGAACGCTCCGGACAATTTCTGCGCGGTCGCCCTGGGCGGCTACGGCCGCAAAGCGCTCTTCCCGCATTCCGACGTCGATATCCTATATCTTTGCGACAATCCTTCCGTCGTGGCCTCGACCAAGGAAGCCGTCGCTGCAATTTCCCAGGCTCTGTGGGATATCCGCCTGCGCGTCAGCCCCGCCACACGCACGCTCGCGGAGTGCGAGGAATTCAACGACGAGAATCCCGAATTCACGATTTCACTTCTTGATTCCCGCTACCTCGCCGGCGACGGGCAACTCTTCGCGCGCCTTTCTCGCAACGTGATCCCCCAGTTGGTCGCCCGCGAGCGTCAGCCGCTCGTTCGCAATCTTGCCGAGCTGACCTGCAAACGCCACGCCAAGCACGGCAACACGATTTTTCACCTCGAGCCCAATTTGAAAGAAGCTCCCGGCGGCCTCCGCGATTATCATGTCGCCTGCTGGCTCACTCAGATTGCCAGCCTCGATGAAGACGGCCGTCCTCATCTGGGCGATGGCTCGGGACCGCGAGCCCTGCAGGAACCATACCTTCGCGCCTTCCAATTCCTTTCCGCCGCTCGCTGCTTTTTGCACCTCCGGCAGGGCCGCGACGACAACGTTCTTTCTTACGAACTGCAAGCCGAAGCCGCTGCCACGGGCATCGGCGGGCAACCCGGCGGGCAACTTTCTCCGGCCGATTGGATGCGCAATTATTTCCAGCACGCGCGCTCCATCTACAACTTAACGAATCAAATGCTCGACGAAGCCCCGCCCGTGCGTTCTTCGCTCTACGAACTTTTCGAGGACTGGCGGTCGCGCCTCTCGAACGCGGACTTCTCTATTTTCCGCGGCAGAATTTT
>JBGQGW010000197.1:0-7506 GCA_041497605.1 Terriglobia bacterium | reverse complement strand
TTCGCGGGCGGCGGCGCCTTTGCCGTTCGTTTCCTTTTCGTGGCTTGTCACCAGGCGCACAACCCGCGCGGTTCCCGGCGAGACAATCGTCTTGAGCGGCAGAGTCTTTCCGTCTTTCAGCACAAGTTCGTCGAATTCAATTTTGACGATGTGCAACGGCGTGAAATCGCCATTCATGATTGCCTGGGTCCGCCGTCCCTTGGACACCTTTTCCAGGCGAATAATTTTGCCCCGCACCTCGCTTCCCACCGGCACAACCAATTGGTCGAAGGCATAAACAGGATCGACCACGCGTCCCTGAACGGACTGGCCTACTTTCTTGATCGAAACTTCCTTCTCGATCGCTATCCGGATCGGCGCTCCTTTCGGCACAGTCAACGGAATCGTTTGAACAGGCGCCGCCGGAGAGGAAACGGCCGGCGGAATCAAATTTCTGAATGGTCCCATGGCTTGGCCATAAGCAGGACTGCCACATAGGACAGTCAAGAACGCAGTTCCGACGATCAGCCCTATGGAAAGCTCTTTCTTTTGCAGCATAAAGATTCTCCTGATCGTTCTGAGAACGACCGGCGCAAAGTGAGGGATAAATTCATTGCGCAAACTGGCGGCAAAATAATTACAGTCAATCACCAGGATGCCTCCACTCCTTTTCACGTTGCATCTTATTGCCCCCTCGATTTCTTAAAATCGCCGCTGCTGATCAAGCCGCTCAATCTCCTTCCATCCAGCGGGTGGACACGTAGGGCGCTTCATGCAAGACCGCTTCCTTGCCGCCGTGCAATATGCGCGCCCATTCCACCAATGCTTCGACGACCAGAATCAACACCATGCCCGCCAGCACTGCCGTCACGGCTGCATCCAGGCGGTTATTCAAAATCAACCGGTGCGTCTCGGCAATTTTCGCCGCGGGAATCGCACCCGAGGCAAGCTGGGCGGAGAGCAGCCGCGCTTGCGCCAGGTGTCCGATCCGCGGATTCAAGCTGAATATTTTCTGGTAGCTTGCCGTCATGGTCACCAGCACGATCCAAGCGGTAGGAAGCAGGGTGACCAAGAGAGATTTTCGCCGGCCCATTTTAAGCAGGATGGTCGTCGCCACCACAAACGCCACCGCCGCAAGTAGTTGATTAGCGATCCCGAAGAGCGGCCAAAGCGAATTGATTCCGCCCAGCGGGTCCTGCACGCCTTGCCACAAGAACCAGCCCCAGGCCCCCACGATGATCGCGCTGGTCGCGAGAATGCTGGGATACGAACTAGTGCGCCCGAGCGGCTTCCAGACATGACCCAGAAGCTCCTGCACCATAAACCGGCCCACGCGCGTACCCGCGTCCAGCACAGTGAGAATGAACAGCGCCTCGAACATGATGGCAAAGTGATACCAGATGCTGAGCAAGCGCTCGCCGCCAATCGTCCCGCTAAAAATTTGCGCCATGCCCACGGCCAGCGAGGGCGCGCCGCCGGTGCGATCGAGTAGTGAGCGCTCGCCTACGCTCTGCGCGAGAGCTGTCATGGTCTGAGGATCGAGCGGGAAACCCCAGGAGCGAATGGTAGTCGCGGCTGCTTCCGCCGTCTTGCCCACGATACCGGCGGGGCTGTTGATCGCGAAATAGACGCCCGGCTGGAGCGCGCAGGCCGCCACCATGGCCATCACGCCAACGAATGATTCCATGAGCATCGAGCCGTAACCCACCAGCCGCGCGTGCGCTTCGCTGATGATCATCTTCGGCGTCGTGCCGCTTGCAATCAGCGCGTGAAATCCGCTAATGGCGCCGCAGGCAATCGTGATGAAACAAAACGGGAAAATTTTGCCGGCGAACACGGGGCCGTTACCGTCCACGAACCGCGTGAACGCCGGCATGTGCAAGGTGGGGCGAACCAGAAGGATTCCGGCAGCGAGCGCGATCACCACGCCAATCTTGATGAATGCACTGAGATAATCGCGC
Source organism: Terriglobia bacterium (assembly GCA_041497605.1). Lineage (GTDB taxonomy): Bacteria > Acidobacteriota > Terriglobia > Acidiferrales > UBA7541 > JBGPTK01. The sequence goes on along the minus strand of JBGQGW010000197.1, from coordinate 5,566 downwards.
GGAGCCAGCAACAGCCACACGGGCAGCGCGGAAGCGGCAAAACCATAAATGATTATCGCAATGGCGAGCGCTGGACCGCTCAGCGTGAAGGCGTGGGACCAGGCCGGGGAATTGTTCACCCATTGTCCCGCCACCACCGAGAAAAAGACCAGGGCGAAACCAAATGCCGAAGCTTCGAGCACTCGTCCCGGCCGCAAATAGCGCAGATAGACGCCCATCAAGAGCGCGATGGGAATGGTCATCGCGATCGTGAAAGCGCCCCAGGGCGAAGCTTTCAGCGCATTCACCACCACCAGCGCGACCACCGCCAGCAGAATGACCATGATCGCGAGCACGGCGAGTACGGCGATGGTTCCGCCGCGCTTGCTCACTTCTTCGCGGGCCATCTGCCCCAGGGATTTTCCGTCGCGGCGGATCGAGCAGAACAAAATCGTGAAATCCTGGACGCACCCGCCGAGCGCCGCGCCCAGAATCAGCCAGAGAGTGCCTGGCAAATAGCCGAACTGCGCAGCGAGTGTGGGCCCCACCAGAGGCCCCGGCCCGGCGATGGCCGCAAAATGGTGCCCGATCAGCACCCATTTGTTCGTCGGGACGAAATCGCGGCCGTCTTCCAGCCGTTCGGCCGGCGTGGCCCGTGTCGCATCAACCGCGAGCACCTTGGCCGCAATGAAAGATGCGTAAAAACGATAGGCCACCAGATACGTACAGGCGGCCGCGACCACAAACCAGACGCCATTGAGCGGCTCATTGCGCTCAAATGCAATCGCGGCGAGGCCCGACGCCCCGCCCAGCGCGATCGCCAACCAGATTCCAATTCTCAACAGTTTCTTCAAGTGAATCCATCAGCGGCCAGACCCCAGGTCAGCCGCGGAAACGAATTCGGGCATCGTAGCATGGGCGCGGAGGCCGTCAACCAGCATCGGTGAAATGTTTCCGCCGGAGTGGCCTCGCTCGGGGTCCTCGGTCGCATGCCAGCGGGGCCGGCTTGCGCCACTCCCGAGAATATCCGGGCGCAACAGCTAACTTCTCCCAGCCCTCGAAGGCCTGAGCAAACTGCAAGTTTGCTTCTTGGAGACGCTGGCAAGAAGTACAATGCACAGGCTTGGTCAGGAGCATTCATGAAGCGCCATCCTCTTCTTTTCATTGCGAGCGCGCTGATCGTGTCGGCAAGCCTGCTGAGCTTCAGCGCTCATTCGCAGTCCAGCAGGTCCACGCAGCCCACGCCGAAGACTCTCGAAGAACTGCAACTAGAGATCCGGAAAATCATGGCCTCCGAGCACATTCCCGGCGCCGGAATCGCGCTGGTGGCAAAGGATCGCATCCTCTGGGAAGGCGGCCTGGGCAAGGCGAACCTCACGGCCAATAAAGAAGTCACAGCCGACACTTGCTTTCGCGTTGGAGCGATCAGCGATAGCCTGGTTGCGCTGGCGCTCTTGAAATTACAGGAAGACGGCAAGATCGATCTGGAAGCCAAGCTGGCCGACATCGCTCCGGAGCTTCCCATCCGGAATGCATGGCAATCCTCGCATCCGGTCACGGTGGCGAACTTGCTCGAACAGACTGCCGGCTTTGACGATGTGCGCGAAAGCGGGGGCTACAATGTCAGCGATCCGCCGGACATGCCGCTCCTCGATATCCTGCAGAAATTCAGCTCGCCGCTGGCGCCTCGCTGGCCGCCCGCCACACGCATGTCGTATTCCAATCCCGGATACGGCGTTGCGGGATATCTGATCGAGAAAATATCCCAAGGGCAATTCGATCGGTACATCCGCGAAAATATATTGATCCCGCTGGGCACAACCTATTCGGATTTCCAGCTTACGAATTTGAATCAGCCGCTGCTGGCAGAAGGCTACGAAGAGAATTCAGACAAGCCCGTTCCCTATGTTTCCGTTTACCTGCGCCCGGCGAGCGATTTTAAGTCCTCGGCCAAGGAACTGGCGCTGCTGGTGCAGATGTTCCTGAATCGAGGCAAAGTTGGCGAAGCACAATTGCTCAAGCCGGAATCGATCCTCCGGATGGAATATCCGCAGACCACCCTTGCCGCCCGCGCGGGCCTGAAATATGGCTATGGCCTGGGGAATTACGCCGATTTTAGCGGCCCGGTGGTGGCGCACGGAAACGGCGGACGAATCGACGGATTCAGTTCGTCTTATCGTTACCTGCCCGATCAGGCCGTGGGCTGGGTAATTCTGATGAACACCTCGGCTCCAGGCGAGGCGATGAAGAACATCGAATTGCTGGTGATGAATTACCTGCTGGCGGGAGATTCCATTTCACAATCCGCCCCGGTAATGCTCAGCGCTGCCGATCTCGACAGGTTCGCCGGCTATTACGAGCAGGGAAATCCGCGCGATGAAAGGTTCAACTTCCTGGATTTACTGCTGAATGGCCGGCGAATCGTGGAGGAATATGGCACGCTGTATCAAAAGAATTTCTTCGAACCGAACCAGGTGCTCGTTCCTGTCTCCGCCAGCCAATTCCGCTTGGATCAGGAACAAGCCGCGAGCCGCATCTTCTTCACCGGAGAAAACGGCGAAATGATTTATGCGGATCAGCGCTTTTATGGCGTGCGCAGCGGCGCGCTCTGGCCAATCACGCGCCTGATGCTGGTCCTGCTTGGCGTCGCGCTGATGGCAAGTTCCGTTGTGTATGTTCTGATCTGGATCCCGCTCAAGCTGATGGGGCGAACGAAGACGGAACGATATCTTCCCAGGCTCATGGAGCCGGCGCTTGCCACGCTGTCGCTGGCCGGGGCATGGCTTATCTACCATCTCACGCCGAATTGGCTACTCGGCGTCTACGACATACTCACTGCGGCGATCTGGTTTCTTACCTGGGCGTTCGCAATTTTTTCCGTGTGGAGTTTGCTGCTGGCACTGCGGTCTTTCCGAAGGAACGTCAATCCAATCGTAAGAATCTATTCGCTGCTCGTCGCAGTTGCCTGCTGCGGCATCGCCGCTTATCTCGGCTACTGGCACATGATCGGCCTGCGGCTCTGGGCCCCGTAACCGTCTCGGATGGCTTGCTCTTCTACGCGTAAGCTGCCCTACAGGTTTCATGCTCGCGGCAGGTGGACGGGCAATTCGTGCGGTCAATCAAAACGTAGTTGTGGCAGGTGGCGCAGATCACGCCATAAATCGTTTCGCTGAATTGATCGTGGCCCGTCTCCGCGGTATGCCGTTGACGAACTTCTTCCCGGCTGATTGCCATGGCTGAATTCTGCTCCCAAGTTGGATGATCGATTTTAGCCTAATTACCAAAAAGCAGGGCGTAGTGATTGCGGCGTTCGCGCTAGGTCTTCCATTTTTCAGCCAGGGCAAATTGATAGAGGGGGAACACTTCTCGAAAAATCTTGGCGGCTTCACCGGAAAAATTCGGGTGCATGGCTGCGGCAGTTTTCATTTGCCGGCGCACGATCCAGCCTTTCAACCGCTTCCATTCCTCCGGAGCGAGCGGCCAGCCCTCATGTTTTGTCCATTTGCCTCGCTCGCTGGAATACCAGTAGGAATCGTATTTTCCACCGAGGCGGCGGGCTTGGCGTTCGATCCATTTGCGGTTCTGGCATGCGCGGGGGATGCCGAACAGGGAAATCGCGCTCTTTCGGCTCGCCAGGTACGCACGGAAGCCGGCTGTCACCGAGTCCAAGGAAACGCCGACGTAGAGCTGTCCTTCGCGAGGTTCGTCCGCCCGGGAATCAGCGAACGCGAGATAAAGATGGGTCCGGTAGGGCGATTTTTCCTTGGAGAACCGGATATCGCGATTGATGCGTGAAAAATTTACGCCGGTGCGTCCGGTAATTGCGAATTGAGGGTTCAACATGCGCGCCACCGGCGCCAGTTGGTCGAGGAGCACTCGGAAGGGCTCCACCAGGTGCGTACGATATCGCTCGCGGTTCTCGTCCATCCAGGACTTGCGATTGTTGCGCGACAAATCACGAAAAAACCGGAACGTCTCCGCGCTAAAAATTCCTTGTGTTCGAGCCATGATTTCACCTGACGTGATGTTCAATCGCTTCCGATCCTCGCCCCGGAGGACCGGGCGACGTTCATTCTACCCCTATTTAATAAAGAGAAGAGTTCGCCCGCGAATCTCGCGCTCATTGGCCGTTGCTGTGATACTTTGTGCGACGCGCTGTTACGTCTTCGCGCGGAGTTTCCAATGCCTATTCGAGGTGAAGTGAACATGAACCGAGTACTCAAACTCTGCATGGGGGCTTGTCTGACATTGCTCTTGTGCCGTGCCGCGATCCCGGCGCCGGATTCGAAAAAGCCCTGGAAGCCCGAAGACGTGGTGATGACCGAATCCGCCAGCGAAGTCCGCATCTCACCCGACGGCCAGTGGGCGGTCTGGACCAAAACTACTCCCGATAAAGAAAAAGACGTTCGCGTAAGCAACCTGATGCTCTCGAGCCTCACCGCGAAAATAGAAATCCCGCTCACGCGGGGCAGCGACAACGTATCGAATCCCCGCTGGTCGCCGAATGGTGAAATGATCGGCTTCCTCTTCACACGCGCGGTTCCAAACCTGAAGCCCGATCCAGCCAGGCCGGAATTGGGCAAGCCTCAACTGTGGCTGCTCAATCGCCTCGGCGGCGAGCCCTGGGCCGCAACCGAATTCGAGCGCGGCATCCGCCATTTCGAATGGCTCGACAACGACACCATCGTCTTCAGCGCCGAAGAGAACCCGTCGCTTTACGAACGCCAACTGAAAGAGAAAAAAGACGACACCAATGTAGTCGACGACACAGCGCATACCGCGCCGGTCCGCCTTTTTCGATATTCCATAAAAGAAAAGAAAGTCACACGCCTCACGACCAACGACGACTGGATCGAGACCTGGGATCTTTCCCGCGACGGAAAATGGGCGGTGACGGTGAACCAGCGCGAGCTCAGTTACGCTTGGGACCAGAAACTCGCGCCCGCCATATTTCTGGTGAATCTTGCGACCGGAGAGAGCAAGCAGCTTTTCACCGACGGCAAAATTCGCCCGCGTATCGTGCGATGGGCTCGCGATAATTCCGGCTTCTACGCCGTCGCGCCTTACACCTCTGATCCACGGTTCTTCACCGCAACTATCGAGTTGGTCTATTACTCTGATATTGCGTCCGGCCAAACGGCGAAGGTCGATCTCGGCTGGGAGAACGGCGCAAGCTCCAATTTCGAAATCACGCCCGACGGGTTCGTGGCGCTCCTCCAGGATGGCGTCCATTTCAAGCCCGCGCGCTACACGCGCCAGGGCACAATGTGGTCACACGAATTTCTCCAGGGCCAGCACGACAAAAATTATTTCAGTATTGATTTGAGTGACGACGCCCACACTCTGATTTATTCGCATTCCACTGCGAGCACCCCGGCGCAGCTCTACCACGCGCGGCTCGACGGCGCTCGCGTCACCGATGCGGTGCAATTCACCGACTTGAATCCGCAATTCAAGGATCGCGTAATTGCAAAAACCGAAGTGATCCACTGGAAAGGCGCGAACGACGACCAGGTGGAGGGCATCCTTTATTACCCGCACGATTATCATCCCGGCCGTCTCTACCCGCTGATCACCGCGACGCACG
>JBGQGW010000196.1:0-7519 GCA_041497605.1 Terriglobia bacterium | reverse complement strand
TCGTTTCCACATCCACTTTCATGGCCTCAAACGTGAAGAGAGAGGGATTGATCACGGCAACGGTTGTGGCCAAGTCATTGAACCCGACTTTGGGAGTGGTGTTCTGATCCAGGGGGAATCTTCGAATCCGGAATCCCCCGAGCTGGGAGGCGAGATGACCGAAGGAAGTCCCGCTGCTTTCCAAATGATCGAAATCCTCAGCGGTGAATTGAACGCGAGTGGTGACATCGGTGCCAACCATGCTGATCCGCGGAACGCCGGAGTTGACGACAATCCTGGCTGCTTCCGGGTCCGCGAAAATATTGAAAGTGGAGACGGGAGTGGAGTTGCCGTTGGATAGAATGGTGCCGCCCATGAAGCAGACTTCCGCCACGAGAGGAGCAATCGTAGGCTCCTTGAGAAAGGCCAGCGCGAGGTTGGTCAAAGGCCCGATCGCAAGGATCGTGTACTGATTGGGCTTGCTCTTCACCCGTTCGATGATCAGATCGGCGGCATGCTGGGGGACGAGCTTGGCGCGCGACTGGGGAATCACTACATCTCCGAATCCATTTTTGCCGTGGGCGAGGCGAACGGTGAGTTGCGTGCGCATCAGCGGCCTAGTTGCGCCGAGCGCCACGGGAATATCCAAGCGATCTGCGTATTCGACCAGCGAGAGAGCATTCCGCGTGCCGTACTCGGCTTCAACGTTTCCGGCGACAACGGTGATCAAATCAACAGATACTTCGCTGGACCGGAATGCCAGCATGATCGAAACGGCGTCATCCACGCCCGGGTCGGTATCGATAATCAGCGGACGCGGCCCGGATGAAGGGCGAGGAGAGTCCCTGGTATTCGTGGAGGGATCCGCTCCACCAGCCGTAGCCGGGAGAAGATAGGGAGCCAGCAAGCCCATTCCGCTCACCTTGAGAAAATCACGACGATCGTGTTTCAAGAAGGCCTCCCGCTGCCCCGCGAGTTCGTCGAAGGCAGGATGGATTCAAAATAGGGCGCCAATTTCACTCCGTTCTGAAGCAGGACAGGCTCCTGCATCACTCGCAGGGCCACGGGATCGTCGGCTAAATAGACGGGGTCCAAATCAAACGATACGACGCCCTCGGGAAAAACTTTGGCGAGAAACCGGGAGACTTCTTCGAGTTCAAGAGGCTCGTCGCCAATCGTCAGAAAAAAGGGATATTCCTGCTGCACCGGAGGTTGCGTCGGGCTCAGGGCGCGGCGGACTTTGAGCCGGTCGAGAAAAACGAGCAGTGATGGCAAATCCATTCGGAGCGCCGCGGCAAGACGAGACGTGATGCCGGCATAGCTCGGGCAGTCCGAAGCGGGCGAGGAAACATTCCAGGCGAGTGCTTTCGGGCTGCCACGATGCGGCCGCAGGATTTCCATATTCTCTCGATGGAAGCCCCGCATTAGATCGATTCCGCCATACACGGGAGCGCCATCGATCATTACCAGCTCGACATCTTGTTCGGTGGCTTCGATCAGGTTTCGATAGGGGTCGCGATTCTTTTTCCGCAGAAGAAGCACGTCCGCGGCAGTCCCAGGCGCCAGATGCCCCGCGTGTTGCTTCCAACCGACGGCCTGCGCGGGATTCCGCGTGACCATATTTATGATGTCGCGATCGCTGAACAGCCCATTCAACTGGTGCTGATTAAACTGATCCACAACTTTGAGGTCGAATAAAACATTCTTGCTGCCGCACGGCGCCCACTCGGAACCGAGACAAATATTGACTCCGGCTCTGCGAGCAGCGCCAATATCGGCGGTGCGGCCATAGAGACGAAGGTTTCCAAGCGGCGACCACACGACCGAAGCTCCAGCGGCGGCGAGTTCAGCGAACTGGCTCTCATTCAATCCGAGGGCATGAATGGCCACGAGCTTGTTGGTCAAAAGTTGAAATTGCTTAAGGTCTGAAAATCGCTGCTGGCCGTAATCACCCGTTCCTTCGGACAAGTGGTAAATCCAGGCGTCGAGGCTAGGCATAAGTTCGCGCAACGCCGGCGCCGATTCTGCCGTGACGTCCCAGATCGTTTGATGGACACGATCCTGGCCGAAGTTATCGAACTCTACGTTACGAATGAGAAGCGAAGTGTATTCCCGGCTCCACGGCGCCGCGCCCTCGAAGGCGGTGGTGCCGCCGGCCAGCGCCTTGATCTCCGCGTAGAGACAAACGTCATCGAGCAGGTCCGCGTATTGAACCAGCAGTCGGCAGGGATTTTCTACGCTGCGGCGATAGTCCGGATCGAAAAAAAATTCGGTGCGATTGGTGTACTGGCGCGGCGCGAACCAGGGGCCGCGGACATCGTAGGTCATGTGCTTGTGAAGGTCGATCAGGCCCGGATAGAAGACCCCGCCCGTTTCAACTACCGGTAGATTCCTGGCTGCATCAGGGAGTGCGTCGGCCGAAGGAACGACCGAACGAATCGTATTTCCAGAAATCCACAGGAGCCCATTGGGATGGATGATGTGTTGATCGTCGAGCGTGCAAATCGTACCGCGAAAAAGCCGGTCCTGCGCCATACCCTTCACCGATTGCGAAGAAGACGCGCCGGCGCAGGCAAGAGAGCCGGCCGCGCAAGATAGCGCCAGGGTTGCTGAAAGGCCTACGGAACTTTTGAGCATTTCACGGCGCGTGAGATGCATCAGGCGGGCTATTCCAGCGTGCTTGCTTCCGCAGCACTCTGGTGTCCCTCTCCGAAACGAGTCAACACATGCTCGAGGAATTCGTTGAACACAATTTTGAAACCGGCTTCGATCTCTTCCGGCGTCCCCGAAAGTACGAGTTGCAGCATTTTCCGGTGTTGTTCAACCACCGCATCAAAACGGAAGCTCGGAGATTGCGGCACATCCCGGATCAACTCATAACCGAAGAAACGTGTGGAAATATCGGTCAGAATTTTGGTGAGGTGACGATTGCCGGCCAGATCCCACAAGGCCTTGTGAAATTCAATGTCGGCCGCCGTAAAGCGCTGCATGCTCCGCTCGCGAGCAGCATCGGCCAGATTCTCGAGCGCACCCTGGAGACGTGCGACGCCGGCGGGGTCCAAAGAGGCACGCGCGAGTTGGGCCGCGTGCGTCTCGAGAATGGCACGAAGTTCGAATATCTCGCGGATATCCCGGCCAGACAGCTTGGTGACAAACGCTCCCTGATGCGGCTTGAGCGTGACCAGTCCCCGTTGCGCCAGCAGCCACAGTGATTCCCGAACCGGAACGCGGCTGACGTTGAGCCTTCGTGCCAAAACCGATTCGACTATTTTTTCTCCCGGTTTCAGCGTGCCTTCGAAAATCCAAGCGAGAAGAACGCTATAAATTTTGTCGCGCAGGACTTCCTTGTGGATGGATATATCGGGTACGGCGGAGTTCTGTTGGGTCTCCACCAATCGGGATCTCCTCCTGAGGTCTGAGGCCTGTAGCAGACCGGCAATGGATTGCGGCGGCGCCGTAGAGTGATCCGCGGGCCGCCAAGATGCAGAACCGTTTTCCGGGCCTTTTGTCACGGCGATTCTACCTGATTGACGATCGATCTAACCAACTAGAAAACAAGTTTCAAGCCGAACTGAATCACTCGTCCATCGTTGATCGTCGCCGTGATGGTTCCGGAAGAGCCGGTGCCAATGGCAGTGTTCGGAAGATCGAATTGCGCATGGTTGAAGATGTTGAACATTTCGGTGCGGAACTGGAGGTTCAAGGTTTCCGTGAGCAAGAATGTTTTGTCCATGGCGAAATCGAAATTCACCTGGTTTGGCCCGCTGCCAAAGGTGCGATAAGAATTGCCCCATTGAAAAGCAGCCGGCGCGGCAAAGCAGCTCACATTGAACCATTTTTGGACCGTTCGCGGAGCCGAAGAGTTGGGGTCGCAGGTTATGTTCGGCCGGTTGGCCATGGTGTTATTGAGCAGTGATGTTGACATGGTGGCGCCCAGCGGGTAGCCGCTGCGAATGCGGGTGATTCCGGAGAACTGCCAACCGCCAATGAACTTGTCGAGGACCGCTCCGGCATTTGAAGCATAGCGGCGGTTACGCCCGAACGGCAATTCGTAGAGGTAACTCCCGGTAAAAGAGTGCCTGAGATCGTTGTCGTTCAGCCCCTTGTCCGTATTGATTCCAAAAGGAGCGAAGGGAAAATAGTTCGCGCCGGCCGCGCTGCCTTGGAAGCTCAAGTTCTCACTGGGCTCATTACCAAGTCCTTTCGAGTACGTGTAGCCCACCAGGAAATACAATCCCGTCGAGAAACGTTTTTCGAGCTTAGCCTGCAAGGCGTGGTAAATCGACCAGGCACGGCTGTTGTCATAGTTGATGCTGGCGAAGACTGGATATGGCCGGCGTGGATTGATGGCTCCCGGGCCGGGTGGCGGAGCGTTGAAGTTTGCGTTCTTGTCGAGCAGATGCTCGGCCTTAGCTCCGGCGTAAGCGATTGTCGCGACCATATGGCCGGGCATTTCTTTCTGGATGCCAAAATTCCACTGCTGAACTCGTCCCAGTTGGAAGTTGTTTTGCCAGAACTCAACTGATCCTGAAGGGTGAGCCGGGTCAATGACGGTCGGCGCCGGGAACCCCTGGCTCAGAATGCGAGCCGGGTTAATGCTGTCGCTCGTAAACGTCGGAGTACCCACAAATGGAGGATTCACCTGCAGGCCGTTCATTCCGCCCTGTGCCCAGTCGTTGAAGATGCCATAGCCGCCCCGGATGACAAGCCCCGCATTCAGGAATGGGGTATACGCAAAGCCGATTCGCGGCTGGAGGTTCAGATAGTGCGTCTGAACATTTCCCGTATCGGAGGCATTCACGCCGGCGACCAGAAGGGTTTGCGTGGCGAGATCGACGTTGGAAAAGCGGCCGCCCGCCTCGGTGGGCGCGGTAATGAACATGTAGGCCAAACCGAGATTGAGAGTGAGCTTGGGGGAAACGCGCCAGTCATCCTGGAAGTAAGTCCGGAAATCGACCCACCGCCGTCCCGTCACGTCACCTCCGAAAACGTTCGTGCGGAACTCGGAAGCCGGCAAACCAAGGAGGATGCTTGCGACCGCCGAACCGGTGCCGCCTTGGAAGGCTCCACCGTTGTTTTGTGCCGTAAATAGCGCGCTGAAGGACATGTTGCCCCGGGGCGCATTGTAAGCCGTCCCGTTTAACTGGTTGAACAGCGTGGCGAACCCGAAATTGAATGAGTGACGGGAATGAACCCAGCTTACGTTGTCCGAATACTGATAAACGTTGGAGCCCAGCAGCAAAGGCGTCGTGAGGCGGTCGCCTATTCCATTGAATCCCGTGAGATCAAAACGCGTCAAACCCGAAGTGAATTTGTCGCCTTGATTTGCCCCCGGGATTCCGAGTTGCTGGGAAAGATTCCCCTGGCCGTAGCTGGGACCAACCACGGAGATGAAGATGCGGTTGAAGCCGGCGACGGCTTGATTGACCAGGCTGGGACTGAAAATGTGATTCCAGACCACGGCGATATTCCGGGCGCGGGGTATGTTGATTGTGGAACTCACGAAGGAGCTTGTGCCACCGCCAAGCCCGGGGAGCGGGCCGGGAAAGAACTGGTAGGAGTTGTCCATGCTGAAACGCCCATACAACGTATCCTTTGACGAGATGTTCGCATCGATGCGGACGTCTCCCTCGTCCTGGTTCAATCGGCGCTCGGCAGTGAAGATGAAGTTGTTCGCGACCCCCGGCGAAGTGGGGATGGGATAAAAATTCAGGACCTGGACAGCGATCGGATCGAGCATATTCGCAGGAATCGTATTGCCGGCGAATGCAACTCGCGCACCTGCGTTGAAGGTGGTGCAGGTGTGGCTGGCCGCGTTATAGGTCGTGCAAGGATTGAAAATCGTGGGCTGTCCAGCTTCGGTAAAAATTCCCTGCCGGGCAAGGGCTGTCGGCACCGTCGAAATAGCCGTAATGCCCTTGCGAATGCGCAGGCCTTGATAATCCCCGAAGAAGAAAATCTTGTTCTTCTTGATCGGCCCGCCGAAAGCTCCGCCGAACTGGTTCTGACGGAACGCCGGCTTTTTGGGATCGAAGAAAGTCTTGGCATCAAAGATGTCGTTGCGAAGGAACTCGAAGGCGGCGCCGTGGTAAGAGTTCGTGCCGGACTTCGTCGTCAATAGAATCGTTCCGCCACCACTTCGCCCGTATTGCGCGGAATAGTTATTCGTAAGAACTTTGAATTCCTGGATGGCGTCGGGGGAAGGCAGAATGGAAATGGAACCGGCCGTCAATTCGTTGTCGTCAATACCATCAATTCGCCAGTCGTTGGCATTTTCTCTCATTCCGCTGACGGACAGTGAAGTCGCACCGCGTACCGATGTGCTGGCAGAGGGATTGTTGAACTGAGTGCCCTGGGAAGCGATTGCGCCCGGAGCCAGGGTCCCCAACTGTACGAAGTTCCGTCCGTTGAGCGGCAACTGGACGATGTTCTGCTCGTGAATTACCTGTCCAAGGCTGGATACGGTGCTCTCCAGGAGGGGCACCGAAGCGGCCTCCGACACATGCACAGTCGAGGACGTACCTTGGACCTGAAGGGTAAAGTTCAAATCGCGGCGGTCGCCAATTTCGAGAACAATGTCTTTCAGTTCTGCGGCATTAAAGCCGGGTGCAGTCGCCTGCGCCGTATACTTGCCGATGGCCAGCGGGGTGGAAACAAAGTTACCTTCGGCATCGGTCTTCAGTTGAATCCGAGCGCTTGTCCCCTGATTTATGATGGTGAGCATGGCACCCGCCACCACGGCTCCCGAAGGATCCGTCACCTTGCCATAGAAGGTTCCCGACCCGACTTGCGCCCTCGCGCTCCCCGCCATAAAAATCACAGCCAAGAGCAGAACGATTCCCCGACATGGATTCAAAATTTTTCTGAACATGATCTTGTTTCCTCCATTAGCTGATGCAGGCGAATTACAGCCTCCCCCATTTCAAGCTAGAGACCTTGAAAAGCCCCCGAAAGCCGCTAGCAGAAACCACCCCAATCGACCTGGAGCTCATGGTTACCTAAGAAGCAAGGAAACAAGTTATTAAGAGCGACGTCTATTTAAGCCAGAGAAGAAGTATACTGTTGACAGTATGGTTGCAGACAGTATACAAACACATCTCCGCTGTCAAGTTCCTTTTTTGTCAGAGCGGGAGGACTGTGGAAAACCTCGATTCAGGGTGCTTGACTCATCCTGCTCCGTTTCGCCTTCACTACCCACGCTTTATGTGCTACTTAGCACAAGTGGGCTGGCATAAGAGACGCTCCGAGCAATTGTGGAAAAAGCTGGAGGACCAACTGTGAGTCGACGAATTGGCTTTATCGGGACTGGTCTGATGGGCCGGGGCATGGCGCGGAATCTGATCCGAAAGGGCTACGCGGTCAAGATTTGGAACCGAACCCGCGCGAAAGCACAGGAAGTGGCCACGTTAGGTGGAGAGGTTGCGGAATCTCCGGCGGATGCCGCGGCGGGAGCAGAAGTCGTGGTGATGATGTTGGCGGACCCAAACGCGGTCCTTGAGGTTGTGGAGGGCGCGAAGGGAATCTTGACCTCGATCTCGAG
>JBGQGW010000195.1:0-7520 GCA_041497605.1 Terriglobia bacterium | reverse complement strand
TGGACCCTGCCCACCCCATCAACTGACATGCAAGTTGCGAAGTGGGCTTTAGGAGGATGGGAACTTGGAACTATAATCAATGTAAGATCTGGGCTGCCCTTCACAACGTTCATTAACGGCGACCCTCTCGGCACGGGAAACGGCTCTCCATACGATTATCCGAACCGCTCCAAGAGTGGAGCATGCGCGACGGCCGTGAACTCTGGGCAAGTGGCATATGTCAACACGAGTTGTTTTTCTCTCCCACTCCAGGGTTCGCTTAGCAGCGCGCAATGCGTACCCTTTCCAAATACGACGACACTCAATACTTGCATGAACCTGCAAGGCAACGAAGGGCGAAACGATATTATCGGTCCTGGCTTGGTCAACGTTGACTTCTCGGTGTTCAAGAACAACTACATCGGCCATTCGGAAAGATTCAACGCCCAGTTCCGACTGGAGATGTTCAATGTATTTAATCGCGCAAACTTCAATTCTCCTACTGACAACTCTTTTATGTTCGATCAAGGCGGTAACGCAACGGGAGGCGCCGGCTTTATTAACTCGACGTCCACCACTTCCCGGCAGATCCAGGTCGCTCTGAAGCTGATCTTCTAGCTCCATCGCTTTCAGCTAAGGAGTGTTTGCCTATCGAATGCCCAGGGCCTAAAAAATGAGTTAGCTCATATAGGCCCTGGGCGTTTGTGCAACTGCCGGTTTTGCTACAAGGAGACACTGATCGAGAGGCTGTATTTTGACTGCGCCCTGAGCAAGCCAGGGGATAAAGCGAAGTGAATCGCGCGGACGGGGCTGCAGAAGACTTTGTAAAGCGGTTGTTGGATCAGCTCACGGGCTCGAAATTTGAAGAGTGTCGTGGAGAAATGGGGATCATTTCATGAAGCTGCTTACTGCGACAGTTGTAGCGATCGGGTTACTCTGCGCCGGCCCAGGATGGGCTCAATCGAACGGGTCGGGTGTCGACCGGCTCTATGTGCTGGACTGTGGGATAGGGCACGCTCCCGATGTGTCGGCCCGTTGGACACCCGGCTTTAATGTAGGAAAGCCGGTCGACATTCCGGTGAGTTGCTATCTGATTCATCATGCCCAGGGCTATTTTCTCTGGGACACCGGGATTTCCGACCAGGTTGCGTCTTTGCCGAACGGATGGCTTCCCACCAACAACGCGGCCAAGGATATCCTATGGACTCGCGCCAAGACACTGGCGTCGCAGCTCAAACAATTAGGTGTCGGGCCCTCGGATATACGCTCCATCGGCATTTCCCACACCCATCCCGACCACATCGGGAACATCGAACTGTTTCCCCAAACAACCGTTCTCATCCAGAAAGCTGAATATGATTTTTACTTTGGCCCCGCCAAACCGGGCGCTGCCGTGTTACCCGCGGAAGCTCTAACGGTGCCTCCCGGCGACCCGACTCCTAAATTCTCGAAGGATCATCCGGTTCAGTTGGTGAATGAAGACCTGGACGTGTTCGGCGACGGCTCGGTGGTGATTGTCGCGACTCCGGGACACACACCCGGTCATGACTCGTTGCTCGTGCACCTTCCGAAGACGGGCTGGATCCTGTTGGGCGGAGACGCGGTGCATCTTCAGACGAATTGGGACAACCGGCGCATCCCGTATTTTAGTACCATGCCGGCCGAACAGAAATTCCAGACGCAGTTGTCGATGCAGCGCATGGCCGACCTGATGTCGTTTTACCATGCGCAACTGTGGATCAATCACGAAATAGAACAAACCAAGAAACAAAAACACTCGCCGGAATATTACGAGTAAGCACGCTAGAGCGATGCTGAGCGCGGGGTCTTGCGCACGCGCAGATTGCGGCAGTTGTCAAACCAGAGAGGAACTATGACGATCGAGAGACGTGAATTTCTCGCTGGCCTCGCTGCAGTGAGCGCAACGACACTGCTTCAGCCCGATAACGCGGCGGGGCAACAGGCAACTCACCACTACAGCAAACCCGTGATCGACGCGCACGTCCATTGGTATCCGCCCGAATTTGTCGACCTGATCGAAAAAGAAGGGGCGGCCAACGGCGTAACAAACATTCACCGGGGCGAAAATGGCGAGTTGGAATGCATGATTCCCGGAAAGCATCCTTATGCCCCGCGCGCCTCGTTTCGCCGCGAGATGACCGATAGCAACATCATTATCAAGATGATGGACGACCGCGAGGTGGACCAGTCGGTCCTCACCCAGACCAACCCGCACGTTTTGTGGGCGCCGCCCGAGTTCGGATTAAAACTTTCGCGGGCCATCAATGATGCCACCTCGGCGCTGCACGTGAAATACCCGAAGCGCTTTCTGGGAGCGATCACACTGCCGATGCAGGATGTGAAGCTCTCGTTGCAGGAACTGGAACGAGGCTCAAAATTGCCGGGTATGCGCGCCGTGAATATTGCCGAGAACATCCTCGGCAAGAACCTGGACGACAAATCGTTTTGGCCGGTGTGGGAACGCTGCGAGGCGCTGGGCCTGCCGGTCTTCCTGCACAACGTCGATCCGATTTCCGAGCGGCTGGTCGAGAAGGACTACTCGATGATCAATGTGCTCGGCAATCCGTTTGAAGCGACCATCGCGGCCACCGCGCTGGTGTTGGGCGGAGTCATGGACGCGTTTCCGAAGCTGGACGTGTTTCTGCCCCACGCCGGAGGCTTCTTTGCGTTCGTGACGCCGCGAATCGATTGGGCCATGGGCAGGGCGGAATACGCCCCGCCTGGAGGTGCGCGCTGGTTCCAGAACCTGAAGCAGCCGCGTGCCAGCGACTACCGGCGCCGATTCCATTACGACCTCATCATGCACGATCCGAAACTCACCCGGGACCTCATCGATATTGTGGGCGTGGACCGCGTCGTTTGCGGCACCGACTTTCCACAGCTTATGGCGTTAATGAAACCAGTGGAGTACGTCGAGGCCATACCCGGAATCACACAGCGCGAGCGCGAAATGATCCTGTGCGAGAATCCGGCGCGCCTGCTCAAGATATAAAGTTCCCAGGTGCAAAGAATCCTCGGTGCATTTTTCCGTCAGGAGAGGATGGTTCCAGTGGCGCGCAAACTAGCAGCATGGTATATAATTATCTTGCGCGAAGCACACACATGGAGCCGAACGCCGAGATAAGCACGACCGTTGCGCCCGAAGCGACGCATCCCTTGCGCCGCGAACTTAGGAGTTGGGGGCGCGATCTCCTGATTGCATTGAGCCTCGCCGTTGTCATCATCATTTTCTTCTATCAGCCCGTCAAGGTAGAAGGCACCAGCATGACTCCGCTGATCTCCGACCAGGAACGAATTTTCATCAATAAGTTCATTTACCGCTTTGAGCCGATTGAGCGTGGCGATGTCGTTGTCTTCTGGTATCCTTTGGACCGTTCGAAGTCCTTCATTAAGCGCGTGGTGGGATTGCCGGGAGATACGGTCGAGATTCGCGAGGGCGAAGTGTTTGTCAATGGCAAGCTCCTGCTGGAGCCTTACATTCCAGCGCAGCCCGCTGATTTCGGTAATCTGCCGTCAACCCGAATCCCGAGCGACGAGTATTTCGTGATGGGCGATCATCGCTCCAGTTCGAATGACTCCAGAATTTTCGGGCCTGTGCCGCGCAGATTCATATATGGGAAGGCCGTATTTGCATACTGGCCGGTAGATCATTTCGGGTCGATTGCAGTTCTTGCCCAGGATAAAAAATAACAGCCGGGAGGCTCCGCTGACAGAAGCTGTCGTACGGCCAGGAATTCTTGCGCTCGAAGACGGACGAATATTTAGCGGACGCGCCGCCGGCGCGGTCACGCGGCGCGGCGGTGAGGTCGTTTTTAACACCAGTCTCACCGGATATCAGGAAGTGTTTACCGACCCCAGCTACGCGGGACAGATTGTTTGCCTGACCTATCCGCACATTGGAAATGTGGGCACAAATCCCGACGACGAGGAATCAACGGTTCCTCACATCGAATCGCTTGTGGTGCGGGAATTTTCCGCCATCGCTTCCAATTGGCGCTCCAGTGAATCCGCACAGGCATATTTGACGCGCCACAACATTCCCGTGCTTTGGGATGTGGACACGCGGGCCCTGGTGCGGCACATCCGCAAGCAGGGCGCCTTGCGGGGGGTGCTGTCGACCGACGGAACCCGCGCCGAAAACCTGATTGCCGAAGCGTGCGCGCTGCCCTCGATGGCGGGCCGGGAATTGGCAAGCCGCGTCTCGGTCGAAAAGCAATACATATGGGAACGCGGGTCCATCGAATTGACCGCTTCGCCCTGGCAGGAGGCGATGGGCGAGGCGCAATCACATGTCGAGAGCCGGAAATTTCGAGTGGTTACATACGATTTCGGCGTCAAACAAAATATCCTGCGCCTTTTGGTGGATCACAATTGCGACGTAGTGGTCGTTCCGGCAAAGACAGCGGCAAAAGATGCGCTGGCATTAAAGCCTGATGGCGTATTTCTTTCCAATGGGCCCGGTGATCCGGAACCTGCGACGTATGCCATCGAGACGATCCGTAATCTGATGGGCCGGGTTCCGGTTTTCGGGATCTGTCTGGGCCACCAACTGTGCGGTCTCGCCCTGGGAGGAAAAACGTTCAAACTCCCGTTCGGCCATCACGGATCGAACCATCCGGTGAAAAATCTGCTGACCGAGCATGTGGAAATTACCGCGCAGAATCATGGATTCTGCGTGGATTCGGATACGCTCTCTTCGAAGGACGTTGAAATTACGCATCTGAATTTGAACGACCACACGAATGAAGGTTTGCGGCATCGCAGCTTGCCGCTATTTTCCGTGCAGTACCATCCCGAAGCTTCGCCCGGGCCGCACGATTCGCATTACTTATTCCGGCAGTTCACGGACTTAATGAGACAGTGGAAATTATCCGGCGCTCCGCGGCGCGGACAGGCCAGGGCCTAGCCAACCAATGCCCAAGCGCACAGACCTCAAGAAAATTATGATTATCGGTTCCGGCCCAATTATTATCGGGCAGGCCTGCGAGTTTGACTATTCGGGCACGCAAGCCTGTAAAGCCTTGCGAAGTGAAGGCTACGAAGTGGTGCTGGTGAATTCCAACCCCGCGACCATTATGACTGACCCGGAAATTGCCGACCGCACCTACGTCGAGCCGCTGACCAAGGAATACCTGGAAAAGATTATCGCCAAGGAACGCCCACAGGCAGTACTGCCCACGGTGGGCGGCCAGACCGGCTTGAATCTGGCAGTCGAACTTGCCGAAAGCGGTGTCCTCGAAAAATACGGCGTCGAGCTGATTGGCGCGTCGCTTCGCGCGATCAAGGTTGCCGAGGACAGATTGTGGTTCAAGGATGCCTGCCGCAAGCTGGGGCTCGATGTTCCGGCGTCGGCGCTGGTGAATAATGCAAAGGACGCGCTCAAGCTTGCCGATCAGCTCGGATATCCCGTGGTGATCCGGCCATCGTTTACCCTGGGCGGAACCGGCGGATCGATCGCCTACAATCGCGAGGAATTTTCCGACGCCATCGCCCATGCGCTGGATGCCAGCCCGGTTCACGAAGCCCTGGTGGAAGAGTCCGTGCTGGGATGGAAGGAATACGAACTGGAAGTGATGCGCGACGTTCGCGATAACTTCGTGGTGATCTGCTCGATCGAAAATTTCGACCCTATGGGAGTGCATACCGGTGATTCGATCACCGTAGCCCCGGCACAAACCCTGACCGACAAGGAATATCAGCGCATGCGCGACGCGGCCGCGGCCATCATCCGCGAGGTGGGAGTCGAAACCGGCGGTTCAAACATTCAATTTGCGATTAATCCGGTCAATGGCCGGATGATTGTCATCGAGATGAATCCGCGCGTTTCGCGGAGTTCGGCTCTGGCGTCGAAAGCGACGGGCTTTCCGATCGCTAAGATCGCCGCGCGCCTCGCCGTGGGAATGACTTTGGACGAAATCGCCAACGACATTACCCAGAAAACACCGGCGTGTTTTGAGCCTACGATCGATTACGTAGTCGTGAAGATACCGAAATGGCAGTTCGAGAAATTTCCAGGCGCCGACTCGACCCTGGGAACGCAGATGAAGTCGGTCGGCGAAGTGATGGCCATCGGGCGCACCTTTAAGGAAGCGTTGCAGAAGGGCATCCGGTCGCTGGAGCCGAGTTCGCCGTGGCGAGCGCCGGCGGATACGCCGGTGTCATTGCTGCGGGAAAAAATTGCGACGCCCCGCCCGGACCGGATTCATTGGCTGCTGGTTGCGCTGGAGCGGGGAGTATCGTCGAAGGAAGTAGTTGAATTGACGAAAATCGACCCGTGGTTCGTCGAGCAGATGCAGGAAATCGTGGCCGTAAACCGGCGCCTGGCATCGGTGACCATCGAGACTGTGCCCGAAGATTTGCTGCGTGAAGCCAAGCGCATGGGAACCAGCGACGAACAACTGGCGCTGCTTTGGAAGACCACTACCGCGGCCGTGCGTCACCGTCGCGCTGCGGCGCACATCGCTCCCGTCTTCAAGCGTGTCGATACCTGCGCCGCCGAGTTTGAATCCTTCACCCCCTACATGTATTCGACCTATGAAGACGAGGACGAATCAGAACCAACCGACCGCCCTAAGATCGTGATTTTAGGCAGCGGACCCAATCGTATCGGGCAGGGAATTGAATTTGATTACTGCTGCTGCCACGCCTCTTTTGCCTTGCGTGAAGACGGTTATGAAACCGTAATGATCAACTGCAATCCGGAAACGGTTTCGACCGATTACGACACCTCGGACCGCCTGTATTTCGAGCCGCTCACACTCGAGGATGTTCTCTCGGTGGTCGAGCGCGAAAAACCGCGCGGAGTCATCGTGCAGTTTGGCGGACAGACCCCTTTGAACTTGGCGCTCGAGCTGAAACGAAACGGAGTGCCGATTATAGGAACGGCGCCGGAATCGATTGATCTCGCGGAAGACCGGCGCAGGTTTGGTCGTTTGCTCGATGAGTTGAAAATTCCCCAGCCAAAGAACGGCACCGCGCTGGTGCCGGAAGAAGCGGCTCGCGTCGCCGGTGAAATTGGATTTCCCGTGCTGGTGCGCCCCAGCTACGTGCTGGGCGGACGCGCCATGGTGATCGCCTACGATTTGAATACGGTCCAGGAGTACGTCGCTCAGGCAGCCCTGATGGGCCCGGCGCGGCCAGTGCTGATCGATCAGTTCCTGGAAGAAGCGATCGAAGTGGATGTGGATGCCCTGGCCGACGGCGAAGACGTGGTGATTGGCGGCGTCATGGAACACATCGAAGAAGCGGGCATCCATTCGGGGGATTCCGCCTGTATGCTGCCGCCGCGGACACTGGCGCCCAAAGATCTGGCGACGCTCAAAACCTACACGGAGTCGTTGGCCAGGGGTCTGCGTGTGCGCGGTCTGATGAACATCCAGTTTGCGGTCCGGGAGGGAATCATTTATATTCTGGAAGCCAATCCGCGCGCCAGCCGCACCGTGCCGTTTGTCTCCAAAGCCACGGGGGTCCCTCTGGCCAAGCTCGCGGCCCGGCTGATGGTGGGCCGCAAGCTCAAGGAT
>JBGQGW010000194.1:0-7590 GCA_041497605.1 Terriglobia bacterium | reverse complement strand
GGCCATACACGAACCGGAACTCATTTACCACAGATGGAGTTATGGTAGAAACGAGCCGCGCAATGGCGGTATCGTCCTTCACGAAATCGTCCCCGAAGCTTTCCTTCCCTCGGAAAATGACGGCGCCGGTTGCTTGGATACCCCCCGGCGAATTCCAGCGCATGCGATTGTATTCACCGGAGAAGTGCTGGTTGGAATTGATGTTCCAGTCAATCTTTGGGAACAGCAACAACTCGTCACCCTGTCGAGGGGTGATCCCGGTAAGGGTTTGCAGAAAAGCAAGGCCGGCATTTCCCTGGGCAGCCGAGATGCCGCGGCCGGCGAGCGTGGCCAATTCAGCCGCGCTGAGAGCTGCAAAGAACGCGGCAGGATTGCTGGCATTCGCCACGGCAGGGAAATTGCGCTTTTGTTGGTCGGCGCTGAACAACCAGAACAGCTTGTCCTTGATAATCGGGCCGCCGAGCACGCCGCCAAACTGATGGCGCTTGTCGGGTGGCTTAACGGGAACGGGAGTTGACGGAGCGGGCGGCGGATTCACGAGCGTTGCGAACGGATTGAAGGCACTGAAGTCGGAACTGCGGTAAAACCAGAAAGCTTCGCCGTGGATCTGGTTCGTCCCACTCTTGGTGACGGCATTGACCACTCCACCTGCTGACCTGCCATACTCCGCCGAGTAGTTTGAGGTGTTAACCTGTAACTCTCGGATGCTCGCCTCGCTGACCGAATAGCTGATTCGCGTTCGGCCCTTCTCCTCGGCGAAAAATGCCTGATTGTTGTCTCCGCCGTCCACGGTGTTATTGTTGAGCAGCCCGGAAATCCCCCGGAAGCTAATCAAGCCAAAATTCCCGTCAGGCGCTGCGCCTGGAGCCGAAAGGGCGAAGGTAGACCAGCGGCGTTTGTTTACGGGTAGATTGTTCATCGACACGTCGTTGATGTTGGTGGTGAGATCGGGCCTGTCGGTGGTGATCACCGGCGCTTCGGCGGTTGCGACCACGGTTGTTGACTGCGAAGCAAGTCCAAGCTTCGCGTCGATCGGAGTGGTCCGGCCGACCTCCACGATGACGTTCTCTTGCCTGTAGGTGCTGAAACCCTGGAAGCTTACTTCCACCGTGTAGGTGCCTGGCTCCAGACGGACAATCACGTAGCGCCCGCCTTCGTCCGCGGTTGCCGAGGCTTTCCTGTTTGTCGCAACATTGACCGCGCTAACGGTCGCGCCGGGAACAACCTTGTCAGACGGATCCGTCACTGTTCCGCCAATCGCGCCATCGGTGGTGGACTGCGCCCAAGTGGACAAGCTGACAGTCAAAAGTCCCAGGAACAGCAAACCGGAAATCAAAGCCTTCTTGATGGGGCTGAACTTACACATCATTTTGCCTCCTATCGAATCGTCAATCATTCATTTATGGACTTGCCGCGCTTGCATCAATTTCAGATACAGTTTAGAGAAAAGAGCAGATCGAGGAGCACCGACACTTCGGCGCCCTGTTGAATTCCGATTAAGAATTCCCATCCGAAACCGCACGCTTTCAAAAGCCAACTTCCACCCCAAAACTATGCTGCCACTGTAAGAATGTCGCCCCTTCTTTGTCAACCTGAAAGATGTGCACAGGGCGGGAGCAGCGGAATTTTCACTTTGTAGTCATAGACTTGTCATACTGGAACACCTGGAGTAGAGTTACGGCCTTCTTCGAGCGGGAGGATCTCCTGGTGCCCATCGGCTATCGCGATCATTTGAAGGTGTTGATCCGCAATTCGGCGATCCAGAAGCGTGTTCGGGCGGTCGCGAAGCAGATCACGAGGGATTTTCGCGGAGAGCGCGTCCATCTGATCGGTGTTTTGAAGGGGGCGTGCATTTTTCTCTCCGATTTGATCCGCCACATCAATCTGGATACCTCGCTGGATTTCATGGCGGTATCGAGTTATGGCAAAGGGCAGAGTTCCTCGGGCGAGGTCCGCCTGAACAAAGACCTGGACACGAGCATTGAAGGCTTGAACGTGATACTGGTGGAGGACATCCTCGATACCGGTCTGACGCTCAGCTATCTTCGCCGCATTCTGCTCCAGCGCAAACCGAAAGTGCTGCGCGTGGCAGCCCTGCTGGATAAACCTTCGCGGCGGATCATTGCCGAAGTCAAGGCGGATTACGTGGGATTTGAAATTCCGAATGATTTCGTGGTCGGTTACGGACTCGATTACGCGGAGCATTACCGAAACCTGAAAGATGTGTGCATCCTGACACTGCCGCCGGAATAGCCAACCTTGCCACGCAACGTTCTCACGGCCCGAGACCTGGAAGCCATCCCCAAGGGTGGCGAAATCACGATCACACCCGAAACCCTGGTGACCCCGCTGGCGCGCGACGAAGCCGAGGCGCGGGGCATCACGATTCGAGTGGTCGAGCCTGCCAGCGGGGAATCGAATCGCGGCCGTATCGTCGCGATTGGCGCCGATCATGGCGGCTACGAACTGAAGGAGCAACTGCGGGGCTATCTTCGCGATTGGGGCTATGTGGCGCGCGATTTCGGAACCGACAGCACGGCTGCCGTGGACTATCCTGATTTCGCCGAAGCGGTGGCGAATGCCGTTGCGCGGGGTGAAGCCTGGCGCGGAATCGTAATCGATAGCGCAGGCATCGGCTCCGCGATCGCGGCCAACAAGGTGCCGGGAGTGCGCGCGGCGCTATGTTATGATCGCGCGTCCGCGCGAAACAGCCGCGAGCATAATGATGCGAATCTGCTGACTCTGGGGGCGCGCATGATCGCGGCGGAAACGGCGCGTGAAATTGTGGCGGTCTGGCTGGATACTCATTATGCAGGCGGTCGCCATCAACGGCGCATCGATAAAATTACCGCCATCGAAGAGCGGCACCGGAAGGCTTGAAATCGCGGCTATTCTTCGAAGGCGCTGGTTCCCTGCATAGATTTTTGTGGCCGGCTTTTCAGAGGCGTGGGTTTTAGCGGAAGGATGGAGCAACCCGGGTGGAGCAACAACAGTTCGAACAAATCGTTCAAGCGATCACCGAGGAAATTATCGGCTATCTGGGCGCGCCCAAGGGCGGAGGCCTTACCGGGCTCGAGATTGACGAGCTGGTTTGCCCCGGCTGCAATCAGAATTGCGCGGAGCGCTGCGCGATCAAAACGCGCAAAGTGATGGAAGCCGGCGCGGCCCGGATTTCCGCCGGAGCCGAGGTCCAGCAGATCGACGCCGATATTGCCCGGCTGATTGACCACACGCTGCTGAAACCGGATGCGAGCCGCGACGAGCTTCGCAAGCTCTGCCAGGAAGCGGTGCGATTTGGATTCGCTTCCGTGTGCATCAATCCCTGTTACGTGTCACTGGCGGCGGCGTTGGTGCGCGGCAGCAATGTGAAAGTCTGCACAGTGGTCGGTTTCCCGCTGGGGGCGACCCTCCCTCAGGTGAAGATCTACGAGACGGAAGAGGTGATCAAGCTGGGCGCGCAGGAAATCGACATGGTGATCAACGTAGGAGCGCTGAAATCGAAGCAGGACGATGTGGTGGAGTCCGATATCCGGGGTGTGGTGGAAGCCAGCCACCGCGGCGGCGGCATTTGCAAGGTGATTATCGAAACGGCGCTGCTGACGATCGAGGAAAAGGTGCGCGCCAGCATTGCTTCGAAGAATGCGGGAGCCGATTTCGTCAAGACATCCACGGGATTCGGTCCTGGCGGCGCCACGGCTGAAGATGTGGCGCTGATGCGCGCCGTGGTGGGCGGAGAAATCGGCGTCAAAGCGGCCGGGGGCGTGCGCACGCTGGAAGATTTCAAGAAAATGGTGGCTGCCGGAGCAACCCGCATCGGGGCCAGCGCCAGCGTGAAGATTCTGGAGCAGGCGCGTATGGGCGGCGCTTCGCCCAACTGATTTCTTATTTGTTTGCGTTTCCCCTCTACGAATTATCGCTGTAACCGGCGGCAATTCATTTTCAAACCGGCACTTCGGTCCCGCGAAGCTGTCCTGTTATAATAATCGCGCATTTATTCTCGCGGCGGCTGATGGAAATGCGGCCGCGAACTCGAAACAGGGAATTTTGGAGTCTCATGGATCCGGTACAAGTGAAGTTGTCTTCCGAGCTGCCAGCAGAGGTTCTGCAGACGCTGGCGGAAATCGCTCAGGAAATCAATTCGTCGCTGAATCTGGAGGAAGTCCTTGCCCGCGCGGCGGCATTGATCAAGCGCGTGATTGACTACGAAATTTTTGCGGTCTTGTTGCCCGAGGAAAATACGGACCAGTTGTACTTCCGCTTCGCCATCGGCCATCGCCCCGAAGTGGTGGAGCACTGGCGCATCCCCATCGGCGGCGGAATCATCGGCACCGCGGCGGCCACCGGGCAAGCCGTGCGCGTCAGCGATGTGCGCAAGGATCCCCGGTACATCAACGCATTGGACGCCGTGCAATCCGAGCTCGCCGTTCCGCTGCTGCAGCAAGGCAAGGTGGTCGGCGTCCTGGATATCGAGAGCCGCCAGCTCGATTATTTCACTCCCGAGCAGACAAACATCCTGATGCTGGTAGCCAGCCGCATCGCCAGCGCGATCGAGAATGCGCAATTGTTCGAGCGCACGCGCCGGCAGGCGGATACGCTTTTGTTGCTGAATGAAGTGGGGCGCGAGGCCAATACGCTGCTGGAGGTGGAGGCGATCTTGCGCCGCGCCGCCGAGCTGGTGAAGCGCGTGATCGACTACCAGATTTTCAGCATTTTGCTCTATGACGAGAACGCGCATGTTTTCCGGCAGCGTGTGAACGTGAAATTTGGCCAGCATTTTCAGGAAAAGCACGCCGTGCCGGCGCATGAAGGAATCGTGGGCGCGGCCGCCACTTTGCGAAGGCCGGTGGTGGTGCCCGACGTGAGCGCTGACCCACGCTATATCTGCACGAACAAAGAGACGCGGTCGGAATTGGCCGTGCCGATGATTTATAAGAGCCAGGTGGTAGGCGTGCTGGACCTGGAAAGCCCGCAGCTCAACTATTTCACGCCCGATCACGTGCAGACGCTTTCGATTTTGGCGGCGCACCTGGCCGTCTCGATCGAAAACGCGCGGCTGTATCAGCAGGTCGCGCGGGACGAAGCGCGCATGGATCGCGATTTGCAGGCGGCCAAGCGTCTGCAAGCGGCGCTGCTGCCTCGCGTGCCCGATCATGAGTATGGACTCGAAATGGCGGCGCGCTACGTCTCCGCTCGCGAGCTGGGGGGCGATCTCTACGACTTTGCCCGGTATGGGCCGCAGGAACTTGGTATTGCCATGGGCGACGTCAGCGGGAAGGGAACTGCCGCGGCCCTTTACGGCGCTGCCGCGATCGGTATTCTCCGCAGCATGACCGCGAACAAGCCGCACCCGGCCGAATTGTTGCGTGCCATGAACGCCATGCTCTACGAGCACAAAATCGAATGGCGCTTCATGACCATGTGCTTCGCCACCTGGCATAAGGGCAAGCGCAAATTAAAACTTGCCAGCGCGGGCCAGGAGCAACCGATCCTGTGGAAGAACGGACGTTCCGAAAAGTTGAAGCTCGAGGGTTTCCCGCTGGGCATGTACGAAGACGCCGAGTATGACGAGATGACGGTTCAGTTGGACCCGGGCGATATCGTGGTGATTCATTCCGACGGTTTCGGCGATACGCAGAATCATCAGAAGGAATTTTTCGGGAATGAGCGGCTCTGCGAGTTGGTAGCCGCCCATCACAGATCTTCGGCCGCTCATTTGGCAAAAGTAATGTTCGAAGAAATGGATAAATTCTCCGGCGGCGCTCCGCCAGCCGACGATCGCACTCTCGTCGTGCTGAAAGTACTGTGACGCCGGCCCGATCACATCACCGTCCTGCACGCTCCGAGTGCGATCCCACTCGATACACTCCTAATTTTTCCTATCGAGAGGGAGAGCTTTTCTGCGAAGAGGTTTCGCTTTCCGCGATTGCCGCGCATGCCGGCACGCCCGTTTACGTTTACAGCCGGGCGAGCATCGAGAGCGCTTATCGAAGAATGCGCGCGGCATTCGCCGATGTCCCGCACACCATCTGCTATTCGGTGAAAGCCAATTCGAATCTCACCATTCTCCGGGTGTTCGCGCGATTGGGCAGCAGCTTCGATATTGTCTCCGGCGGCGAACTCGAACGGCTGAATTGCGCGGGTGTTCCGGGCCGGCGGATCGTGTTTTCGGGAGTCGGCAAAACGCGCGATGAAATCCGGGAAGCGCTGCGGGCGCGCATTCTTCTCTTCAACGTGGAATCCGAAGCGGAGCTGGAGCTTCTTCTCTCTGAGGCCAGCCGCCTGGGACGCCCCGCGCCCGCGGCGCTGCGCATCAATCCGGATATCGAAGCCGGAGGGCATCCCCATATCTCGACGGGGCGGCATCATCACAAGTTTGGAATGGAATGGGGCGTCGCGCGAGAGCTGTATCTGGCGGCGCGGAGCAAACGCTGGATTTCCTGGCGGGGGATCAGCGCGCATATTGGCTCGCAGATCTTGTCGCTTGCCCCTTTCCGGCGGTCTGCCCAGCGCATGGCACGCCACGTTCGAGATCTGGCGCGCCACGGCATCAAACTTCGCTATTTCGATTTTGGCGGCGGTCTCGGTGTGCGTTACAACGCGGAACAGCCGCCCGACTGGAATGCCTACGGGCGCGCGATCGCGCGCGTCGTAAAGCCCTTGGGCTGCCGGTTACTTCTCGAGCCGGGGCGCAGCCTGGTGGGGCCGGCCGGGATACTTCTGACTCGCGTGATTTACATGAAGACGACGAACGGAAAGAATTTCATTGTGGTGGACGCCGCGATGAATGATTTGCTTCGTCCAGCGCTGTACGGCGCCACTCATCCGGTCACACCGGCGGCGCGCCCGCAAACACCACGGGAAAACATTCGCGCGGATATTGTGGGGCCCATTTGCGAGTCGGGTGATTCCTTCGTCCAGGATTGGCCGATCGCGAAGCCCGAATCGGGCGATTTGTTCGTGATTTGGGGAACCGGGGCGTACGGTTTCGTGCTGGCTTCCAACTACAATTCACGCCCGCGCCCGGCAGAGGTGATTGTGGAGGGCCACCGCTTCCGCATCATCCGCCGGCGTGAATCCCGCGCGGATTTGGTTCGCGGCGAATAGAGCATTCCGTCGCCCTCAGCGCGCCGAATAGATGATCTTCCCGCCGGCAATCGTATAGGCCACGCGGGCATCCCTGATCTTTTCCGGCGGAAGCGCAAATAACTCAGAATCGAGCACGACAATATCCGCAAGCTTTCCCGCCGTGATGGACCCTTTCTGCTTTTCGGCAAACTGCGCATAGGCCGAACCCATGGTGTAAGCCTCAATCGATTCCTGCAAGGTAAGCTTCTGTTCCGGAAACCAGCCTTCCGGATGTTTGCCATCGAGCGTGCGGCGCGTGACCGCCGCATAGAGCGTGAGCATCGGATTGAGCGGCGCCACAGTCCAGTCCGTGCCGAAAGCGAGCCGCACGCCATGATCCAGGAAAGTGCGAAACGCATAGGTTGTCTTGCAGCGCTCGAAGCCGATGCGCTTTTCCGCCCAGCGGCCATCATCGATCGCATGGTAAGGCTGAACGGATGCAATTACGCTCGAGCGGTGAAAATC
>JBGQGW010000193.1:0-7607 GCA_041497605.1 Terriglobia bacterium | reverse complement strand
GTCGAAACTCAGGGCGAGTTCAGGCCGTTGCTCGTCCGTGGACATATAGAACGCCTTGATGGCCAGCGGGTAGCGATGAATCATCACCGGAAGGCTGAACTCCTTGGAGATGATGGTTTCCTCGTCGCCGCCCAGGTCGTCGCCCCACTTCGCGGGATTGCCGTGCTTCTGCAGGACTTTGATGGCGTCGTCATAGGTGATGCGCGGGAACGGCGGCTTTACGTTCTCGAGTTTGGAAATGTCGCGCTTGAGCGTTTCCAGCTCGCGCGAGCGATGCTCCACCACGGACTGCACCATCGCGCTCACCAGTTGTTCGCCGAGCAGCATCACGTCTTCGAGATGTGCATAGCTGGCTTCCGGCTCGAGCATCCAGAACTCGGTTAAATGCCGGCGCGTTTTCGATTTTTCCGCGCGAAATGTCGGCCCGAAGCAATACACCTTGCCGAGCGCCGCGGCGGTTGCTTCGATATAGAGCTGCCCGGATTGCGTCAGGTAGGCCTTTTGATCGTCGATGTAATTCACTTCGAAGAGAGTCGAGGTGCCCTCGCAGGCCGCGGGGGTGAAAATCGGCGAATCGGTAAGGATATAACCCTGGCTGTCCATGAAATTGCGCGCGGCATGCACGGCCTGAGCGCGAATCCGCAGGATGGCTGCCTGGCGCGGCGTGCGAATCCACAGGTGCCGCTGGTCGAGCAGGAAATCGACGCCGTGCTCTTTGAGCTGAATCGGAAATGGCTGGGATTCCGGTACGCGCTGAACTATCTGGACATCGGTGATCCCCAACTCGAAACCGCCCGGCGCGCGCGGCTCGGCTCGCACCGTGCCGGTGACAATGACGCTGGATTCCTGGGTCAGGCCCTTGACGGCTTCGAAGGCGGCGGAATTTTCCTTGAGCGAGGCCACTCCTTGAATGATCCCGGTGCCATCGCGAAAAATCGGGAACAGCAACTTTCCCGACTCGCGAAGATTGTAGAGCCAGCCGCGAATCGTGACCGCCTGGCCGGAGTGCTCGCCCACTTTTTCGATGGTTACGACCGGTGCCGCCATCCGAGCTCCCTGTGATTCCATTTTTCGCCTGCCATGAATGAATTGCCGGACGATGCCCGCTTCTGAATGCCCTAGTGCTTGCGGTTCAAGTTTTTTTCGATCTTTTCAAACACCGCGGCGATCTGCGGAAGAGTCGGTAAATTCGCTCCGTGCTCCTTGAGTTCGAGCACGATGGGCAGCTCCTGCGGCGCCGTAGCCAGAATCTTCAAAGCCGCGTCCCAATCGATCGTGCCTTGATAAGGAAGTTGATGCTCGTCCTTCTCTCCATGATTGTCGTGCAGATGAGTGGTGACGACGCGCTCGCGCATGAGATCGAAGCTCGCTCCGATGCCATCTTCCATGTGCGCGTGGCCCGTGTCGAAACACATTTTTAGATCGTTCAACCGCGTATCCACGATGAAGTGGCGCAGGCTGGAAGGCGAGGTCAGATCGCCCGGCGTATTTTCGAGAGCGATTACCACTTCGCGCTGCTTCGCAAAAATCGCCAGGTGCTCAAGCGAATTGAACGCCGCGTCGAAACGCCGCTGGTCCGCCATGCGCTTGCCGGAATCGAGGTGCTGGACCAGAAACCGGAAGGGAATACTTTCGGCCACTTCGAGCGCGCGCTTCACCTCATCGACGGCATCGAGGCGCCGCAGACGTTCCGGATCGGAAATCGAAATGGGCATTCCGCTGTCGCGCTTGCCGGAGAGCATGTCCCGCTCCATCGGCGAATGCAGGGCGTGCACTTTCAGGCGATGCTCTCCGAGCCAGTCGGCCAATTCGCGCACTTTTTGCGGCGCGCGGTAATCGAAATGATAGGGCAAGCAGAAAAGTTCGATGGCCGGAATTCCCGCGGCAGCGATCTCCGCCAGCAGACTGAGCGTCAGCGGCTTCTCGGCATACAGATACGTTGAGAGAACTCGTTCCATTAAAATCCTTGAGGCCGGATTGTGTTGCACACTGCCGATCGCCCGGCGCGTGCGAACATTATTGGGAACCAACTATCGTGGATGCAAACACCGCTGCCGTCAATACCCTACGGCGGCGCCGTTTCGACGCGGATCGGCAGCGCCAAGCCGTTCGCCGGTTTTCGCATCGATGCCAATCGCTTCAATCTTGCCGAGCCAATCGCGCTGAATGACGGTATAGCCGCGCTGTCGCAGATCGTTCGCGACCCCGTCAGGAAACGAAGCCTCGATTCCAACTTCATCCGGCATCCATTGTTGGTGGAACCGCGGCGCATTGACCGCCGCTTGGGCATTCATCCCCAAGCGCATCCAGTCCAAAACGCTGAGCAGCGTGACCGAGATGATTGTGGCGCCGCCGGGCGAGCCGGTGACGAAGCTCAATTTTCCGTCGCGCAGCAGAATCGTGGGCGTCATGCAACTCAGTGGCCGCCGCCCGGGTCCGATTGCGTTATTTTCGGACTGGATCAGCCCGAACATGTTGGGAGCGCCGGGTTCGGCGGCGAAATCATCCATCTCGTCGTTGAGCAAAAAGCCGCCGGACGAAGTGACGCCCGAACCGAAATAGGCATTGAGCGTATACGTATTCGATACGGCGTTGTCGGCGGCATCCACGACGGAAAAGTGCGCGGTTTGCCCGCCGCGAAGAAGCTCCTGCTCCTGCCAGTCTGTTCGATCGCGCAAAAGCAGCGCGCCGGTCCCGGTTGGAGTTCCCGGCGCGGAATCGAAAGGCGCGGGATTTCCGGCGCCCACCTGCTTGCTCGAAGAAGCACGCAGCGGATCGATGGTGGCGCGCAATTCGGCGGCATAGCGCGGATCGGTGAGCCCCTTCACCGGCACATGGACGAAATCGGAATCTCCCAGATAGGCAGCGCGATCGGCAAATACCCGCCGCAGGGCTTCAATCACCCAATGCACGGATTGCGGATCGTCCCAACCTTTTAGCTCCAGCGGGGCGAGAATATTCAGCGCTTCGATCATGGCGATCCCGCCCGAGCTGGGCGGCGGGCTGGTGATCACTTCCCATTTGCTGCCGTTCGCTTCGTAGTTCGCGCGGAGCGGCACGCGAATCCTGGCCTGGTAGAGATTCAAATCAGCGAGCGTGATCAGCCCGCCTTGCTTGGACATCTCGTCCGCCAGGTTTTTCGCGGTCCGGCCGCGATAAAATTCCGCCGGGCCAAGTTGTGCAATTCGCCGCAAAGTTGCGGCCAGCTCCGGCTGACGAAGGATGTCGCCGGCCTGATAGAATGCGCCGCCTTTCAGATAGATCCGTTTGCTCACCGGAAATGGCTCGAGCAGGGGCTGTGCCTTGCGCAACAAGCCAGCGAGACGTTCACTGACGGGGAAGCCTTCGGTAGCCAGGTGAATGGCAGGCGCCATCACTTCGGGCAGCTTCATGGTGCCGTAATTTTTCAGGGCAAGGCTCAAACCAGCCACGGTGCCGGGTACGCCGATCGCGCGGTAACCCACGACGGAGGCCTTGGAATCGATTTTGCCATCCGCGCCGCGATACATATCGCGTACGGCGTTTTGCGGAGCTTGCTCGCGGTAATCGACGAAGTTCGTGCGGCCGTCGCGCAGGCGAACCAGCATGAATCCGCCGCCGCCGATATTCCCCGCTTCCGGCTCCACCACCGCCAGCGCGAACCCGACAGCCACGGCCGCATCCACAGCATTGCCACCTTCTTTCAAAATATCGGCGCCAGCTTCCGAGGCCAGTTGCTCGTCGCTTACCACCATTCCCTTCAGGGCGCGCACCGGCTCTTTCGGCCATGCGGGCGGCGTTCCGGCGGCGGACTGTTGATATTCGAGAGGCTGTTGCTTCTGTGCGGGTGCCTGGGCGCGCACGCCAAGCAGGGCAGCGAGAAGTAGTAACAGAAAAATAGCAGAGATCGAGTTAAGCCGCCGGTAAGTCATACACCTTCCGAATGTATTTGAATCTTCAGTAGCGCGTCAAGGTAACCACGCCGCATCTCCCGGAAGCGCGGTATGCGAGCTCGGCAGCCCGGCTAGAGAAGTTGAGAGTGGCGAAAGCAATGCACAGCGTGATCGTTGACCATGCCGGCGGCTTGCATGAAGGCGTAGCAGATCGTCGAGCCCACGAATTTGAATCCACGATCTTTTAAGGCCTCACTCATGGCGTCCGATTCCCGCGTTTTTGCGGGCACCTCCCGCGGCGAGCGGCGGCGGTTGATGCGCGTCTTGCCGCCGACGAATTGCCAGATGTAGCGGTCAAAGCTGCCGAACTCTCTCTGCACTTCCAGGAAATTCTTGGCATTTTCGATGGTGGCATGGATTTTCAGCCGGTTGCGGATGA
The DNA here is from genome assembly GCA_041497605.1 of Terriglobia bacterium. Lineage (GTDB taxonomy): Bacteria > Acidobacteriota > Terriglobia > Acidiferrales > UBA7541 > JBGPTK01. The sequence continues at coordinate 3,296 of JBGQGW010000193.1, read as the reverse complement.
TTCCGGCGTCTTTCAGCAATGATTTCACTTTTTGCTTGTTGTAGCGCGACACGATTTCGGCGTCGAAATTATCGAACGCGGTGCGGAAGTTTTCCCGCTTGCGGAGAATCGTATCCCAGCTCAGCCCGGCCTGGAACGCATCGAGGACCAGGAATTCGAACAGTTTGCGGTCGTCGTGGACCGGCACGCCCCATTCTTCATCATGGTAGCGAATGGCCAGATCGATTTTTGGCCAATGGCAGCGTCGCGGATTGGAAACCTCGGCGATAGTATCCTCTGGACATCTGGATTGCTGGTGCAGGATTCCGGCAGCGCCGGCGATCAATTCCGAAATGCTTTTGCCGCGGCCACGCACACCCGCAATTTATCGATCGCTTCGTCCACAGTGCGCGTTTTCAGGCCGCAGTCCGGATCAACCCAGATGTTTTCCCTGGGCAGAATCGTAAGCGCCTGTTCCATGCGGCGGCGCACCGAGGGAATGTCTTCGATCTTGTGCGAGTGAACATCGACGACGCCGAAGCTGATGTCCTTGGTGAAGGGCGAGCGGCGAAAAATCTCGAGCAAACTGAGCTCGTTATTCGCTAGCTCGAGATCGAAATTGTCCACAGCAAGCTCGAGCATCCCCGGATAAATGTATTCAAACGCGCCGTAGCAGGCGTGCGTGACGAAGTAGGCGTTCAGTCCATCGGTGGCGTGCTTCATCGCTTCAATGGCGATGGGCAATTCTTCCGGGCGCACGGAGAGCGCGGGCTCGTCAACTTGAATGATCTTGCAGCCGGCGGCGATCAGCGCTTCCACTTCTTTGCGGATCACGCCGGCAATCGCCAGCGCGGTGGCTTTGCGGTCGGGATAGTGCTCGTTGAAGCTCCAGTCCATGATGGTGTAGGCGCCGGTGAGCATCCCTTTCAGGGGCTTTTTCGTCAGGCTCTGCGCGTATTTCCACCAGTCCACCGTGACGGGGCCGGGCCATTTCACTTCGCCGGTGATGATCGGCTTGTGGTAGTAGCGGTTGCCATAACTGCGGACCAGGCCGCCTTCACTGAATCCGGGAAAATGCTCGGCGAAATAGGCCACCATGTCGCCGCGATACATTTCGCCGTCCACCAGCACGTCAATTCCAAGCTCCTCCTGCTTCTCGATCCAGAAGGCGGTGGCCTTGCGTTCCAGCTCGGTGAGCTCCTCGCGCGAGAGCTTGCCTTTAGTGAAGTCGGCGCGAGCTTTCATCAAGTAATCCGGCTTGGGGAAACTCCCGACGGAAGTCGTCGGAAAGAGCGGCAGGTTCAATCCCAGTTTTTCGAGTTTAGCGCGGCTCATCAGGCCTTTCCCATCATCCATTCAACGCGGCGCGAACTTTGCCCAGCAATTCGAGCTTGGCGTAAGCTCGATCGCGCGGTAAATATTCGAGCCCGGAGGAAGGGCCCAGGTAAGCGCGCCCTCCTTGAATTTTTCCCGTCAGGCGCTCGACCTGGCGGGCGACCACGGACGGATCTTCGAGCTTCGTATTCCGCCCATCAATCAAGCCCAGTCCCAGCGGCTTCGGCGAACCGGCCGCGGCTACCTTGTCGATTAATTTCGGATTGTACGTGAAGTCGATTCCCAGCACGTCAACGGGAAGGGCAACGAGCTTTTCGTAGATCGGCGAGCAATCGTGAAAATAAGTATAAAGGGCCAGGTCCGCTTTCCTGCCGTCCACTGCCGCTTTCTCCTTGGCCTTCACGAGGGGAGCAAGCGCGCCTTCGAAAACCGCCCAATCATCGGGATACTTGACGATGGCGGGCTCGTCCACCTGGATGAAGCTTGCGCCGGCTTCGATCAATGCGATGATTTCGGCAGCCAGCACATCCGCGTAGGCCAGGGCGCGAGATTCGAGCGAGCCGGAGGCCCCATTTTCCGAGAGCGAATATTTTGCCAGGGTGTAGGGTCCCGTCAGAACGGGCTTGATCGCGAGCTTGCCGCCCTTTTGCGGGGGCGTGGGCAAGTGGCCCAGGGCGTTCCGCGCGAATGCAAATTCTTCAACAACCATTGGGCCCTTGCGCTTGGGAGCGCCTTGCAACACGGGCTGGCGAAAATAAGTGTTGGTATCGAAGAATCGCAGCAGGCCCTTGATTTGAATGTTTTCGAGTTTGCCTGCGAGGTAAGAGATGGGGTCATACCAGCGGATCATGCCGTCGGTGAGCAGATCCACGCCCGCGCGGACCTGGTCGTCGATGGCGCGGCGAGTCATCTCGCTTTCCGCATCCACCAGGTCGGCGGAGGTTCGCTCGCCGCGATCTGCGGCCGCAATGGTGCGACGGAGAACTTGCAAGTCCGCGGCATCCCCGATGCGCGGGTAACTTCCGGTATGCGCGAGGATCAGTCCCGAGGAGTTCGTACCCTTCGAACTCAAACAGTTACCTCATCCAGAAAGTCGACTTCTACGTTGGCTGGCATGAGGCCTGCCGCGGCCCCGCGAGCATACAATTCCCGCACCGCCTGGCGGCCCTCTTCACCGTAATTCAAGGTCCAATTGTTTACGTACATGCCCACAAATTTGTCGGCCAGATCGGGATCCATGTCGCGGGCAAATTGCAGCGCGTAAGCCAGAGCCGCGTCGCGGTGATCGAGGCCGTAAGCCACGCTTTCGCGGATCGCTCGGGCCACTTGGCGGCCTGTTTCCGCACCCAGCGCGCGCCGGATGGCGTTCGCGCCCAGCGGCAAGGGCAGATTCGTTTCCTTCTGCCACCATTGCCCGAGGTCGACCACGCGGTGCAGGCCGATTTGCGAATACATCAGTTGCCCTTCGTGGATGAGCAGCCCGGCCTCGACTTCTCCCGCTTGCACGGCGTCGAGAATTTTATCGAACGGCATCGTCACCGTTTCCACGCCGGGCTCAAACAATTTCAAGGCAAGATATGACGTGGTGAGCGTGCCCGGGATTGCAATCGTGCGTCCGGCCAGTTCGGTTTTCTTCAGAGGATGCGTCGAGACGACGATGGGCCCGTAGCCCTCGCCGAAGCTCGCGCCGCAATCGAGCAGAATGTACTTGTCCGCCAGGAAGGCATAGGCGTAGAAGCTCACCGCCGTTACGTCATACACCTCGCGTTGGGCGGACTGGTTAAGTGTTTCAATGTCGGACAGCACGTGAGTGAACTTCAGACCCGGCGTGCGGATTTTCCCGGTCGCCAGGGCATAGAACATAAAGGCGTCATCACAATCAGGGGAATGAGCCAGCTTGATTTCGGAAACCTGTGGTAAAGCGGCCTGGGTTGCCATGGGATACTTGCTCCCTTTTACCGTTCGGAAGGCGTTCATCAATC
>JBGQGW010000192.1:0-7640 GCA_041497605.1 Terriglobia bacterium | reverse complement strand
GGGCGCACGGAGAGGCGTTTCACACCGAGCCGGTCCATCAATTCCGAAACCATCAATTTGGGGAGCGGGATGGTTCTCCCGCCGGAATAGGTAAACGCCTTGATGGAATATTTGTAGCAATCGTTGAGAAACACGCCGGGAATGTTCGAGAGGGCTTCGCGCAGCCGCTCGATTTCATCGCGGCACTCTTCACTAATGAGGACTCGCTCGCGTCCAGTGATCCCATCCCAAGCGTAGGCGCCATATTCGCCAATGCCGCCGAGGAAACCATACGCGCGGCAGTATTCCTGAACTTCCATGGGCGATCGAGCCGTGTTCAGCGCGACAGGGAAATTGTGAGCATTGAGAAGCCCGATGGCGCGAATGCCCGCCGAGGTGTTCGAAGGAAAGCCGAAAATCTGCTTGTCCAGAACGCCGTCCACGTCCAGGAAAATCAACGGAGACCGCCAACTGCGTTCGGTGGGCCGCTTGCTGAGCGCTGCGCTGAATCGCGCCGTTTGAATCATGGAGAAGTTCCAGGCATTCAGGTAATCCTGATTGAACTCCTGATGCCGGGAAGCGAGAATGGGATCTTCCAGATTCAAAACGGCGTTGGCCATGTTGAAGGTTCCGGCGAGCAGCTTGTAGAGAAAAATGCGCTGCTTGATTTGAGAATCGCCGGATTGGCTGGCGTAAATTTCGAGCATTTCGATTTCTTCCGCTTCCGAGAGCTGGAAGTGGAGAGTGGCGTCGGCCAAATCGTAGGCGGGGTCCGTTATGTTCAAGCAGATTTTGCCTTGTCCGTGCTGTTCGTAATCCGTTTTGATCAACGAGCTGCCGTTATCGACCCATTCCAGCAACCGCATCCTGGAATCAATCAGAGTGGGGTGCGGATTGCTCAGCTTGCCAAGATCAGTGAGAATACGATTGCGCTTGAGGCCCGCAGTCGCCTTGTACCCGTACGCGCGGCTCAACACATCGGCCAGGTGTTCAAAGCCGTTGTGGCCTGTTCCCGCGCACATTTTCCGGGTGGAATCATCCGGCATGCGCAAAGTTTCGACGCGCTTCGCGACATAAGAAGCAATCAAGCGGGTCAGTTGAGACCGGTCGGCAAGATAAGCGTTCCGGTTACCGCCCGGAATGAATTCCGAGTACAGGATGCCGTCGCGCAATCCGATGATGGAGGGGACCGATCCCTCCAGGCGCTCGCCCGACAAGAAAGCATGGTAACTGAGCCATCCCCAGCCCACGCTCTTGGCGAGGACGTAGCGCTGCTCCGTGTTTCCGGCGGAATCTCGCAGATGAATTTCATAGCAGCGCTTCATGCGCGCGTGGAATTTCTTCTCCGAAGTGCTTTCAACCTGAGCGGAGAACTCTTCCGCAGCGATGCTGGGGACGATTTTGACGTCCTGCCAGCCGCGGCTTTGAAAATATTCCCGAAGTCGAGCTTCGACAATGCAAGAATCCATCAAACGATACTTTTCATATTCCTCGGGTTCGAGGGCGAGCATGGGGATTTCTCCCATGGCCATGAAAAGTTCGTTGTCGCGCCATTGCCGGTTGCTGCGATGAACGGGGAAGAGGGACACCACACTCTTTCTCTTCGTTCCATATTTCTCCAGGATATTCACGCACTTCAGCAGCGCGCTGCCGGATTTGGGAGCTTCGTCAATGACGAGGGCCAGGGCATTCTTCATCGCCGCCGTACGGATTTCGCCCTGTTCGGATGGACTGGCATCTTTCTTGGGGCGCAGCGTCATCGAGGCCACGTCGCGATAACCGAGATTGGCGAGATAGGCATGCAGCAGGGGCGCGAAATAGGATCCCGCCGTTCGCGAACCCACAACCAGGATGGGGCGTTCGCGATCCGGGAACATGGCAACGAACTTATCGCCGAGCCTGAGAGTATCGGCGGCGCTTAGATCCTGCGTGCGGAACGCGGCCGGATTCCGGGTCCAGGATTCCAAGAATTCATTGGGAAGTTTCGCTGAAATCAACCGGATAAAGCGTTCCCGCAACTCCGGCAGCGCTGGGTTGGGATTGCGATTTTCGGCCACGAATTCCCGGAGGAAATCGATGACCACGCTCCGCCAGCCGCTTCTCCACTGATGAATGTGGGTGAGGTTCCAATTCCGCAATTTCCGGCGGAACGCGAGGGATTTGTGGAGAACCCCGATCGGGAGATTGAAGACTGGAAAAACATTGCTGACCTTGGAGAAGTCATGGACGCTGCCGATCAGAAAATCATCCACCACATCGGAGACCGAACAAGAGAGCAAGAAGATGTTGCGCAGAGCTTCCTCTCGCTGCCAGGCGATGCCGGCATGATCGAGCTTGGCCAGTTCCTGGCGCAGCCGATTCAGAGAGTTGCGCACCGTTGGGAAGGCATTGAACGCCCACGGGCAATAGTCATTGTAAAAAGCGGCTTCCTCTTCCAGCAGCACCTGCTTGAGAGGCTCATAGTCCGATTGAAGCACATTGATGGAGGAATTCACGATCTTCTCCCGTTGTGGAGTTGCACTTCCGCGAACACTTCAGACGAAGTGCGCCCGGATTGACCGGCGCAACAGGTCAGTAGACCCACTGTATGCAAGAAATTCGCCAAACCCTTCCTCGAAGCATTCGTTGAAGCAACATAAACAACTTCCCACCACTCCCTGGGAAAATTTACGAAGAAAAGCATCTTCCGAGAGAAGTGCTTTTCTCTAATTCTGGAAAAAGCGTTCCATAAAAGGCCGCAAATTCCGCCGGGACTGTTTCAACGGACGAATCCGGCTCATCTCGGCGTTAAAAAAATGTTCCAGTACTCCCATAACTTCAGCAGCATCCATTCGAGCGACTCCTCGCGCTCAAGCGACTTCTACGACTGTTGCATTCGGCTGCGTTCCCTGGATTCCAGCGAAACGTGCTGCCCCATTGGGAGATGAACGCAATCTTCGCTTGATGGCCGGAGCTATTTTGACCTTAGCCAGGCTCAGAAATCGGCCGTACATCCCACGGCCGAAGACATAAAGGTGCGCATGAGGCCGGAATTGCAGGCTCCATTTGCGCTTCCATTCTTCTCCATGAGCCATAAAGTCAAATGTGGACAATCCGCGCTCAGCACAATCGCGCAGGACTTCGTGGACCATTAGATGGCCTGGTGAAAAAGAGCGAAACGTCTCGTCGTAGGCGCATTTCACCATAAAATAGGTGCCGCCGAACGACAGGCCGAAATGGGCGGCAGCGTCCCGGCCATCTAGCTTGAGGAAATACATCGAGAGATAGCCGTTGTCCGCGGCGGCGCGAGCGAGGTCGTCAAAAAGAACACGTGTTGAAGCATGGCTCGCGATCGCGGTGCCTTCCTCGCCCTTCCATCCCGCGCGCTCGAGATCATAGAAGCGTGTAAGTAAGCGGTCGTCGACCTTCTCATAACGTTCGAGGGTCATATTCCGCGAAGCGGCTACTTTGCGGAGAATTCGGTGCAGGCTGTGCTGCAGATTCCTGCTTCTGGGCATGAAGTCAGAACTGGAAGGAGCGCCCGGCGAAGCAATCCGATAAATCGGTGTTTGCATATGGTCTCTGCTTTCGGCAATGAAACCGTCACGACGCGCCAGATCAAGTAATTCCTCGGCAGCGCCGCCCTCCGGAATATCGGGGAGTTTAATGAGATCCCAATGGAAAATACTCCGGAGACTTTTCCAGACTGCTTCCACGACCGCTTTTTGTTCGGGGCCCGGAGTCCGCACCAGATCCCAACGCCAGGTGTGCATTTCAGTGGCGCCACGAAGAACCCGGACCGGCAGAGCTTTAAGAAAAATGCGCCATTCTTCCACCAGCGGCAGCACCGCCCTCAGGCGGCCGCCGCAACGAACAGTGATCAGGGTGATTTTTTTCTTCCGAAGTTGATGCCGCACATAGGCGGAGGCCCATTCGGGATGGTAGAAAGGCTGGTCGTCCGGCAATTCGCGGCAAAGCTCGCGCCATTCCACGGCCAGGCTATCGATGATCTCGGCGCCGCCGCGTTGAACTTTGGCAACGGGCGTGGTCGCGATCCTCTCCGTCAGTTCAGTGGTCACGTTTGAGCCTATTCTTCGCCGCTCTGCTCAGGAGCAGGACCGTTTTTAGGCGCGGCCTGGCGCTTGGCGAGAAGGCGGCGATAGTTACCCCTCAGCGTCTCCCAGGCCTGCTTGGGGAAGCGAGCGCGCAGCCAGGCCTTGCTGCGGTTGGCGGAGCGAGTGAGTCCGATGAACAGAGATCCGCGGGTGCCTGGTCTTGCGCAAGTCCGGAAGAGAGTTGTGTGAGTTTGCGGCGCCCATCGCTGCTTATAGGGATCATCGTCGCCGAGAAAGTCATAAGCTTCCATGCCTTGTTTGATCAACTCGCGGAAGATCTGCGCCTTCAGGACAAATCCAACGCTATCGGCAAAGTAAGCGGGATCGAAGCCGGTCTGGAGGAAATAATAGGTCTTTCCGTAGTGAAAACCGAATTCGGCGGCCGCCGGCTTCCCGTTGAGTTCAAGCAACCAGAAATCAAGCCAGCCCCGTTGGAGAAATGCGCGCGCCATCTCGGTGTAGAACTGGCGCCGGGCGGGCAGGAAAAAGCTTCCCGATTGCTCGAGCAAACTCCAACGCATGGTGTGCATCCGGTAAAGCTGGTCGAGGAATTCGGACAACTCCTCCGGCGATTCGCACTTGCGCCGTTGGACTTGATAGCGCTTCTCCAGCTTGCGCATCTTGGAATTCACCGAAGCGCGCATGTTCTTGGAAAGCGAGCTCAGATATTCTTCCCACTTGCCGGGGAGAGCGACAATCTGATGAACATTTTCCCTTTGCCAGCACACCCAGCCCCGAGCGGCGAACTCGTTTTGAAGCTCCCGTGCGACGGCGGACGGCTGGGGCACGGTGTTCAGCTCCAGGATGTCCCACTCGGATTCATGCTGTGCGCACCAATCGAGCACGCTTTTTACGAACGGTCCTTCGTAGCCTTCCCGGACGATGAAATCCAAAGTGTCGGAATCCGTGCTGCCGTCCCCTAAAAGCCGGAGAGTTTTCAACGTGATTCCCGTCACAATACGGCGCCGTTCGGAAGAGAGGAGAGCCAGCCCCGCGAGGCCTCCTTCGTCGTCCGACGCGGCCAGTGCTATGATTTGCCGGCCTTCGCCGAAAGCGTCCCACCAGGGCTTCAGCCATTCCCAGGTCAGAAAAATGGTTCGTGAAGAGCTTTCCGCCAACAATTCTCCCCACGCTGTTCGAATGAGCGCCAACTCATCCCAAGATCTGTATTCCTGGAATCGGAGTTTACTTCTTTGATCTAAGTTAATAGGGTCCTTCTCTGCCACGGTCACGGCAGATCCTTCGGAGACTTCATCGTTCGATCGATTCTTTGCAAGCATTGTGAATGTTGAGGAAGCTCCTCCGGTGTGATTGCCCGCCGAAGGAATCGAGAGAGACACGGCTCTGCCAAAAGCCCCGACCATCGAAACCGATGCACACACTTGAATGACTTGCGTGGACGATTCAGGCCGGGAGACACCGTTTTCTCGCGCTCTGCCTCCCATTAAGAATTAGCTTGGCATGCACGAATGCGCAAGGATAGAAGCGAAACGCTGTGCACAACTCCGCAACCAAGGGATGCCGGGGAATACCAGCAGCGACTGCCTGATTCCTAGTCCCGTGCCATTATCACCGCCACTGCCGTGCGAACATACGGACCAGATTCATTTCATTTCGTCCGTCGCTATTGCCCGCAAATTTTTCTCCAGTTCAATCCCGCTGCTCATCACATGTTTCAATTGAGAACACAGACCTTTTGGACAATCATCCGAGGAAGCTGGTTGATTTAAATATGCTAATCCCTGTATCCCAGGGGCAGGTATGTTCCACAATTATCCGAGCTTTTTCCCCTGAGCGAAGGGGATGGAGTAGACATCTTTTGGCAAGTGCTCTGATTTCTTATGGTTGGCCGTTCCCCTATTTGGCAGACCAATTGCCCTATCCAAGGCGTAAGTGAAAAGGAAGTTTCTCAAGACAAACCAACGGGAGCTCTGGATGAGAAAGGCCCTACTACCCTTCGTTCTGCTGACCACGATCGCGGGTATTATTGCTGTCAGCCCGAACCATGTGTCCGCTGACCGCCGGCAAGCAAGTCCCCAATCTTCTATAACATCCGCGGCTTCCGCTGCGACGGCCGCCGCCCAGGTCCAGCCCGTCTCCGCGCAGACAAGCTCAACTCAGATTCCAGTAGCAGGCGCAATCAGCGTTCCGGAGGCGGGAGGACTGTTCCTGATGGGGTTTGGGCTCCTAGTCAGCGCAATCTATTTGCGAAAGAAGCTGATCCATCACGAAAAGTAGGATATTGGGCCAATTTTCTCTTCTTCTTGGGTGAAGGATTTTACCTCAGCTATCTACCTCGCATCTGTTCCAGCCAAACCAGATCAACTTTGCGAGAACGGGTTCGATGCCAGAGCGGGGGCCGGTGGCGGACAGCGCTGCGACACTCTACCTTTGACCTGTTGGACTCAGGTCAGAATGGAGCCGGGAGATGTTACGAGTAGGCAATTCGTTGGTCTTTTTTCCGCAGTGGCGCAGGGGATTTGTATATTCTATCTTAGGTAAAGCAGCTTTCGAATTGTCGAGCCGGGCCACCAGGCGATTTGCTCGTACTTGAGACCGGGAAGGAACCTTTCCAGATGGATCCCTGTCATTTGCGGCATATTCTAAGCGTCGACGTTGAGGACTACTTCCAGGTTGAGGCCTTCGCCGGCTCGGTGACCCGCGAATCCTGGCCCAACTGGCCTTCCCGGGTGGTTGATAACACTCGCCGCGTCCTGGATCTATTCGACCAGCACAATGCCAAGGCCACATTCTTCTTCATGGGTTGGGTGGCGGAGCGATTCCCGGATCTGGTGCGGGACGCTCATTCCCGAGGGCATGAACTGGCCTGCCACAGTTACTGGCACCGGACGGTTTACAGCCTGACGCCACAGGTGTTCCGCGAGGACACGCGCCGGGCCCGCGATGTGATCGAGCAAGTTTCCGGGGCGCGTGTGCTGGGATATCGCGCTCCCACCTGGTCGATCACCAAGGACTGCCTGTGGGCACTGGATATCCTTGCGGAGGAAGGCTTCCGGTACGATTCGAGCATCTATCCCATCCAGCATGACCTCTATGGCGTCCCGGGGGCAAAGAGGTTTCCGTATACGTTTACATGCGGGAACGGAATGACGCTTCGCGAATTCCCGCCGGCAACCGTCCGATTCGCGGGCATGAATTTTCCTGCTGCCGGTGGAGGCTACCTCCGGATTTTTCCCTATGCCTATACGGAATGGGTGTTCCGGCATTTTGAAGAGAAGGATCACCAGCGGGTGGTGGTGTATTTTCACCCCTGGGAAGTGGATCCGGAACAGCCGCGGATCAAGGATAAATTGAAGTCGCGCTTTCGTCACTACACGAACCTTTCGCAGATGCAGGGCCGTGTGAGTTCGCTGTTGAAGAATCACTCGTTTCAATCGTTCCGCGATTTGCTGGAGGCGGAGGATCCGGATTCATCGGAAACGCCGGAAGAGTGTGCGAAAGTTTCCGCGGCGGGCAGGGTTCGGCATAACTCAGAAGAAGGCAGGGCCTAGGATGCAGACTGCTGTGACGGAAAAGAATCCATCGTCGCCCGGCGCCTCCCCAAAG
>JBGQGW010000191.1:0-7695 GCA_041497605.1 Terriglobia bacterium | reverse complement strand
GCTGCTCGTCCACGTCCATCCTTTTCCAAGGCATCGTCTCCGGCCTCCCAGGCCGGAAACTCTAACCGAACTGTAAAGGATGTCCTGGCAACGACTGTAAAGAATGTCATGGCACCGTACACTTTAGGCCGGCAGTTGGTCTTGAGCTCGATTTCATCCATGGCCCAAAAACCAGTAGTGGTCACAGTGTTCGGCAGTTCCCGTCCCCGGGATGGACACCCCGGCTACGACGAAGCTCGCGCTCTGGGTTCCGCGCTCGCCGCGAAGGGGTTCGTCGTCTGCACGGGCGGCTATGGTGGCGTAATGGAAGCCGTCTCCCGAGGCGCCAAGGAATCCGGCGGCCACACGATCGGAGTCACGGCAAAAGTTTTCCGCAGCGGCCCCAATGATTGGGTAGACAAGGAAATCCGCAGGAAGACCTGGCAGGATCGCCTGTTTGAATTGATCTCGCTGGGTGACGCATACGTAGCCTGCACCGGCGGCACCGGGACGCTGGTTGAATTGGCCGTTGTGTGGGAGATGCTGAACAAAAGCGTGATAAACGGAAAGCCGCTCGTCGCTCTCGGCGAATACTGGCGGCCGATCATCGAGCGCGTTCGCGAAGTGGAATGTGCCGATGGCTCGCCCTGGGGAGAATGTGGTCGGCGCCTGATCGAAATTGCCTCGTCGCCAGCCGCTGCCGCCGAATATCTCTCTGAAAATTTACCGGCCTCGCCCGTTCGCAATAAATAATTTCAGGGAGAGCGCATTCTTAACGTGGGTAGACTGACAAAAATTCAAGTGGCAGAAACTGGCAGATTCAGAATTCGGCGGAGCGCGCCGAAATCGGGATGGATATCGTGAAAATCAGCGCTTTCGCTCGCCCGACGTTCCCACTGCACCAGCAATGATTCCACTATTTCCCGGCCCTCTGAATCACCCACCGCTTGCATCGGTGTGCGGCCGCCAAGTATGGGAATTTTTTCGTGAGCCCAGGCCTCGGCTTGCTTTTGTATTTCTTCTTCTAATCGTTTTCGCACGTCTGGATCTCTGAGGATTTTATCGGCGGGTTCCTCATCAATCTTCGGCCGACCTTTCTGCCGTTTGGGAGACTTAGCGAGCATCTCGTCGACCCTCTGTGCGACAGTGCTCTGGTGAGTCGCTGAGGCACCGAGCCGCTTTTCAATTTCGGCACGAAGACGCTTGGCGCGCTTCTCAGAGTTCAGCTCAGCAACGAGGGAATGCTCCGAAATCTTGATACTGCCGAGGATCGTGTTATCCCAGCTTGAGATTTTCGAGTTGCCCTTCTTGAGCCAGTCGAATGCTACGGCACGGAGCCTCTCCAGCTTATCGAATTCGGCGTCGTCCAAAAGCTCTTCCTTCGATCGCCCTACAGCGAGCGGCGCCAGAGCCTCGAAAGCCACTTCCGCTGACTCAATGCGGAAGGTCAGCGTGTGAAACACGAGTGGGTCACCGTCCGTGTTCGAGAGCTGCGGCCGTCGATTCAGCGCATCCCGCATCGTCAGGTAGGTTAGCCGAATCTCGTCCGCATACCGGACAAGGTCCTCAGCGGCCAAATCCCGATTCTGCTTCGCTATCTTTTTTCGCAGCTTCTTACGAAGCCCGATGACCTCCGCCTTCCAACTAGGCGGGATGCAGATCGGGGCAATACAGCCGAGGATGGAAATCTCCTGTAATTTCCACACTTGCGCGTAAACGATGTCCCCCCGCTGCACCGACCGGGATGCCGATCGTTCGACAACCTCGGTTTCTGTGCCGATCAGGGCATCTCGAATACCAATTCGCTCGCCAGGTTCACTCGAGAGCACCTCATAGAAGCTGACCGGCTGTGTCGTGGCTTGTTCGAGAAACCAGCGGTCCATTTCGGACAACTGGCCCGCTTTTTCAAGTGTGTACCATCGACTGACCACGCCACCCCGCCTGCCCGCTCCCTTTCCGCTGCGGGGTCTCTGTGGGTCCCAATGGAATAGAAAGTACGGCATGAAAATCTGCTTTTCAGGGGAGAATTCTTCCAGCGGCAAGGGAAGGTCAGTCATATTGAAGTCCTGCCATGCATCGTCAATCTGATCGCCGAACTTGCGCGCAGCAAATCGCATCATGTCCCGGGTGAGCCGGTCGGACGCATCACGCTGCTGGGCCCAAAGGTTGTAGGAAGCATCCTTTTGTTGCAAACAGCAACGCTTGTACTTCTTGCCGCTGCCGCAGGAGCATGGGTCATTCCTGCCGATCGCCTTGTGGGAAGTCATAACGTCGTGACATTACCCCGCGCAATCCGGAAAGACAAGTAGGTGTAGAGCGCGCCCTGCGGGAAAGGCATTCATACTCAGTGGATTTCTCCGTGAAAAAGAAATCCGTCGTGCTCGAACGATTCGTAAAGTGTCCGCTTCATCTGCCTCTGTATCGCAATGGCGCCTATGCTGAAGAAAGAAGCCGGTTCATGGCTCATTTAATTGCCGCGTGACTTGACACCGCCAGCGTCTTCCCTTATGTTTGGTACATGAGCCGCAGCGCCCAGGAACTACTCGAATTCGGCAAGTTGCGCGCGATCCTGCGCGGCGCCACTACTTGTGCACCCGGCCGCCGTGCAGTTGATCAGCTTGAGCCTCGCCAGGATCGCATGGCGCTGGAACGTGAATTTGAATTGGTGCGCGAGGCCATGAATTATCTGCGCGCGGGCGCTGAACTCGGCTTTGGCGCGCTTGCCGATCCGGAAGTGTGGCTGGGGCGTCTGCCGGTACCTGGATCATGGCTTTCGAGCGCGGAACTTCTGGACGCCGCTTCGCTGCTCGATACAGTCACAAACCTGAAGCAGACTTTGCGGGGTGAAGCCGCGAAGTATCCGCGCCTGGCAGCCCTCGCCGCCGGGTTGGGCGATTTCCGTTCGCAATCCGCCGCCATCCGCCACGCGATTCTGCCCAACGGCGAGATCAACGACAACGCCACGCACGAATTGGCCCGCATCCGCGGCGCGCAAGTGCAGGCGCGCGAGACGGTGCGGCACACTTTAGAAAAAATCCTGCGCGCGCGCGGCGAGGAAGCAGGCCAAGACTACGTTACCCTGCGCAATGATCGCTTTGTGATTCCGGTTCGCGCCGCGGATCGCCGCGCCGTCCCAGGTGTGGTCCACGGAGCCAGCGCCACGGGACAAACCGTGTTCGTCGAGCCGCTCGAAGCGCTGGAGTGGAACAACCGCCTGGTCCAGCTTGCCGAAGATGAAGCCGCCGAAATCGCGCGCATTCTTGCCGAATTAACCGGCCGGTTGCGGATCGATCGCGGGCCGTTGGAGGCCGCTGCGGCAGCGATTGCGGAGATCGATTCCGTTTTCGCGCGCGCCCGCTTTGCCCGCGATTTCAATTGCGTCATCCCGGAATTTTCGGCCGGAAATTCCTTGCGGCTCGATGCGGCCCGCCATCCTGTTCTGGAAGAAAATCTGCGCAAGCAGGGACGGACAATCGTATCCATATCGCTGGAACTTGGCGGACGCGAAACGGTGATGGTGATCAGCGGGCCGAATACCGGCGGCAAGACAGTTTCAATCAAGACAGTTGGCCTGGCCGCGCTGGCCGCGCAGTCGGGGATTCCCGTGGCCGCGGCCAGAGCCGAATTGCCGATTTTCGATCGCGTGCTCGCCGATATCGGCGACGAACAATCCATCACCGCCGATCTTTCCACGTTTTCCGCGCACATGCTGAATCTGCGCGGGATGCTGGAAACGGCCACGGAGCACTCGCTGGTGCTGGTGGATGAAATGGGCACCGGCACGGCGCCGGAAGAAGGTGCGGCGCTGGCCGTGGCGCTGCTCGAAGAATTTCGCACGCGGCGGGCGCTGACGATCGCCACGACGCACCACGATCGTTTGAAATCCTACGCTTCCACCACTCCGGGCATCGTCAATGCCGCGGTGGAATTTGACACGGTAAACCTGCGGCCCACGTATCGCCTGCTCGTCGGTGTCCCCGGCGTTTCCAGCGGAATCGATATCGCGCAACGCCTCGGCTTGCCCGCCGGCGTGATCGAGCGGGCGCGCGCGAGCCTTTCGCCCGAAACGCGCGAGGCGCAGGCGCTGATTGCCTATCTGCATCGTAGCCGCGACGAAGTGGAGGACATCAAGCGGCAGGCTCGTGAGGAACTGGAGCGCCTCGAAGCAGAAAGACGCAGCTTGCAAACCGAATGGGTGGATCGCCAGCGAAAACGGCTCGCTGAACTCGAAAAGAAATTCAACGAAACCATCAAGCAGTTGCAAGCGGACGTGGCGCGATTCACGGCTGAAATCTCCGACAAGCGGGAACGCGAAAAACTCGAAAAGTCAGCCGGGCGGCGGCTCACGAAAATCGGCGCCGAGGCGCATGAAGATGTGAATGCCGCAATGCTCGAGCATCTGGCCGAATCGCAGGCCGATCTCGGCGTCATCGTGCCATTGCCGGTGCTGCCGGTAGAACCCGAAGTGCTCGTTGCCGGGGCGCGCGTTCGCATTCGAGGAATGAAGCAGCCGGTGATTTTCCGCCGCATCGACGGCCGCGATGCGGAAGTGCTGGCTGGGCCGCTGAGAATGAAGGTTCCGTTGGCCGATATTCTGGGAATCGAGGACGAGACCGCGGCGCGCCCGGCAGGATCGGGGCCGGCGCCCGCTGCGCGCCGCGTGACGGTCCACGCGCAGCCGAGCGAGGAATCCGCCATTGATGAAATCAATGTGATCGGTTGCACGGTGGAGGAAGCGTCGCGCCGGTTGGAGAAATTCCTGAACGATGCCACGCTTGCGAATCTCCCGCGCCTGCGCGTCGTCCACGGATACGGCACCGGCGCCCTGCGCCGTGGTCTGGCGACATTCTTAAAGGCCCACCCACTGGTGGAGAATATTCACGCTGAGACAGCCGACCACGGCGGCGAAGCAGTCACGGTAGTAGAATTGCGAAGCTAACATGGCGGAAGCAGGATCATTCGCGGATCGCGTGAAGCAGCAGGCGGACATTGTTCGCGTGGTCGGCGAATACGTGCGCCTGAAAAAGAGCGGGCAGAATTTTACCGGCCTGTGTCCTTTCCATCAGGAAAAGACGCCATCGTTCGCCGTGCATCCGGTGAAGCAGATTTATCACTGCTTCGGGTGCGGGGTAGGCGGCGACGTTTTCAAATTCGTGATGGAGATGGAGAAGTGCCAGTTCCCGGAAGCGATACGCACGGTCGCTGAGAAATGCGGCATCGCGATTCCCCAGCCGCGCGAGCGCTCGCCCGAAGAGCGCCAGGCGAATCAACAGCGCACGGCAATGGTAGAGATGCATCGCATGGCCGCGGAATTTTTTGCGCGAATGCTGACGAATTCACCCGAAGGCAAAGTGGCGCACGCGTATTTGGAAGATCGCGGCCTGGACGGGGAAGCGATCGCTCGATTCTGCCTGGGCTACGCGCCGTCGGCCGGCGATGCGCTCTATCGGCATCTGAAAACAAAATATGCCGACAAGCTGCTCGAATCCTCGGGCCTTTTCTCGCGTGATCAAAGCGAGCGCCTCTATGACCGTTTCCGGCGGCGCATCATGTTTCCGATTGCGAACGAAACCGGGAAAGTGATCGCCTTCGGCGGCCGCGCGCTGGGCGACGACATGCCCAAATACATGAATTCGCCCGAGACGCCCATCTATTCCAAGGGCAACGTGCTGTATTACCTGCACCAGGCCAAGGAAACGATTCGCCAGCGCGATTTCGCCGTTCTTGTGGAAGGCTACATGGATACGATTGCCGTGGCCCGCGCGGGCGTGACGAACGTGGTGGCGAGCTGCGGAACAAGCCTGGCGGAAGGGCAGATCAAGTTGATCGCCCGCTTTACTCATCGCGTGGTGGTGAATTATGACCCGGACACTGCTGGGCAGACAGCCACGGAGCGCTCGCTCGTTCTTCTGCTGGAAAAAGATTTTGACGTGCGCGTGCTCGCTCTGCCGGCCGGGGCCGATCCCGACAAGTTTATCCAGCAACAGGGCGCGGAAAGCTACCAGAAGCTGCTGACGCAAGCGCCGCCGTATCTCGATTATTTGATCAGCCGCGCTCGCAAGATGGATCGCACCACCGCGCAGGGCAAGCTTGCCGCCGTCAATTTCCTGATGCCTTACGTGCAGCGCATCCCGAACCGCCTGATTCGCTCCGAGTGGGCCTCGCGCATCGCCTCCGAATTGCGCATTGAAGAGCCGGTGCTGCGCGAATCCCTTCGCAAGGCGGCAGCCGAGCGCCGCAGTGAAGTGAAGCCGAAGCCGGAATTGATGGGCCAGGTGATCAAGCCCGCCGAGCGGCGGCTGATGCAGATGCTGGTGGAAGCCGAGGGATTCCGGGAGCGGCTGGCGCTGGAAATCAGCAAAGACGGGCTGCACCAAGGTCTCGAAACCGAAAAAATCTTCGTCGCCCTCATCGAGGCGGCCTCGTCGGGAACCCGGCCTGATCCGGCATCGCTGGCCGAATCTCTGCCGGATAATGATCGCCGCCTCCTCTTCGAGATCCTTTTTGAGACGTCATCGTCGCCTGGCTGGGACGAGGCCGAAAGCTGCCTGGGTGCGCTGCGGCGCCGCCGCGTCGAGCTCGAATTGTCGGTGGTTCAGCAGAAGATCGAAAAGCAACCAGCGGCGGTGGAACTTCGAGAACTCCTCACTCGCAAGCAAGAGCTGCATAAGTTGCTGTCCAGTTTAGGGTAATCACTGAATCCAATCACGGTCCCAGAGCATCTAAAACATCACGATTGACTCAGTTCCACTCTACTGTATATGCTAGTAGGGTTTGGAGGAAACGGGCGGAGAGCGCCGTGCATCCAACTCACCTTGGACGGCATGGTGCACTGGACGAGCGCGGGCGCGGAGTCGAAGCGAGTTACCTCAAGGTGGGACACCACCAGCTTTAATCGACAACTCAAGTTCCTAATGTGTGCCGAAGTTTCGAATCTTCGGCAAACGCGCGCGGTAGCCTAGTCTCCGCCACTTCCGTGTATTTGTTCCTGTTCTCGTTTTGGGTCTTGGGGAGGAAGCGTGACGGTGGCAATCGAGGAAAGATACGACCAGGTAAGGCAACTCATCAACATGGGCAAGGAGCGCGGCTACCTGCTCTACGATGAGGTCAATGATATTTTGCCCGCCGAGGTGCACTCCTCCGAAGAAATTGACGACCTGCTCTCGACCTTCGAGCGCTACGGCATCGATGTGTATGAGGACCTTTCGACGGCCAAGGCGGCGCTGGCGGCCGCGGAATCCACCGACACCGTCGAGGTGAAGGAAGAAGGCCACGCGGACGAAGGCGAACTCGATCTGACGCCGGGCACGCTCGAAAAAACCAACGATCCGGTGCGCATGTACCTGCGCGAGATGGGCACGGTTCCGCTGCTGACGCGCGAAGGTGAAGTCGCGATTGCCAAGCGCATTGAGCGCGGTCAATTGGTGGTGATGAAGACCGTTTCGCGCTCGCCGGTAGTGCTGAAGGAATTGCTTTCCGTGGGCGACGATCTGCGCCGCGGTGCCCGCTCCATCAAGGAAATCGTTCAGTTCGACGACGAAGAACTCACCGACGAAAAAATCGAAGATAAAACCAAACAAACTTTAAAAATTATCGAGAAAATCGCCAAGCTTTATCTGAGCGCGATGAAGCTCTCGGCGCGCTTCGAGAATTTGCCGCGCTCGAAAAAGCGTCCTTATCTCCGCGCTCGCAACGAACTCGCCCGCACCCGCATTG
>JBGQGW010000190.1:0-7695 GCA_041497605.1 Terriglobia bacterium | reverse complement strand
GCCGGATATGCTGGCGAGTGACCAGCAAATCGAGGTGACTCCCAAACAGATCCGGGAGATTGTGCTGTCACTCAATCCTCGCGCGCCGAAGAAGGTGGAATTGCACTAATCGCTCGCGATTGAATCGCCGGGAGAAAATAGTTTAAGGCCTGGACAGATCCCGGCCGATCCGCCTCTCCTGTTCTTTGCAGGTCCATGGCTAAATCCCCTGTGATTTCGCATCCCGACTGTCCGCCTCACTCAAAACTTTTCCGGCCATCCATCCATGAAAATTAAAGTTGACCCCGGCTTCCAGTTCTCGGACGATTCGGGGATCGGGAACTGAAGCAGAAAGTTGCCTGGAGCGCCTGAATGAAATTTGGATTCGTTTTGCCAAATATTGATCTGGAGAACATCGGCGAATTGGCTCAGGAAGCGGAGGAGGCAGGATGGGATGGTCTCTTCATTCCAGACTGCATCTCGATCGAGACCAAAAGCATTCCTGCTGTGCCCTTTTTTGATCCCTGGGTCGCGCTCGGGATGGTCGCCACGCGCACCAGCCGCATTCGATTCGGAACGATGATCACGGCGATGCCTCGCCGGCGTCCCTGGAAGCTGGCGAGAGAGACGATGACGCTCGATCATCTGTCGAAGGGACGCTTCATTCTTTCCGTCGGCCTCGGAGCGGCAGCCGACGATGCCGGTTTCTACAAAGTGGGCGAAGCGATGGATCTGAAGACTCGGGCAGAATTGCTCGATGAGGGATTGGATATCCTCTCCGGTTGCTGGAGCGGAAAACCATTCAGCTTCCAAGGAAAGCACTATCAGGTGGACGACATGACCATGGTGCCTCCGCCGGTCCAATCTCCTCGAATACCGGTCTGGGTGGTCGGCGTGTGGCCGAAAATGAAATCCGTGAACCGTGCGCTCCGCTGGGATGGAATCATCCCGCAGAAGTACAAACCGAACCCAAGCGAAATGTACATGAAGCCGGAGGAAATCGCGGAGATCCGCGTCTTCGTCGAAGAGCATCGGAAAGAGCCGGGCACGTTCGACATCATCGCATCGGGGGCGACTCCGGGGAAAGACCGCAAACGCGCAGTTCAACAAGTTCAGCCCTACGCGGAAGCAGGCACGACCTGGTGGTTGGAAGCGGTTTGGGGTTCCCCATCAGTTAAGGTGCGGACACGAATCCGTCAGGGTCCGCCGCGCGAGTAGCGCGATGCCGGAAGTTGTAGGAATTCCGCCAATTTGTTTGGCGAGACTAATTAGGATCTGCGCGGGGCAACGCTGGCAGCCGAAGCTGCAAGCGAATGAAGGATTCTTCGCTGCGCTCTGAATGACGAATCACCCCACACGGCTCAACTTGCTCTTACGTACGAAACATTGTATGGATCGCTTTTCCGTGGACATCCTGGCCGCCTCTTCACCGAAGCACCAGCGACCGTAGTAGCCGATCCGCCGCCCGCCACGGTGCGGACGTGCGGCCCAGTACACCGCGAAGGATTGCCCCCACTTGACAAATATACATATATACGTATAATAGTATAATGGATGGGGAGCACCTAAAGCCCCTCAGGTGGGTCGGATCATCCCACAAGGATTTGAAATCCTTTCCGCCCGAGGTTCGCTCCGACGTCGGCTACGCCCTGTATGCGGCACAAAATGGCGACACCGACCCGGCGGCGCAGCCGATGAAAGGCTTTGGCGGCGCGAGCGTCATGGAGATCGTCGCCCCCTTCGATGGCGACACATGGCGCGCCGTCTACACCGTCCGCTTTAAAGGCGTCGTCTACGTGCTGCACGCCTTCCAGAAGAAATCTAAATCGGGCAGAGCCACCCCCGAAGAAAGAAATCGGCTTGATTCACCAGCGGCTGGCAGCCGCAGAACAAGATTACAAAGAGAGGCAGAAACAAAATGAAGATCAAGAGAAAAATCGCTAAAAAGGCCAACGTCACCGAAGGCAGCGGCAACGTTTTTGCCGATCTTGGACTGCACAACGCGGACCAAGAGCTTATGAAGGCACGCCTTACGCTGCAAATCTCCCGCATCATCAAGGACCGCGGCCTCACCCAAACGGAAGCTGGGAAAATTCTCGGCATTCCACAGCCCCACGTATCGGCACTGGCGCGCAATCGCTCGGGCAACTTCTCCGTCGGCCGTCTGATCGACTTCCTTACCGCTCTAGGCCAAGACGTTGAAATAACCGTCAGGCCGACACGCAAGGAACACGGGGAAATGTCTGTGGTGGTTCCTTGAAGCCGCCGGAACAACGCCGAAGGAGAACCCATCATGCCCATGTTGAACCCGCCGCATCCGGGAGAATTTATCCGGACTGAAATCATAGTGCCGCTCGGCTTGTCTGTGACGGCCGCCGCTGAAGTCCTGAGCGTTTCCCGGCCCGCGCTGTCCAGCCTGCTGAACGGCAGGGCTGACCTGTCCGGAGAAATGGCCCTTCGGATCGAGAAAACATTTGGCCCCAGGATGGACACGCTGATGCGGATGCAGTCCGCTTACGATATTGCGCGGACCCGCAAGCGCGAGAGCAAGATCCGCGTCCGCCGCTACCACCCGGCCGAAGCGCTGGTGCGACTGAGCGGGACAAGGAACGGCACGTTCAAAAACGAAAAGAGGGCCATCGGTTTCTCATTTGGATCGCTCGAAAATAAAAGCGCGTTAGAATAAAACTATGAGCACGACACCAAGCATGCCCGCGTTTCGGGCACCGAACCCCATCGAGAAGTCTTTTAACCGTGCGTTCGGCTTCCTGGTCGGACTCGGCCTCGGCCCGCGGTACAACTACCTGCTTCAAGTTCGCGGCCGCAAGAGCGGGCGCATTTATTCCACTCCCATCGACCTGCTGGAATTCAGAGAAAAGCGGTTCCTGGTTGCGCCCCGGGGACGGACACAATGGGTGCGCAACGCAGAATCCGCGGGAGAAATCACACTCATGCGAGGGGGAACGCGGCTGAAGTTCCGGCTCCGGCCAATCCCCGACGGAGAGAAGCCGGAACTCTTGAAGGAATATCTCGATCGTTTCGCAACTGCTGTGCAGAGATATTTTCCCGTGCCGAAAGGGTCCGCCCCCCAGGCTTTTGCCAACCTCACCGAGTACTACCCGGTATTTGAGCTGCTTCCGCTCGAATAACGACATCCGTACCAAGCCGACTCTTTTTTCAGCGCGATGCGGCGGCGCCCTACGTTTGGTCTTTTTGGCGTCGCGGTTAGTGGGCGGCGGGTTCGGCGGCCGGATGCATTCCGTGTTGCGGGACTTCGTGGATGCCGCGTGCCGGAGGTTCCAGGTGGAAGCGGAAGAAATGATTCAGAGGGCCGGGGCCTTTGCCAATCGCGTAACCCTTTTCCATGGCTTTGGTGATGTAGGCCTTCGCCAGGATCACGGCATCGCGGATTTGCAGTCCGCTGGCAAGCTGAGCCGCCACCGCGGATGAAAACGTGCAACCCGAGCCATGAGTGTTTTCGGTTTTGATGTGATCGCCTTCGAACGTATTGATTTCGGCTCCCTCGCAGAGAATGTCGGTGGGCTTGGACATGTGTCCGCCCTTGACGACTACCGCCCGCGCGCCCATTTCGATCAATTTTTGGGCAGCGGCCTTCATGGACGCCACATCTTTAATTTCAATTCCGGTGAGCAACTCTGCTTCCGGAACATTCGGCGTGACCACGCTCGCGCGCTTCAGCAATTCATCGCGCAGAAACCGGATGCCGCTGGCGTCGAGCAGTTCCACGCCCCCGGTACTGGCGCGCAAAACAGGGTCGAGCACAACATGCGCGAATTTTCCCCGATCGAGAAATTCAGCGACCACGGCCGCATTGGCGCGATTGCCGAGCATGCCAATTTTTACCGCGGCGATCGAAACGTCTTCCAGGATTGCATCGAGCTGCCCGCGCAGCGTCGCGGACGGAGTGGGATTCGTTGCTTGCACGCCTTGTGAAGATTGCACCGTGAGCGCCGTGACCGCTGCAACGCCGTAACAATTGTGCGCCGCGAATGTTTTTAGATCGGCGGCAACGCCCGCGCCGCAGGATGGATCGAAGCCAGAGATCGTCAAAAGGATGGGTGGTGGATGGTTTGTGTGATTGCTCAACTTTTGTTACTCCCTGCTTAAGGCAAAAGCGCCGGCGTCCGCTGCCGCAGCAACGAACCCGGCTAGACGAAATGTACTCGCCTTGTTTCAGCGAACGCAAGAGGAAATTTTGATTTGCGATTCATGCGGCGATGAATTCGTTCGCGAGAATTAAAAATTTACAGAGAAAGACCAAGATGTTGGGGCGAAATGTGGGGGACCGCTACATCTAGCGACACAAGCAAGGAACCGTTCACAAATCTATTGGGATTGAAAGAATCGTGCGCGATGCGAAAACTTTTTCAAAGCGCTATGGGAACAGCCCGCGGACGGTGGTGGCGTCGGCGACCCGGCCAACAGCCAGGATGTAGGCACCGGTGCGCATGTGAACGTGGTGGCGCCGGGATGTCTCGTGCACATCGTTGAAGGCACGTTTAATCACCATCTCCAGCCGCGCGTTCACTTCGTCCCGCGACCAGAAATAGCCTTGCAGATCCTGCGCCCATTCGAAGTAGCTCACCGTCACGCCACCGGCGTTCGCCAGAATATCCGGCAGGATGGTGATTCCCTTGCGCGCCAGCACTTCATCGGCGTGCGGAGTGGTGGGGCCGTTGGCGGCTTCGGCAACGATCTTTGCCTTGACCTGGTCCGCATTATTCAGCGTGATCACGTTTTCGAGCGCGGCCGGAATCAGAATGTCGCACTTCAGCGCCAGCAGGTCGTCGTTCGAAATGCGCGACGTGCCCGGCATACCCACGACGGTGCCGGACCGCTCCTTATAGCGCATGGCCTTCAGCGGATCAATCCCGCGCGAATTGAAAACTCCGCCGCGTGAATCGCTGATGGCGATGACCTTGGCTTTCTTTTCAGAGAAAAGGCGCGCGGCCAGCGATCCCGCATTGCCGAATCCCTGAATCGCGACCGTCGCGCCGCGGAGGGACATTCTTTTTACTTTACACGCCTCTTCCGCCGCGATCAGGCACCCTCGCGCGGTGGCATCGTTGCGCCCTTCCGATCCGCCGATCGAGAGCGGTTTCCCGGTCACGACGCCGAGCGCGGAGTAGCCCACCATCATGGAATAGGTATCCATCATCCAGGCCATGGTCTGCGAGTCGGTGTAAACATCGGGTGCCGGAATATCCTTTTCCGGCCCGATGATCGGCAGGATTTCCGCAGTATAACGGCGAGTCATCCGCTCAAGTTCGCTTTTGCTCATCCGTTTCGGATCGCAGATTATGCCGCCTTTGGCGCCCCCGTAGGGAATGTTCACCGTGGCCGTCTTCCAGGTCATCCAGGCGGCGAGCGCCTTCACTTCGTCCACCGTGACGTTGGGATGGTAGCGCAGGCCCCCCTTGGCCGGTCCCCGGGCGATGTTGTGCTGCACGCGGAAGCCCGTGAAGACTTTGACCTGGCCATTGTCCATCTTGATTGGGACAGAGACTTCGAGGATGCGCTTGGGCGTTCGCAGCACTTGCCGCAGCCCCTGTTCGAGTTTCAGATGTTCGGCGGCAAGATCAAATTGGATCTGTGCGATACGGAATGGATTCAACTCTTCGCGCGGCGCCATCCGCGGAATCGCTTGGGGAGCTACCTTGGCGACCGTGACCATTTTCTATGCCTCCTGGGGCTATGCTCCTGCCGCGTGCGACCGCGAATTTAGAAAATGTTCGCGGCATTCCAACGAACAAAAATGAATTTCCTGGCCCGCTTGCTGCAAAGTGAAAGCGATTTTCGGTGAGACATGCGTGCCGCAAACCGGATCGCGGACCAGACGCACAGGTTCCGCGCTAGCCGGTTGCTGTTGACGCGAATCCTCATGCGGCTGAAAAAACCAGCCGAGAAGCCTTCGACCTATCCATGTCACAAGGAAAAACCAGAACAGGAACCGAATTACACGGCCCAAGAACTGCACAGTCTGTCACGCTTTCCGGCGGCTTCGCCTCGCTTGCCCGTTACAAGTTTAGAGGCCGCCCCCGCGCTGGGCCCGGCTCTGCCACCCCAGGCTAGTATCTATCTGAATCTTACTTGATTCGTCTTACGTGATCTGCGTCCCGGAACTCAGCCCCTAAAGCCTCGCGCCGTAAACTGCGCGAACTTCAGAGTTTAGTCAAGCCCCAAAAGGCCTGTCAATGAAAACCGGGCAAAACCCGAAGATTCCTTCTTGACGGATAATCTGGGATCGATCGTTCAAGGAGTGGATAAATAGGCCATATATATCTGATAATGCATAGGTTAAGACGAGGCTACCTGATCAAAAAATCCCGATATGTTTGAGCCGCGAGCCTATGAGAATCAGTCCGCGATTTGGGCCTTGCTTGAGAGTTGACCCCGCCCTGCAGCACAGTTAAGCTTCGCAGGCAGTTGCCGTCCTGTACCATGAAGAAGCGATTCACAGAACCCGGCAAATCCAGATACTCTCCCGAGTGCGTACTTTGAGTGAGTCATCGTGACCGCGGGAGCCAGCGCAGAGCCGGTCGATTCGGACCTGGCGTTGATCGAACGAGTAGTGGCGCGCGACGAGCTTGCTCTCGCCCTGCTCTACGACCGCTACTCCGGATTGGTGGCGCAGTAGTTACGCAAATCTTGCGGGACGCATCGGCTGCCGAGGAAATTCTTCAGGATGTTTTCTATCAGCTCTGGCGAACCGCAGCGCGATTCGATCCGGCGCGCGGTTCGCTGCCAGGATTCTTGCTCGTCGTGGCGCGCAACCGCGCAATTTCCCGCCTTCGCCAGCGTGGCCCAGATCGAAACGAGGACGACTCGAGCGAAACTCTTGAGAGCACAGTGGCGGACCCTTTTCCGCTTGAAACCGCCATCGCACAGCAGCAAATGATGGGCAAGGTAAAAGGCGCCCTCGGCGCGTTGCCTGTGGAACAGAGGCAAGCAGTCGAGTTGGCTTACTTTGAAGGAATGACGCACAGCGAAATCGCGAAGAAAACGGGTGATCCGCTGGGCACCGTGAAGACGCGGTTGCGTTCGGCAGTCGAACTATTGAAGCGGGCATTGCAATCATGAACGGGCATCCAACTCGGGAAGAAGACTTCGACCTTTACGCCTTAGGGGTGCTGGAGGGCGAAGAGAAGCAGGCGATCGAGACGCACGTCGCTGGCTGCGCCCTATGCGCGCAAAAGCTGGCGGAAGCGCGCGGCCGGATCGCCTTGCTCGCTCTCTCCGCGCCGCCGCATTCTCCGCCGCCGCAGGTAAGAGAGCGATTGCTGCGGCAGGTTCGGGGAGAAATTCGAACGCCAGAGACTCTGAGGCTAGAGGAGAGGCCTTCTCTGTTCGCCCGCTGGTGGGGTGTCGCATGGGCGCCCGTGGCCCTGGTGCTGGCCCTTTCGACCTTCTACCTGTGGGTGAGCAACGATCGATTGAATCGCCAGTTGGAAGATCTCCGCGCCGCCACCGCGCGGCAGAAAGCGGAGCAGGAAAATGCGCGGCGGCTGCTCGACTTGGCTACGGCTCGCGACTCGCTCGCAGTCACGCTTGCCTCAACCGCCGACTTGCCGGGAACCAGCGGCCGAGTTCTTTACAACGCCCGGCTGGGAGTGGTGCTGTATAACGGCATCTTGCCGGCACCGCCCGCGGACAAAACCTATCAATTGTGGCTGGTCCCTGTTTCCGGCGATCCGG
>JBGQGW010000189.1:0-7705 GCA_041497605.1 Terriglobia bacterium | reverse complement strand
GTCTCAGAACGCAAAGCTATAGAGATTTTATACCCCCCTGCCGCCGTTCAACTCGAATCCCATCCACTGGCCCAGGAACGTGAACTTCATCGCATCCGTAGGCCCCTGCCGCTGCTTCGCCACGCGCAGCCACTTTCCCATCGCGCTGGCCTGCCCAACCTGGTCGCTCATCTTTTCGTTCCATAGGAACATGATGGTATCCGCATCTTGCTCGATCTGGCCAGAGTCCCGCAAATGCTCAAGCCTGGGCTCATCATTCGCGGCCCCGCGGTTCAACTGCGCACAAGCCACCAGCGTCCCGCCACTCAGCTTGCCCAGGATCTTCGCCGCCCGTTTCGCATGTCGCGAAACCAGCGAGATCCTCTCATAAGCATTCGTCCCCGGGGCTTCGAGCAGTTGCAGGTAATCCACTAGTACCAACTTCACCTTATGCCGCTCCGCCATGCGCCGCGTCATGCGTACCAGTTCCAGGCTGGTCATTCGCGAGGGCTCCGAGATCCACACTGGCCAATCGTTCACCCGTCCTATCGCTTCCATGATCCGCCGCGCATCCTCCTGTGAAGCGAATCCGCTGCGCAATCGATGCATCTCCACCTTGGCCACCAGGCATAGCAGCCGCAGCACAATCTGCAGCCGCGTCATTTCCAGGCTCACCATCCAGCAAGCCCCGGCATTCTCTTCCGCTTCCCGCCTGATAAACTCCATTCCGAGCGCCGTCTTCCCCACGCTTGGCCGCGCTGCCAGGATCACAAATTCCGCCTCCTGCTTCCCTGCCGTGATCTTATCCAGGTCCGAGTATCCCCAGCTTCGCCCCAGCATCAGGCCTTGCCCGCTGAAGATCCGTTCCAGGATCGGCATCGCCTCCTTCACCGCCAGGTTCAGCTTCACTGGAGCGTTGTCCACGCCTTCATCCGCTTCCGTCATCGCCTCCAGGCTGGCTTCAGCGCTTTCCAGCACCTCCGCAGCGCTATCTTCCGCGCCCAGAGCTTTGCCGGTAATTGCCTCGCCTAGATGCGCCAAATCGCGCAATCGCGCTTTTTGCTTAACAATCTTCGCGTAGTGCACCACGTTGCTGACGCGCGGCATTCCATCCGCGAGCGATGCCAAATAAGGCGCCCCGCCGGAAGCTTCCAGCTCGCCTCGTTGGTGAAGCTTATCGCTCAGCGTCACCAGGTCAATCGGCTGCGTGTCAAACGACATCTCCTGCATCGCGCGGAAGA
The DNA here is from genome assembly GCA_041497605.1 of Terriglobia bacterium. GTDB lineage: Bacteria > Acidobacteriota > Terriglobia > Acidiferrales > UBA7541 > JBGPTK01. The sequence continues at coordinate 6,485 of JBGQGW010000189.1, read as the reverse complement.
TGCGCCGGTTCTGATCGAGAAAAAACTCTCCCGCTTTCAGTCCTGCGTCCAGGCAACGCTCGATCTGCTCATTATCCAACAAGATCGCGCCCAGCACGCACTGCTCGGCGTCTTTGCTCCACGGCAATGCCTTGGCAATCTCGGTCATTTAGGTTATTTTGGAAATTAGGAGAGTTACTTCTTCGCTTCGCTTCCCAGCAGCCGCTCCGTCTGTTCATTCCGTTGCCGATGCCGCGCCAATCGATTTTCGAACGAATCGGACTTCTCTCGCCCGCTGCCTAGAATCTCACTGCGGGCCTGCCCTTCATTCAGAAAATCCCACGCCGCAAAGTCATTCTTCGCCAGCTTCGCCGGCCCTCCGCGTTGCCCAGCCCATGATTCCACGGCTTTTAGCACCGCCTCTTCTCCGAATTCCGCGCACAGCGCCAAATACTTCTTCCGCTTTGCCGGATTTCCCCCGGGCAATCGCCCGGCCATTTCCCGGTATTTCACCTCGAAGATTGCGTAATCGCCCGCCCCAGAATCCCCATGTTCCTCGGATTCTTTCCTTCCAGGCTTTGGACTCTCCGCTTCTTCCTTTTTTTTTGAAAAAAAAACTTCCTGTTCCTTTTTCTCCCGCGGCAGCGCTTTCGGAGGAGGAGCCGTAGGCGACGACGATGAAAGCGCTGCCGCGCCCTCTGCCGCGCCGCGCTCCCTTTCCAAACCTTTACCTAACCTAAACCTAACCTCTTCCCGCCGAGGTAATACCCCGGTACTCCGCGCTAGCTGCCCTCGTCTTACCCGGTCACGCGGCCCGATCGTAGCCGCCGTGCCTTCCAGTTCCGCCCGTACCTCCTCCACCGGCCGGCCCAAGAACTCGGCCAGCGGCACCACCGGCACCGGCGCGCCAATGCGCCACTCGCCGCGTTTCACTTCTCCCATCGGCGGCAATCTTCGCTCGATCTTCGTCCAATAGCCCCACAGCTTCCCGTCCACCGTCCGCCAGGTGAACAGCATCTTCACCCGCTCCAATTCCACCAGGATCGATGACCACTGATCCGTCGTCATACATGGAAGTATCTTCGCGAACCGTCGCGTGATGTCCGGCACATGATATTCGAAGCTGCCATTCGCTAAAGCCAGGCCCAGCAGCTTTTCGTAATGAGACACGCAATCGATCCGTCCGCGCGAGGCCAGTTCCTCCAGCTTATCCGATCCTGCAATCGCGTCCCCATCCACCAATCGTGTCGGCATCGTTGTCCTACATTGCCCGGTTCTTATTTCGCCGCGCGGTACACATTGACTCTGCGTTTAATCCCGCGATCATCCGTTCGGCGTGAAACACCTTTGATCAATTCGCCGCAGAAAATCATCCACCTCAGTTCGTGATCCGCTTGGCCCTGCGTCAATCCAAATTTCGTCATGTACTCGCGAAGCGTGAAGCCCTCATCATTTACGTCGAACTCCAGCTTCATCCGCAGCGCCGCCACGGCTGTCATGGCGCCGCCTGCCTTGTGCGACTTCTTACCAGCGAGCGTATTTCTCTTTATGCTCATAGAACCCCCGGTCGAAGAACCGCTGCAGCCGCGCCGTCAGCGCCGCCACATGCCCGTCCCGCGCCTGCTCGATCTCGCACAGCGCCCCGCCGACATGGGCCTCGATCTTCTTCTTGCGCATGAACGGCGTCTGATCTTCCGTGCAGCCCGCCCCGATGCACCACACTTCGCGATGGATCTCCGCGTACAGCTTGTGATGGTGCCCCACGATCAGCACCGCCGGCTTTTCCCCGCCCTGGAAACTTTCCACGATCTTCTGCGGCACATAACTCACCGCGTACACCGACCCGCCGCCGGGATGCATCAGCCGCAGCCAGGTTTCGCCTCGCGGCGCTTCCAGGCGCACATCCGCCTCCAGGTAGGCCAGGTACTTCAAATCCTCGCGCCCGGCCTTCTCCGCCCGTTCCTGGGCCATGCGGCCCACATCCATGCCCACCTTCTGCGTCCACCAGCCCTCGTGATCGTCCCCGGCGATGAAATGCGTTTTGATGCCCTTCCGCCGCGGGTAGTTCTTCACAAAGTAGCTGAGCTGGCCTTCCACGCTTTCACATCCAGGAACCAGGTCAAACTGGTTGAACTTCGACATCCCATCCACCCAGTTCCCGCAGTTGAAAACGTCCCGCACTCCCTCTTTCGCGAAGAGATCATAAAGCGCGTTCAGCACGTCTAACCGGGCATACTTCGAGCCCAGGTGGTTGTCGCTCACCACCCCGAAGCGGTATCTCCGCCCGGTGTAGAGTTTTGGATGAATCCGGTGACTTCCCCCGACCGGCAAACTCCGCGGCATTTCCGCTGTGCGCGTTCCGCCTTCCTTACTCAGCCGGACGTGAAAACCTTTCTTCCGCAGCACCTCCAGCGCCGCTTCGATCTGCTCGATGCCATGATCCGCCGCCGTGGAAAGCTCGGCCAGCGTCTTCGGCCCATGCCGTAGCAGCCTTCCGAGCCTTTCCGCCAGCGCTTCCGGCGTTCCCGCCTTCTCCCGCAGCCGTCCCACCTTGCCCCAGCCGCGCGCCGCGCTCACTTATGGCCCCTGCCGTTGTCCATCGCGAGGTCCTTCCAGATCAGGAAGGCCCACGCCGCCACCTTCACGATATCCTCGGGATCCTTCTTCTCCATCCCGCGCACCAGCTTGTAAACGATTTCGCCCTGCGGATGGCAGGGAAAAAACTGTTTATTGAATTCAAAAAGCGGGTTATAGCCTTCCGTGCCTGCCTCGCTGTAGCCCCGGCGCCGCGCTTTGCTCTCGATCTGTTCCCGCACCTCCGCCATGAATTGCTCGAACAGCGGCTTCACCTTTGCATTTGATGCGGTTTTCATTTCGCCCCTCGGGCTTTCGCCTGCTGCCGCCCAACTTCTTGTGCCCATTCGACGCAATATGTCCCCATTTTGCCAATCTGAGATTTTGTCTTGCCGTTCTCCGGCTCCCACGGCGTCATCGCAATCGTTTTATGCCATTCCGCCGGGTCATGCCCCTCCCGGTACATGGCCGTTGCTTCCGCCAGCCAGCGCACTTGCGATTTCACTGCTCCCGGCGCCGCCGAGGAGCTCGAAGTCCCATGCTCATCATGCGCGATGCAATTGAACCGCACGATCGCGCCGAGGTCTGGCGGCAATTCATCCGCCCGGAATTTCGCCCCCGCCAGCGCCGCGCAAACCACCAGCAACGCACCTTCTAAAATTGCAAATGTCGCCACCCGCCGGGCTTTCACGGGCTATCACTATCGCGCAATGACATTTCCAGCCACTTCCCCAGCAATTCCCGTCCCGGCCATTCTTCACGCAGATCCAGCTTCACCAAAAACACCAGCCGCGCCCGCGCCACATGATCCTTGCCTTCTTCTTTTTTCACCCGTAGCCGTTCCAGCAGCGCTTCGCGTTTCGTCTCGACCCGCAACTTTGAACTCGGTTGAACTCCCGCCAGCCTGGGAACCGCCACGCTGCCGACCGTCATCGTGGCCATGGCCTCATCGGCAATCATCCGCCGGCAGGTTTGCGCCAGCTCCGTTGGCAAAGCCAGTAATTGTTCCTCATCCGGCTTCAAATCCTCGAGCGTCCCGGTAGCCAGGGTAGCCGCAAACTCCACCGCGCATTCGCCCAAGCCCTTCTTCATCCGCATGGTGATGCGGTTCAGGTTCACCGCCAGTTGCCCGCTCATTGTTTCGCTCCCCTCATCGCCCCTTGCCGCCATTGAATTCCACGTAACGCACCAGCGGTGGCTCTTCCAGTACGATGCCTTGATGCTCCGCGATCTGCCGCAACGCTGAATACATGTGCGGTAAATGGTTCACCGCGACATCCCGGACAAAAGCCCGTACGATTTCGTCATCGCGCATCCGGCGATGCAGCCAGCGCAAAAAAGCCACCAGCTGGACCAGCACAGACAGGATCGCCACGGCCGCCGCCAGTTGCGTCAGCATCTTTTTCCCCTTGGTTTTATTTCGATTTTCGAAAAGAAAAACTATGTCAGTTGGCCCGCGATGCCCGCCACGCGCACGCGCCGCACCAGTCGCCGCGCCATTTCTTGTCTTGCATCGCCCAGGGCCTGCTGCACCGCATCCTTGAGCTGCGCGGCGGTCATTCCATCCAGCGCGTCATTCGCATCGGCTGCGCCGATCGAGGCTCGCAGTTCGAGGACTTCGCTTCCTGCCGTTCCGCGCACCATCAGGTAAAGTTGCCCCGAGGAATCATCGCGATTCAGCGTGGCATCAATCGTGACGGCCACGCCCGCGACCATCAGTGCCATCGTGGGTAACATTCTGAGTTCCATTTTAGGTTTCCACCTCTACCCACGAATTGTAGATTCGTACGTCCACCGTGGCCGTGCCGCTTAACCAATCGGCGTCGGCCCTCACACCGAGCAGGAAAGTATTTTCCAGGTTGTTCAGCGTCACGATGTCAATCTGCTTATTGCGGCTCGCATCTACGCTGTAGATCGTGGCCGTAATCGTCACCCCATCCAGGGAATATATTACCCGTCCCTCCACCGATCCCGCGCCGGTTTTGATTACTTCGCTCTCGACGAACAGCTTCAACGATTTCACTCGCGCTTGTTCGTTGCTGCCGAATTGGTCCCACCACTGCCACTTAGCGACATTGATGGCGTTGCTGTCCTGGCCAAGTGCGAAGTTCGTTTTATCCGTGTCTTGCGCGTTCAAAGGATTGCTGAATGTTGCCAACACACCCTCGGCTCGATTTCGCCCAGCAAAGATCACTCGCCTTTCGCCGTACTGGGCCCCGCTGCCTCCATCATTGTTTCCGGTAGTGTTTGGCCCGCCATCCTTGGGAGTGATAATGGACCCCACAAAAAATCTGCCGCTCGCCGCCAGCGCCGTCTCTTTTGTCGTCGCTGCATTGAAAGTGACGCTGCCTCCCGCGATTGCTGCATCGTCATAGTAAATGTAGTAGAGAATATCAAACGACAGCGCCGTAATGCTGCCGGAATTGATTGAAACATCCGTCGCCCCAACCCGCATCGTGAAGGCTGCAATGGAAACCGTGGCCGTGGTTCCCGCGTCCGTGGCCGTGAGTGGATTGGTCAGTGGCCGGTAGGAACTGTGCACCCCTGGCGGAATAGGCTGGCCGGTGGGATCGCTATTTGGATAAACCGCCAGGGACTTCGGAGCCCCCGGAAAAATCGCGCTCGGCGGCGCCGTGTACGTTCCTTCGTCCGCCGCAGGATTCCAGTAATAGGTTCCCGGGTCATCTTCCCGGGCATAGACATCCACGCCGATGATCACCTGGCCTTGTTCATCATTCTCGACCGCCAGTTCCAGCTTTTCCACCGCAAAGGTTTTTTCTACCCAGTCATCGTGCGTGAACCGGAAGGTATCCCCGGCCGCCAGCTCATAAGCGAGGAACTTGCATGGCAGCGTGATCTGTTTCGGCCGCCGCACCATCTCCAATGCCAGCTTCGCCAACTGCTGCGCCTGGCCCGCATCCGTCACCCCGGCAAAATCCAAGTCCTGCCAGATGCGGATACCGCCATCCTCGGCCAAGGCCTCTGCCGGCCCATATGGCGGATAATTCGTCGGCTGCCAATGCGTGGGGTCCATGAACTCGCCACGCACCGCGTTGAAGGTATTCAACCGGCCCAGCGCTAGCTTCATTTCCACCGGCCCGCGTAAATCATCGTCGTCAATCGTTATCGCCGGTGGGCGCCAGGCCCCGGCCAGCAGCCGCCATTTCCCGTTCATGTAATTAGGCCCGCCGCCCATAGCCACAAACATTTCCTGCACTACGCGGCCCGGCTCGGAATCCGCAGTGAACGCCATGTTCAGGGCGTAGCGCACTCGCGTTCCACCGGCCTTTTTATTCACCAGTTCATCGCAGATGTTTGCCTGGGAATTATTGAAAGCATCATCCATGATTACCGGCAAAGATCGCGCGCCCTGGCCGTATCCCAGCCCAAACCGCGTATTCACCAGATAATCCCGGATGCACAGCACGGGATTAGAAGAAAACGCAATCGTTCCCGTGCGCGGGTCGAGCACCTTCCGGCCCTTGAGCTTGGCCCGGATTTTCTCAAGTGTGAAGTCGCCGAATTTGTCCGCATCCCATTTCAGCTTCAGCACCGTGTAGGCATGCCCCGCACCGGTATCGGTGGAATCGAATCGCCCAGCCAGGCCCGTCAGCAGGGTATTCGCGGTTTGCGCGTCCGTGCCCAGCTTATGCTCCACGGTGATCAGCCCGCTATATTTGCTGATCGGGGTCGTGCCTGTTACCGCCACTTCATCCCCAAACCAGATTTCATCGATCGATTCGATGCCATCCGGCCCGCCGTAGCACCATACGATTCCCACGGTTAGAAATTCGTTGTTGGTGCCGCTCAATTCGATCGCGAAGAGCGACCCTCCAACCACGCGCAGGCCGTAAACAATCTGCCAGGCCGCGTCTGGCTGGTTTACGGTCACATCCCGCGTGACCGGCCCAGGTTTTGGCAGCTTTGGTCCT
>JBGQGW010000188.1:0-7788 GCA_041497605.1 Terriglobia bacterium | reverse complement strand
CGAGCGGAACGATACCTTGGGGTTGTTCTTCGACAGCACCTTGGTGATCGCGGCCGTCAAAGTCGTCTTGCCGTGGTCGATGTGCCCAATCGTCCCCACGTTTACGTGCGGCTTACTCCGTTCGAATTTCTCCTTCGCCATCGTCTGCTCCTCAGACTGAGCGTTCCCCGGATGAATTGCGGATCGCTACCGGACTGCTTTCCCCGTCGCCTTCGAAATCACTTCTTCGGCCACCGAATTCGGCGCCTGCTCGTAATGCGAAAAGTGCATGGTAAAACTTCCGCGGCCCTGCGTGCGGCTGCGAATGTCGGTGGCGTAGCCGAACATCTCCGCCAGCGGAACTTCGGCGCGAATGATCTGGCTGCCGGCGCGGCTTTCCGTTCCCTGCGTGCGTCCGCGGCGGCCTTGCAGGTCCCCCACCACCACGCCCATGTATTCGTCCGGAACCACTACTTCGAGGCGCATGATCGGTTCGAGCAATTTGGGATGCGCGCGATGGCAAGCCTCTTTGAACGCCATCGATCCCGCAATCTTGAACGCCATTTCCGAGCTATCCACTTCGTGGTAGCTGCCGTCCTCGATGACCGCGGCAATGTCCACCATTTCGTAGCCGGCCAGCACGCCGTTCTCCAGCGCCTCGAGGATGCCGTCCTCGATGGGAGGAATAAATTCCTTGGGAATCGCGCCGCCGTATACTTTGTCGATAAACAGGAAGCGGTGCTCCTTGTCGAAGTGCCACTTGCCGCCCTTGCCGACGATGGATTTGCAAAGTGCGTCGAGCTCGTCGACGGACATTTCGTGCATGTCCTCGTGGCTGGCATTTGGCAACGGGTGAACCGAAAGTTTCACGTGGCCGTACTGGCCGCGGCCGCCCGTCTGGCGGACATATTTCTTTTCACCCTGGGATGCCTTGGTGATCGTCTCGCGATAGGCTACCTGCGGCCGGCCGACGTTGGCCTGCACGTTGAACTCGCGCATCATGCGGTCGACGATGATTTCCAGGTGCAGCTCGCCCATGCCCGAAATCAGCGTCTGCGCCGTGTCGGGATCGGTGTGCACGCGGAATGTGGGGTCTTCCTGCGCCAGCTTGCCCAGCGCCGTGGCCAATTTTTCCTGGTCGGCGGTCGTTTTCGGCTCGATGGCCACGGAAATCACCGGCGCGGGGAATTCAATGGTTTCGAGAATGATCGGCTTATCTTCGTCGCACAGAGTGTCGCCGGTCGAGACGTTTTTCAGGCCCACGCACGCGGCAATGTCGCCGGCATCGATCGAGTCAATTTCTTCCCGCTTGTTCGCGTGCATGCGCATCAGGCGCCCGATGCGCTCGCTCTTTTTTTTCGCCGGGTTGTAGACCGAGCTGCCTTGTTTCAGCACGCCGGAATAAACCCGAATGTAGGTGACGTGGCCCACGAACGGGTCGGACATGATCTTGAACGCCAGCGCGCAAAATGGCTGGTCATCACTTGCCCGCCGGAGGAGCGGCTGGCTGCCGTCGAGCGAAGTGCCTTCGGTCGGCGCGATGTCCGCCGGAGAAGGCAGGTAATCCACGATCGCATCGAGCAGCGGCTGGATTCCCTTGTTCTTGAACGCGGATCCCGCCAGCACCGGCACCAGCTTCAGCGCCAGAGTCGAACGGCGCAGCGAGGCGCGCAATTCTTCGGGCGACAGCGCATGCTCGGCAAGATACTTCGTCAGCACGGCGTCGTCATGTTCGGCGATGTATTCCACTACTTTGTCGCGATGCTCTTTGTAAAATTCCGGATCGATCGCGGAAGCTTTCAGGGCGATAGCCACTTCGGGACGCGACTTCTGAAACTCCGGGTCCCACAACTGGTCGAGCGTGATCGTTTCGTATTCCGCGCCCAGCGTTTCATGCTTCCAGATGATGGCGCGCTCTTCGATAAAATCGATTACCCCGATGAAGTTCTCTTCTTTGCCGAGGGGAAACTGCAGGGGAACGGGGTGGGCGGTCAGGCGCTGGCGCATGGTGCGAATGGCATGGTCAAAATCGGCGCCGACCCGGTCCATCTTGTTCACAAAAGCGATGCGCGGGACGCGGTACTTGTCCGCCTGGCGCCACACGGTTTCGGTCTGCGGCTGCACACCGGCGACGGCGTCGAAAATGGCCACCGCGCCATCCAGCACGCGCAGCGACCGCTCCACTTCCACGGTGAAGTCCACGTGGCCCGGCGTATCGATAATATTGATCCGGAAATTCTCGCCGAATCGCTTCCAAGCAGTCGTGGTGGCGGCGGATGTAATCGTGATTCCACGCTCGCGCTCCTGCTCCATCCAATCCATCACCGTGGTGCCTTCGTCCACCTCGCCAATCTTGTAGGTGACGCCGGTATAGAAAAGGATGCGCTCGGTCGAGGTCGTCTTGCCGGCGTCGATGTGCGCCATGATCCCGATGTTGCGGATGCGGTCGAGTTGGAATTGACGTGCCATGAAAATCTCTTGGAAGGGCTACCAGCGATAATGCGCGAAAGCCTTGTTGGCTTCCGCCATGCGGTGCACGTCCTCCTTCTTCTTGATTGCTCCCCCGCGATTATTCGAGGCGTCCATCAGCTCATCCATCAGCTTGGTGACCATGGTCTTACCGCTGCGCGCCCGCGCGTACAGCACGATCCAGTGAATCGCCAGCGATTGCCGCCGGAACTGGTTCACTTCCACCGGCACCTGATAGTTGGCGCCGCCCACGCGCCGCGTCTTCACTTCCAGCAGCGGCTTGACGTTCTCCACCGCTTTCTTGAACACCGTCAGCGCGTCGCCATTCGATTTCTCGGCGATCTGTTCCATGGCCTTGTAGAAAATGGCCTGGGCGGTGTTGCGCTTGCCGTCGTACATCATCGAACTGATGAACTTCTGCACCAAGTCGCTTCCGTACACGGCGTCGCCGGGAATCTTCCGGCGTGAGACGAATCCTTTGCGAGGCATCGATCCTTTCTCCTACTTCTGGGCGGCTTTGGGCCGCTTGGCGCCGTATTTCGAGCGCGCCTGCTTGCGATTTTCAACTCCCGCGGCGTCCAGCGTGCCGCGGATAATGTGGTAGCGGACTCCCGGAAGATCTTTCACGCGGCCGCCGCGCACCAGCACGATCGAGTGCTCCTGCAAATTGTGGCCGATGCCGGGAATATACGTGGTCACCTCGGCGCTGTTGGTCAGGCGGACGCGGGCCACTTTTCGCAGAGCGGAGTTCGGCTTCTTCGGCGTTTGCGTGTAGACGCGGACGCATACTCCGCGCTTTTCCGGGCACGATTCCAGCGCCGGAGATTTCGTCTTCGTCCGGATCGCTTGACGCCCGTGACGCACCAATTGCGAGAACGTTGGCAAGAGTGTCCCCCAACTTCCAAAAAATTCTATTCAATTTAGGCGGCAAAGTTCGCCGCGCTGTTTTTTATTAAGGTGACGGAACAAAAAGAGCTACCCAACGCCCTTAAGGAACCTGCAAAGGACTCCGCGCAGACGCATAGGCGATAAGCGCCAACTGCATCTGGTCAAAGCGGAGAGGTCAACACGGCTTTGCGGGACTGGCGTCCCATTTCGGCCGTTCCCTTCCTCACCCCGTTCCTTCGTTCTCTGTTCCGGGGCGGAAGGCCTTCCCTTTCACCACTGGGGCAAACTGCACCCCTGCAACCGAGAAAGTATAGGCAAAAGGCCTCAGCCTGTCAACCACATTCCTGTGGAAAAGCAAGCACAACAATTTTCGTCTGCGCCCAATCAGATCACGTTCGTCGCCCCAACGAATTTGCACCTGTTTGCAGCTATTTGTCCTTCTCGTCCTTATACGCGTCAGCCGCCCGCTGGGCGATCGCGGCCACTTTGTCGAAATTCTGCTCTACAAACTTGGCGTTCTCGGGCGAAATGGACGCAGGATACGCCTTGATTTGCCCCTGCCTCTTCATGTCCACCGCCAGCACCGTCACCATCAACGTCCCGGTCATAACAATGTAGTCGCGCTTCGAAAGGCCCGCATTCTTGATCGCCTCCGCGATCGGCGGATACTTTTCAAGCGTCTTCACGCTCGAGTCAATCGAGGGGTGCTCTGCACTTTCGTCTTCCATCTGCTCCTTGATGGCGGGATTTTCCTTCATCACCTTGGCAATCGCCCTGGCCGCCACATCGTATTTATTCAAGTTGTCCATGGTCAGCCGGAAGCCTCTAACTTCCTTCATATCAAGTACTTCCTGCGCTGTCGGCTTCTCCTGCGACGCGGGTTTTTCCTGTGATGCCGCAATTCGGGCATTCAAAAGCAGCAAAATAAATGCAGCGGCGATAAATGTAATTCGATTGCGGCGAGTCATGGGCCCACTTCTCCTATGGTCAAAGGGGGACTAATCAGAGCGGACGACTCCGCATCCTGGTCACTTGATCTCCATGATTTCCTTCTCTTTGGCGGCGCATAGGTCTTCCACTTTCTTGGTTTCCGCGTGCGTCACTTTCTCAAGCTCGTCCAGCGCGCGCTTCCGGTCGTCCTCGCTGATTTTCTTATCCTTCTCGAGCTTCTCCACCGCTTCCTTGATATCCCGCCGGATATTGCGCACCGCCGTGCGGTGGTTTTCCAGCACTTTGTGCAAGTGCCTCACCAGCTCTCTCCGGCGCTCCTCATTCAGCGCCGGAATGGGCACTCGAACTACTTTTCCATCATTCGAGGGATTCAAGCCGAGATCAGACGTGCGAATCGCCTTGTCAATCAAAGGCAGGGCACCGGGGTCCCAGGGCGAGATCACGATCATCGTGGGATCGGGCACGCTCAGCGTGCCGAGCTGATTCACCGGCATCGGCGTGCCATGGTAGTCCACGCGTACATGGTCCAGCATCGCCGTGTTGGCCCGTCCCGTGCGCACGCCGGCCAGCTCCTTGCGGAAATCTTCCACCGCTTTCTCCATGCGGATTTTGGCCTGCGCCAGAGCGTCCTTGCTTGTGGCAATCGCGGTCATAGGATGACTCTCCTATCGAAAATTATGGTCAGGCACAATTCCTAGTCGGAGGAAACGATGGATCCCACCTTCTCGCCCTGCACCACCCGCTGGATATTTCCATGCACGTTCATATTGAAAATAATGATGGGCAGCTTGTTGTCCATGCAGAGCGAAATAGCGGTCGAATCCATCACCGACAGCCCCTTCTGAATCACATCCAGATACGTGATGCGCTCAAACATCTTGGCGCCCTTCACCTTTTCCGGATCGGCGTCATAAATCCCGTCCACTCGCGTGGCCTTTAAAATCACTTCCGCCTTGATTTCCATTGCGCGAAGCGCCGCGGCGGTATCCGTCGAAAAATAAGGATTGCCCGTGCCGGCGGCGAAAATCACCACGCGGTCTTTCTCCAGATGCCGCGTTGCGCGGCGGCGGATGAACGGCTCGGCCACCTGGTGCATTTCAATCGCGCTCATCAATCGCGTGTGGCAGCCGGCCTTCTCGAGCGCGTCTTGCAACGCCAGGCCATTGATCACCGTCGCCAGCATTCCCATGTAATCGCCCGTCACCCGGTCGATGGCCAGCGATTTCTGCCGCGTTCCGCGGAAAATATTCCCGCCGCCCACCATGATGGCCACCTGCACTCCCAGGGCGTGAACTTCTTTCACTTCCTGGGCGATGCTAGCCACCGTTTCCGCGTGAATGCCCGATCCCTGCGTCCCCTGCAGGGATTCCCCCGAAAGCTTCAATACGATTCGATGGTAGATGGGAGGCTTCTTGTCGGTGCTTACTTTCGATGAAAGATCCGCAGTGGTCATAGGTTTTTGGCCGCCGGGCATTTTAGCAGACTTTGATGCTCCCCGGGGGAGGAACGGTATTGCGGCCAACGCTCGTTGTCAATAAAACAGGAATTAACTGTCCAATACAGGAATTAAATGTCCAAGAGAAGTGCTAGTACTTCGCAAAAAAAGCGCCCGTGGAGACGCGCAGCAGCAGCGAGCAGGATCAAGCCAAGGGAGCGTGATGGCGAGCTGCGGGGAGCAGCGGGGAGCAACCCAAAGAGGCCGGCTTGAGGCTAATCAAGTGATCCTGATCCCGCTGCAAACGGGATCGGTTCGAGTCCCTCTGTTTTGCGCCCCGCTGTCTTACTGCTTCTTTTAGGCGCGGCGGGAAGACCACATCTCTGGAGGAGAAGCCAGATAGCAATCCCCGCCGCGCACCACCCTAGCCCAGTGCTGGTGGAACTAGGTCCGATGCCGCGATGAACCGCGGCATCAAGCTCTTAGATTCTCTCTCCGCAGACTTCACGCCACTCAGCCTAAGAGTACATTCCATACTCAAGCGCGCCACTTTTCGCCATCCGTCTGAATTGCTTCCAGATGAGTTTTGCGCCGCCGTTCCGAAGCCATGCTTCATCGATTTTGTCGGCGTGAATAAGCGGCCCGTGAATGTGGATGTCGCCGCCTATGCCGCCGCCACCGCCTCCGGCGTTCATCCGTTCGAGACTGCCGCGGCCCATGCGCCGCACCGCCGAAGGCTGAAGCACGAATTCTCCGGCGTGCAAAATTGCCGGCACTTCGCCGCCGCCCGCGAAGCGCAGCGCGCTCGACGCGAATCCCGAGGGCATGCCGGCGGCGAGCGCCGGATCGACGAACCCGCCCTTATGAAATTGCGCCGGGCCGAACATGATCGCGGCTCTCCGTTGGCGCTCCGCGTCAGTGGCCTTGATCTGCTGCTCGGCCACGTTCACATGCGCCTCGACGCGCGTGTTGGTGTCGCCGCCCAGCTTGTGCATCGCGTCGTGATATTGCGAGCGAAGGCTTTCCAGGGACTGGAACGCGGAGCTGTAATCCGTCTGGTAATTGTTGTAGGAATCGACCACCTGTTTGATCTGGTCTTCGAGCTGCGCTTCCAGGTTCTTGATCGCCTTCTGCCGCTTGCTGCTTCCGAACAGCCCGAGAAGGCCGCCAATAATGGCGCCGATGATGGCGCCGATGCCTCCGAGCAGCGCTCCGGCGAGCGCGCCGATCCCGGCCCCACCGAACGGACCGGCTTTCCCTGCAAGGCTGAAAAGCGCCATGCCCGCGGTCGCCTGAAGCTGCGCAAGTCCCCCCGATCCGCCAAGTTTAGACTGGAGCTGCGCGAAAATTCCCGCGCCGGCCGGCAGGACCGCGCCCGGAACTGATCCTCCCTGTCCCGCCGAAAGGCCAAGCCCCGTGAGCAATCCAGTGGTGCTCACATTGGGTGCATTCGCCGCGCCAGCGAAGGCGCCAGCCGCGCTTCCTAACTTCAATCCTGCGGCGCTCGCGATCGCGCCACCGCCAAGCGCAGCGGCCGCCGTGACGCCCCCTTCGCCTCCGAGCCCTGGAATGCCCGTGCTTCCCGCATCAACTCCCACCGTGCTTCCTGATCCCGGAGCGCCGCTCTTTCCGCCCAGCCCCAGAAGACTGAAAATCGTGCCGAATATTCCGCCGATCGATCCTCCTCCGAAAAGTCCTCCGCCACCGGACCCGGATTGCATTACGTTCAAACCAGCAAGCCACGTCGCTACCATTTTCGAAACCAGGTGCTCGAACTGATCGAGAAAAAACTTGCCAATCCCGCCGCTCGTGATGGTCTGGAAGAGGTTGTAAATCTGGTCGGACATATTCTGCACGCGATCGTTCCATTCCTTCTGGATCACCAGGCCGATTTCACGCTCGCCCTGCTCGCGGAAGCTCTCATCTTTCACTTCGAGATCACGGATCTGCTGGATTCTCTTTTGCGCGTCCGCGACGATTTGGGCGTCCGCGCGCCGCCAGGCCGGGAGCGATGAAATCGCCGCCTGGGTCTCGAGATCCGTCAGCTCTCCCAAATACTGTCTGTT
>JBGQGW010000187.1:0-7795 GCA_041497605.1 Terriglobia bacterium | reverse complement strand
TAGAAGAGAGAATTCGCGTCCTCGGTGAATTCGTGAAGCGAAATGTGTGCGATACTCCCCTTCATCTCAAAGTCCACCGTGGGTACCTGGATGTTTGCGCGTACGATCTTGAAGTCCTGTGATTTTTGCCAACCGTCGCGTATGATCGTGAGCGTCACGGTCGTCCCTTCCGGCCCGCGGATCAATTTTACAGTTTCGTCCACCGTCATGCCCTCCGTTGAGGTTGAGTTGATAGATAGAATTCTATCTTTTGCCTTGAGCCCGGCGCGTTCCGCGGGAGTGCCTTTGAGCCACGCCCACCAATTGCGGCTGTTCGGCCGAATTTCGATTCCAGGATAGGCTTGCTCGTGAGTTAGGCGTGCCAATGTGGCGTCCCAATAGTGATCGAGATAGAAGTTTCGCTTACGACATGGTAGCAGATTGATTGGAATGGAGTGAAATAGCAGCCCAGCTCCAATATGGATTGGAGGCATTGCACAGCAAAGCGAAGATCCGGAGCTGCGGCGGAATTGTCTGCGCATCCGGGTTCGCGTATCATGATGCCATCACAACGCGAAGACGCAATCTGAATCGATTGCTCGCGAGATCGAAATCTTAGGAGGCATCATGGCAATTGCGGTTGGAGCAGCCGCTCCCGAATTCACACTAAAGGACCAGAGTCAGAAGGAAGTGAAGCTAAGCGATTTCAAGGGCAAGAAAAACGTGGTGCTTGTTTTCTACCCGTTGGACTGGAGTCCGGTGTGCACGAACGAGCACAAGTGTTTTGTGGACGACATGAAAAAATTCGAGCAGCTCGATGCGCAAGTGCTGGGCCTGAGCGTCGATAGCGCCTGGTCGCACAAAGCCTACGCGGAGAGAATGGGCATTCAGTATCCGCTGCTGGCGGATTTCCAGCCCCGTGGCGCAGTGGCCGACAAATTCGGAATGTTCCTGGCCGATAAGGGAATCACCGGCCGCGCCATCGCCATCATCAACAAGGACGGCAAGATCGCCTGGTTCAAGCAATACGACATCCCCACGGTCCCGGATTTGAAGGAAGTGTCGCAGGCGCTCGCCCAGGTAAAATAACCCCGCGGGTGTTTCACCGGCGTTTCAATAGAATCTGATTCTATGTAGGGGCAGGCCCGCACGCGGGCCTGCCCTCTTCTGTTCACTTTTTGGGCGCGGATTTCGGGGCGAATGTGCGCAAGTAATTTACTAACTGCCAGCGCTGCTCCTCGGTGAGGCGATTTTTGAAGCTGGGCATGGGGCGGCGGCCTTCCGAGATTTTCCAGAAAATTTCGCCGTCGGTCATGTCGCTCATCATGTCCGCATCGGTGAAATCCGAGGGAGCGGGCGCGTACATGTCGGCGTCGGGACCCTTGCCGTCTCCTTTCTCGCCGTGGCAATCCGAACACCTATCGGTATAAGTGGCCTTCCCTGCGGCGAGCGTCGAATCATTCACTGGCACGGGATTTTTCTTTTGCTTCGCTTCGTCGGGAACGGGCCAGACGTCCTTGTGGTGCGCAACAGCCGCGCCTGCAATCGCGAGTGCGGTGAAAAGAACTACGCCGGCGCATTTCACCAAGACGGCGCGCTTTTCAGGGAAGATCTGCAAAGTGTCGCTCCTCACTGCCCTCAATGAATGATGCGAAGCTATTCGTCCATTCCCCGCGGGACCGGCAGGACCGGTCCTCCGCGGAATCGCAAAGTTCCAGCGGCTGCCCACTCATAGAGCGATTGCAATGACTGCAGGACCGGAACCCTTCAGAATTTTACACCGAAGATGTCGGCGAGCAAAAAGGCGTTGAGCGAGAGGATTACCGCGGTTGAGATGTACGCCAGCACATTGGTGAGCCGGCGGTTCGCGTGCACACCCATCACGTCGCGCCGGCGAGTGAGCACCAGAAGCGGAATCAAGGCGAAGGGGAGACAGAAGCTGAGAATTGCCTGGCTCAAAATAAGCACTCGCAGAGGGTCGAGCCCCATGGCGATGACCACGATTGCCGGAATCATGGTAACTACCCGGCGTAAAAAGATGCTGATCTTGATGTCGAGAAATCCCTGAAGGATGACTTGGCCCGCCATCGTACCGACCGTGGAAGAGGAAAGGCCTGAACAGAGCAGTGCCACAGCAAATGCGAAGCCGGCGAATCGTCCGAGGAGCGGCACCAGAGTGTGGTGAGCGCTCTCAATCGAGCTGACACTCAACCCATGGCCGAAAAAGACGGCCGCCGCCATGATCACCATCGCGGAATTGATCAGCCACGCGCCGTTCATCGCCACCAGCACGTCGGCCAATCCCATCTTGCGATGACGATGCTCATCGCGATCCGTTGCTTCGCGGCGCGAAAGCACCAGCGCGGAGTGCAGATAAATCACGTGCGGCATCACCGTGGCGCCCAGCATCGCCACCGCCACGTAAATCGAAGAACTGTTGATGACCGGCACCACCACGTGCCGGGCGATCGGTCCCCAACTGGGGTGGCTGAGAAAGACTTCCACGGCGTAAGCGACGCCGATGATGCCGACGAAAAACATGATCACGCGCTCGAGCCACTGGAAGCCCGCCTGCTCCACGCGCAGGATCAGCATCACCACGATGCCGGTGAGGATTGCGGCGGGCAGCATCGGCAATCCGAGCAAAAGATAAAATCCCAGCGCGGCGCCCAGGAATTCCGCCAGGTCGGTTGCCATCGCACCCACTTCCGCCGCGAACCACAAAAACAGGTTCATCGAACGCGAAAAATGCGCGCGGCAATTTTCCGGAAGCGTCTTGCCGGTGGCGATGCCGAGCTTGGCGGCAAGATACTGCACCAGGATGGCCATTCCGTTCGACCACAGCAGCACCCAAAGCAATTGGTAGCCAAAACGCGTGCCCGCTTCTATGTTGGTGGCGAAATTGCCCGGGTCCATATAAGCGACGGAGGCAACGAAGGCAGGACCGAAATAAAACCATAGCTCGCGAGGCGCTTTGCGAGGCTTGCTGGCCGCGACCGCGGTGGCGACGCTGGCTTCCGCCTGGACTGCCGCAACGGAATTGGGTGTGCCCGAGGCCGGCATAGTTAACCGAGATGAACTCCTAAAGTAAACTACACTTAACTTCGCCAAAGGTCAAATTTTTTATTGATCGTTTGCGCCCAGAAGCAATGCCTCCGCGCAAACTTCAATTTCAGCAGCACGATCTCCGCGACGCGCTCCGGGGAGTTTGTCCGTTTCCGGGTTGCGCGTGGTGCGTCAAACTGTCCGCTGTTCCGCTTGGGGACAGTTCGCCGGCGACCCGGACTCGCAACAACTTAACCACCCATAGGCGGAGAATGCTGCCGCCGGGCACCGGGCTTTGCTATAGTGGACGCTCAATTTCCGGGGAGGACGCAATGGCCGAAGCGGTAAAACAAGAACAGGTGCAGATCAAAGCCGACGAAAAAGAATTGCTTGGCCAGTATTCGAATCTCGTGATGATTCACCACAACGCCGAGGAATTCACCCTGAATTTCATCTACCTCTTCCCCAGCGTGCCCCAGGGAAAGCTCGTTGGCAGCCTGATCGTCAGTCCTAGCCATGCCAAGCGGCTTCTGCGCGCGCTGGGCGAAAACATCGTCCGGTATGAAGCGCAGTTTGGTACGATACCCGAAGGTTCAGGCCCGGTCCCGGAGCCGAACGTCGGTTTTGTGCAATAGCCTTTGGGTTCCAATTTCTTTCCCGGGGCTACACTTGAGGCAACCTTACGGCGCCGCCTGCACCTAAATACTGAGGCCCCGGAGGGTGCATTCCTTCATGCGGCGGATCGCTCAAACCAGACCAATTCTGCTGGCCATTGCGCTCTCCGCGCTTTCCCTGCCTGTGCTAGCTCAGCAACCGCAGGTTATTAACCCTCGAATTCCTCCACCTCCGCCGCCCGATGCGCCTTCCACGCCGCAACCAAGTACACCATCGAAGGCGCCTGATGTCCCCGCGGCTCCGCTTCCCCAGCCCTTGAAGGCGCCCGTGGCGCCGGCGCCGGCTCCTCCTCCGCCCATTCGGCTGAACGTGCCGGAGACCGTGGTGGTCCCGGCCGGAACGCGCATGGCCGTCACACTCGATACGCCTCTGAGCACGCGCATTTCGAAGGTTGGGCAAGTTGTGAATTTCCGAACCAACGAAGCACTGCCCGTCGGCGAGATGGTCATTCCCCCCGACACGCTCTTTACCGGCAAGGTGGTCGAAGCCAAGAAACCGGGTGCTTTCGGCCGCTCCGGCTCATTGCGCGTGGAGGTGAACCGCATCGAACTCGCGAACGGGACCGGATCGGAAGTTGCCGCAAAGATCGATTCGAGTGATATGAATGGCCACGGTCGAATGCGGTCGGACAAAAGCCGCGCGGCGACCTTGCTCAACCTGGCTTTGTATGGCGTGCAGGGAACCTTGCTCGGATCTCAGATCGGGGGAGCCAAAGGCGCGGCCATTGGCGGTGGCACAGGTGCGGCAGTCGCACTGATCATGATGGCGGCGCGAAAAGGCACCGATGTTTATCTGGAGCCGGGAATGCCGTTTGAAGTATCGATCGAGCAGCCGGTTTCACTTCCTGGCAAAGCAGTAGCCGCCGTGCAGCCGGTGAATTCGAACGGCAGCCAGTCCGGACGCACCGATCCCGCAAACGATCCTGAATATCCCAAGTTGAAGCACCGTCCGAAGCCCCAGCCGCAGCCCTAAGCAGCAAATTTCTAATCGCATGAAAACAAAAACGCCGGCAAGTGTTGCTTGCCGGCGTCTCTGCGAACGACAGATTGCGCGCCAATTTCTTGGCTATCCTCGTTCCTCTATTGTAGTGGTGCTTCCCTTCGACCCGTGGAGTTGGTGATGACCCATGCCCCAGCCGGTTTAAGGAACTCGATTCCAATTACAAATCCGTCGCGCTCCGGCTCGCAATAAGACACACGAGCGAGCGCATGAAAGGCGCCAGTGAGGGTGGTGATCTCCAGGCAATCGCCCGGCTGCCAGCGGCGGGTGCTCAGCACGCGCGCGCCGTTCGAACTGACGTTTTCCGTAAACGTGGTTTCCACGCCCGGCATTTTTTCATGACCGGCAATGTGAACGCCCACGGCCATGGGCAGACGGGTTTCCCACCGCGGCACGGAAAACAACTCGGTATTTTCTTCGCGCTTGGCCATTTCAGCAATTCCTTGAAATCTTCAGCAACTCAGAGGCACGCGGCAACTTTCGAAAACGACAGCTTCTTGTGGCCACGCGCCTTCATCGCATAGAGGGCGCGGTCCGCCGCTCCCAGGAGTTTCTCGATCGTGACGCCGTCGCGGGGATACAGCGCAACGCCCACGCTCACCGAGATCGCGGGCCCCTGCTGATCTTGCGCCAGCCGCTCGCAAATGCGGTTGGCCACGCTCGAAGCGGCTTCTTCACTCGCTTCCGGCAGCACGAGAGCGAATTCGTCGCCCCCGTATCGAGCCGCGGTGTCGGTGGACCGGCAATGGACGCGCAACACCTGGCCCAGCCGCTTAATCGCCTTGCTGCCGATCAGGTGTCCGTGGCGATCATTGATCTGCTTCAGGCCGTCGAGGTCCAGCAAGACCACCGCGAACGGCCGTTGCGAGCGCCGCGCGCGATCCAGTTCATTGTCCATCACCTCGAGCAAGCGCCGGTAATTTGCCAGGCCGGTGAGCGGATCGCTTTTGGCCAGTTCGCTTACTTGATCGAACAAGCGCCCGTTATCCAGCAGCGCTCCGCCTAATACGACTGCGTAACTAGCCACTTTCAGGAAATGGCCGCAGATAAACGGAGCATCGTAGAGATGCTGCGACTGGCTGATCATCAGATGGCACGCGACGTTCATCACCGCGGCAGCGCACAATGCTCGATCGAGTGCGGAATCGACGTTCGCCAGCCGGCGCTTGTAGCCGATGGCGGCCACGGCAAAAATTGCCGCAGGCACGAAGTCCAAAGGACGCGGAATCCAGGCGCCTACATGGACCGCCGCTTCCACGGGAACGGCGAAATAGGCAGCGCTTGTCAAATACGCGACCACCCCGACCACCAGCGTCGCCGCCATGATTTCGCGTGTAGGGTCGCGCGACACCGGAACGTGGCGCTCGACCACCAACGCGGCAACCAGCAGCAGCGCCAGCAGCGTCCGGCCGACCATCCAGGAAAGCGGGACCGTCAGCGGAGTGCCCGGAGGCGCAAAAAGAAAATTGGATTGAGTGAGGCTCGAGCCGGCTTCGATCAAACCGGCGAGAACGAAGCCGAATGCCAGAATCAGCGAGATGCGGTCATGCGCTCCACGGAAGCGGACCAGGGCATTGGCCGCGAATGTGAAGGCGATCAGGCTGCCGGCCATTTCCAGATAGCGGTCGAACAGCGGGTCAGCAACAAAGTTGAGAAGACGAAGTTTACAAACCAGAAATCCGAAACCGCAGGCAGCCACGGTCCAGAAGACAAGCCAACTCCATCCCCCTTGATTTGGTTTCTCTATCGTATGCACAGCACTCCCCTACGCTGGGCAAAATGCCCAGTCCCCTACCCGGGGAATATCGGAGCAAATGGAGGACCGTTCTAGTACCACCTTTGACCAGAATTAAGCTATTTATTTACTTATTCTTAGCAACAAGGCAGGCGGCCTATCGAAGAGCGGTTGTGGAAAACCTGCTCTGCGTTCGTGTAGAAAAGTTACAGAGACAGTCTCTGTCTACCAGATGCAGAAATCCGGCAACTGGCCGCGACTGATCAGGATTTGTCCGATCGTCGGCGGAGAATCCCAGTTCGAAGCGGAAAAAAGGGAGGAGTAAGGTCCGTTCAAATTAGATCTGGATTAGATCTTGGGCTTGGGTGGGGGTAGCTCTCGCGCCTTTATGTCGCTTTGAAAACCCGCGGTCTTATGCGAGCCGTCACAGAACGGCTTATTCTGCGAGTGGCCGCAGCGGCAGAGCGAAATAACCGTACGTCCAGCGAGACCGAATGCCTTTCCCTCGAGATCCAGAATTTCGAAATCGCCCTCGATGCGAAGCGAGCCGTTATTCAGGGCAATGATTTTTGTACCCGCCATTCATTCCTCCCCGCGGAATCGAGATCCTGCCGCGATGCACATGGTAACAGGCTTACCTGATACTTGCCGAGTGGCCACCGCTTAATACTTCGGAACCGCTGGATCCACTTCGTCGGACCACGCGAGGATTCCGCCCTTCAAATTCCAAATTTTCCGGAAACCGGCTTTGCGCAGAAATTCGGCCGCTTCGGCGGAACGCTTTCCGCTGCGGCAATGCGCCACAATCTCGCGCGAACTGTCCAGCTCGTTCACGCGCTTGGGGATCTCGCCCAGCGGAATTAGGTGGCCGCCGATGTTGCAGATCTGATATTCGTGCGGCTCGCGAACGTCGAGAATGTAAAGCTCGTCGCCGCGATCGAGGCGCGCTTTCAATTCGCGCGGCGTGATCTCCGGAACGCTGGCCGCCGGCGCGGGCGCCTCTTCGCCGCGAATGCCGCAAAATTCCGCGTAATCGATCAGCTTGTGGATGGTGCGATGTTCGCTGCAAATCGGGCACGCCGGATCCTTGCGCAGTTTGAATTCGCGGAAGCGCATGGCCAGCGCGTCGAATTGCAGCAGGCGTCCGACCAAAGTTTCGCCCTTGCCCAAAATCAGCTTGATCGTTTCCATCGCCTGAATGGACCCCACAATTCCCGGAAGCACGCCGAGTACGCCGCCTTCGGCGCACGAGGGCACCAGTCCCGGCGGCGGCGGCTCCGAATACAGGCAGCGGTAGCACGGCCCGCCCGGGTAGCCGAAAATCGTGGCTTGCCCTTCGAAGCGGAAAATCGAGCCGTACAC
>JBGQGW010000186.1:0-7926 GCA_041497605.1 Terriglobia bacterium | reverse complement strand
CTCCCCAAGCAGCATCGCCGGTGCTGGCTTATATTCCGCCGCCGCCCGACACGAGTTTTCGCGATTTTGGATTCAGCGCGGGCCCGGTAGTGGTTTCACCGGACGGTAAGCAACTGGCGTTTTCCGCCACCGACCAGAAGGGCGTGACCAAACTCTGGATTCGGCCCCTCGGCTCGAGTCAAGCCAGTTCAATGGCGGGCACGGAAGACGCGGCGGTGCCCTTCTGGTCTCCCGACAGCCGCTCGCTGGGCTTTTTCGCCAATGGAAAACTAAAGACCATCGATCTCGACAACGGGAACATTCTGGTTTTAGGTGAATCGATGTGTACGAGTTTTGGCGGCGCCTGGGGCAAAAGCGGGACGATCTTGTTCACGCCGCGCTGCCACGGCCCGCTGAACCAAATCTCTGCTTCCGGCGGAAGTGCGCGTCCGGTTACGAAGCTCGAAGAAGACGAATTGGAGCACGAATCTCCGGCGTTCCTTCCGGACGGGCAGCATTTCGTTTTCGCGGCGTTGGACAAGGACCATACGCCTTCCATCTGGACTGCCTCACTCGATTCGAGCGAAAGAAGGCTTGTCCTGAAGGATGCAAGCTCGCCCGAATTCGCCTCCGGGTATCTGCTATTCGTTGGCAGTGGAGGGCGCGTTTTTGCGCAGCAATTTGATTCTGCCAGCGGCAAGCTGACCGGCAATGCCATCGCCCTGGCGGAAGCGCATGGCTTCTCGGTTTCGGGTAATGGCGTTCTAGCCTACCAGGGCGGATCGCGACAGGGCCGCATGGAATGGTACGACCGCAGCGGCAATCCTGCCGGCACGATTGGCCAGGCCGGACTCTACTATTCCGCGAAGATTTCGCCCGACGGCGCGCATGTGCTCGCAAATAACGGGGACGTAAACTCCAGGGCGTCCGACCTTTGGTTGTTCCCCGCCAGCGGCGAGGTGGGGACGCGGCTGACGTTCGGTGCAGGCAGCAAGGCTTGGTCTGTGTGGTCACCCGACGGGAAGTATGTTGCCTATTCCTGCCTGCCGGGCGGCAAACTCGGTCTTTGCCGCAAGCCCGCGGACGGGTCGGGCGCCGAGGAAACTCTGTTTACATTCAACGGTGACATCAGCAACGCTGCCGTGGTGGATTGGTCGCCGGATGGCCGCTACCTTTGCTTTGACCAGTACAATTTGAAGAATTCGCTGTGGGAAAACTGGATCTTGCCTTTGTCCGGCGACCGAAAGCCATTTCAAGCAGCTCCAGCAGCGGCCGATCAGTTCGACGGGAATTTTTCTCCCGACGGGCGCTGGCTTGCATATTTTTCGTATGAATCCGGCCGGCCTGAGTCATACGTGGTTCCTTTTCCGGGACCGGGGGGCAAATATCAGATTTCCCAAAGTGGCGGGTGGCTGACTCGCTGGGACAAAAAGAATCGTCTCTATTTCCTGACGATGGGCAACCGGCTGATGGAAGCGGAACTGACCCTGACTGAAAAGTCGCTGCAGGTGAAAGCGATCCATCCACTTTTCCAACTGGCAGTGCCGAGCTTTGATGCCCCGTTCTTCGATGTGACGCCCGATGGAAACCGCTTTCTGGTTATCACCGCTGCCGATCCTGCTGCGTCGCAATCGATCACCGTGCTGCTGAACTGGGAGGCGAAGCTGAAACAACCATGACACTCGCGGCGGGAACAAAACTCGGGCCGTATGAAATTGTGGGACCACTCCATTCCGGGATGGGCGATTGTCCGCTTGGCACTTAGATCGGCAAACCGAGCTTCTTACAGCAGCGACGGCAGAGAACAAACACGCCTCGATTTGTCTTAACAATGTACATTTCGACGCTGTGAGAATCGGCCAAACTCTCGCATGGTGAGCCGTCTGTAGCGGAAAGCGCGTCGTCGTATACGTCATTAATTGTCAGTTCAAAATGCTCACCGGTTGATAACGGCCACTTTACCAAGACACTCGTCATTTCAGGATTCTACCTAATGACGACCATCCTTGTCTTCCAGTCGCCGATTCGTACCAGCACGGCAGAAGACAGCCCGTTTTCATGATGCATTTGGGCAAGAACGGTAGGTTTGAGAGCATCCCATCTCCTGTCGGCGGGCGAATTGACTTGCAGTGATGCACGCCCTAAGATGGCGGGGCAACGAGAAATTTGAATGGCGAAACCGCGCGACGCGGTGCAGCGCTTGATCCTCGAACGATCAAAAACAAAGTGACAATTCCAGCCGGCACTCGATTAGGACCCTACGAAATTATCGGCGCGATGGGTGCGTGCGGGATGGGACAGGTGTATCGGGCGTTATGGCGATTCCATCCGGTGAAGTGATGGTCAATTCGAATTCCGCAGACGAATCGCGCGAAGCGGGCTCGCGCGCCGGCGGGCTTGCGTCCGTGGTGATCGCTTGCTACAACGACGCCGACATTGTGGAACGGAACGTGGCTGCCCTGGCGCGGCAGTCGTTTCGCGATTTCGAGGTGATCATTGCCGACGACGGATCGCGGGAAGATTACCGCCCGTTTCTCGAACGCTGGGCGCCTCGATTTGCTCATCCCATCCAGCACGTGCGGCACGAGGACATCGGATTCCGGAAAACGCGCATCCTGAACCGCGCGATTTATGCGAGCGGCTGCGACCGGGTTATTTTTCTCGACATGGATTGCCTGCCGCACAGACATTTTGTACGGGACCATTTGCGGTATCTGATGCCGGGAACCGCGATTTCGGGCCGCAGGGTGTATGTGCGGCGGGACAATGTTCCGCCAGCGGAGAAAATCCTGAGCCGTGGGCTTCGATTCGGTCCCCTGCGGCTTGTGGGATTGTGGCTTCGAGGGAGGGCGCAGCATATTGAAAACGGCATGGCGCTGTCCTTCGCCTACCAGGCGCCCGACCGGGGAATTCTCGGCTGCAATTTTTCCGCCTGGAAAAGCGACCTGCGCGCCATCAACGGATTCAACGCCGAGTTTACGGGAGCGGGATGGGAAGACACTGACATTGATTTCCGGCTGCGGCTATCGGATGTGAAGATCAAGATACTCCGGTACGTGGCGGTGGAATATCACGTGGAGCATCCGGTGCGAGTCCCGTCGAATGATCCGGTGAACCAGGCGCGATTGATGGAGATTCAGAAAAACCGTATTGTCCGCGCGTCGGTTGGACTGGACGAAATTCGAGCGGACGATTTTACCTGGATGCGCTACGGAACTGCGGGATAGCCGAAGGAACGCCGTCCAATCCGCGACAGGGACGTCCCATATTCGGGCAAGGAAAATTTAATCCTCGCGGGTTAGAGCCACTTTAACCCTTTCTACGTCAAACACATCTGATCTGCGCGGCGAAGGAATCCGGTGTGTTGGGTTCCCGGTCTTGGGCGGAGGTGTGTCGATGGAGACGTTCAAGCAGGACCAATTTCCGTATTCCTGGTACCCGCGTTGTGCTACGCTTTCGTGGGGCAAGAAGGAGCTCAATCGCATGAAAAATCACGAAGGAAAAGCTCAGAAGCCCTCGCATCTCTCCGCATTCATGGAAGTGGAGTCCTAAAAAACCATGTCCTTGACCACCATTGAATTTCCGAGACGCAAGCGTGAAATAATTGACGAGGCTGTGATCCGATTCTGTGGCGATTCCGGCGACGGTATGCAGATTACCGGGAGCCAGTTCACCAACACAGTCGCTCTCTACGGCAACGATCTGGCGACGTTTCCTGATTATCCGGCTGAAATTCGCGCCCCTGCGGGAACCCTGCCCGGCGTTAGCGGTTTCCAGGTGCATTTCTCGTCGAGTGACGTTTACACCCCCGGCGATTCGGTGGACGTTCTGATTGCCATGAATCCCGCCGCATTGAAAATGAATGTGACGGACCTGAAAACCAATGGAATCCTGATCGTCAATCTGGACAGCTTCAAGGAAAACGATCTGCGCAAAGCGCAGATGGCCACGAATCCGCTGGAAGACCATTCGCTCGACGGCTACCGGCTGTTTGCCGTGGAGCTCACCAAGATGACTCGCGCAGCCCTGAAAGAATTGGGACTGGACGCGAAAAGCATGGATCGTTGCAAGAATTTCTTCGCCCTCGGAATGTGTTATTGGCTCTACAACCGGTCCATGGAGCCGACGCGCGGGTGGCTACAAGACAAATTCAAGAGCAAACAACAACTGGTTCAGGCCAACATGCTCGCCATGCAGGCCGGTTACAGCTACTGCGAAGCGACGGAAGCGTTTCAGATCAGCTATGAAATTCCGCCGGCGAAACTTTCCCCCGGCGTCTACCGCAACATCAGCGGAAACGCAGCGCTGGCGCTAGGCTTCGTGGCTGCTTCTCAAAAAGCAGGCATACCGCTCTTTCTGGGTTCCTATCCGATCACGCCGGCTTCGGACATCTTGCACGAGCTCTCGATGTATAAAGATTTTGGAGTAATCACTTTTCAGGCCGAAGACGAAATTGCAGCGATTACTTCAGCCATTGGCGCGGCCTACGGTGGGGCTCTCGGCATCACTGCAACTTCGGGTCCGGGCATGGCGCTGAAGACCGAAGCCTTGGGCTTGGCTGTCGCCGTAGAGTTGCCGCTGGTGATTTGCGATGTTCAGCGCGGCGGCCCTTCCACCGGCCTTCCAACCAAGACGGAACAAGCAGACCTGCTGCAGGCGTTGTTCGGACGGAACTCGGAAGCTCCGATTCCGGTTCTCGCACCGTCATCGCCGGGCGATTGCTTCTGGATGGCTATCGAGGCCAGCCGAATCGCCATTAAGCACATGGTTCCCGTAATTATTTTGTCCGACGGCTATCTGGCAAACGGCGCAGAGCCGTGGAAAGTTCCGACCGTTGCGGACCTGCCGGAAATACCCGTGCACTTTGAAACGAATCCCGAAGGCTTCTTGCCCTACCGGCGCGATCCGGCAACGCTCTCACGGCCGTGGGCTATTCCCGGCACGCCGGGTCTCGAACATCGCATCGGTGGAATCGAAAAGCAGGACGTCACCGGCAACATAAACTACGAACCGCTGAACCACGAGCACATGGTGCGATTGCGTGCGGCGAAAGTGGAGGCAGTTGCGAACGATATCCCGCCGGTTGTAGTGGAAGGCGACCAGTCCGGCGATTTGCTGATCATCGCCTGGGGCTCGACGCATGGTCCGATAACCGCCGCGCTGAATGCTCAGCGAGAAAAGGGCCGGAGTGTCGGCCACGTCCATTTGCGGCACCTGAATCCGCTGCCGCGGGATCTTGGCGAGGTAATCAAACGCTTCCAGAAAGTGCTGGTGCCGGAAATGAACATGGGCCAGCTCCTGATGATTCTGCGCGCAAAATACTTAGTGGACGCTCAGGGCTACAACAAAATTCAAGGCAAGCCCTTTAAGACGTCGGAGATCGAACACAAGATTGAAGAAATGCTGGGCCTGGAACCCTCTCTACCGCCCGAAGACCAGGCAGAAGATCGGGAAGGAGAGCTATGACCATGGCCACCACATTGCCCGTCTATACAAAAAAAGATTTCCAGACCGACCAGGAAATTCGCTGGTGCCCGGGATGCGGGGATTACGCCATCCTCTCGGCCGTGCAGATGGTCTTCGCCGATCTAGGGATCCCGCGTGAAAAATTCGTGATCGTTTCGGGGATCGGTTGCTCCAGCCGCTTTCCGTATTACGTGAACACTTTCGGATTCCACACCATCCATGGACGCGCTCCCGCCGTCGCCACCGGGCTGAAGCTGGTCCGTCCGGACCTGGAAGTATGGGTCGCCACCGGGGACGGCGACTCGCTGTCCATCGGCGGCAATCACACGATTCACATGCTGCGCCGCAATGTGGGCCTGAAAGTGCTTCTGTTCAACAATAAAATCTACGGACTCACCAAGGGCCAGTACTCGCCCACTTCTGAGCTGGGTAAAAAAACCAAGTCCACGCCGTTCGGCACCACCGACCGCCCATTCAATCCGATCTCTCTCGCCATCGGATCGGAAGCCACGTTTGTGGCCCGTTCCGTGGACGTATTCCAACAGCATCTGAAAGATACTTTGAAAAAAGCGGCGGCGCACAAAGGCTCGGCCTACGTTGAGATTTTGCAGAATTGCAATATCTTCAACGACGGCGCGTGGGAAACGGTGACGGAAAAAGACGCGCGCAGTGAAAACATCGTTCAACTGGAACACGGCAAGCCTCTGATTTTCGGCAAGAACCACGACAAGGGAATTCGCTTGAACGGGCTGGACCTGGAAGTGGTTCATCTGGGTAACGGCGTCACCGAAAAGGACCTGCTGGTTCACGACGAGAAGCATCCGCGTGCGGCTTATGCTTTTCTGCTCGCGCACATGGAGCAACGCCCCGGTTTCCCGACTCCCATCGGCGTCCTGCGCTCCTGGGATCACGTCCCGCGCTATGAAGATCTGGTCAACGATCAAATACGCGAGGTTCAAGCCAAACGAGGCAAAGGCGACCTGGCAAAACTCCTCCGCTCAGGCGACACCTGGGAGCTGAAAGGCTGACCGGCTGTTTTTCGTGGGGAAGTTGATACTTGCCTTCCACCGACCGGCAAAAATGCCCAAATCGTTCAGGATATAAACTGTTCAGTCCTCCATCTGGATACATAAAGACCTAAAGACAACCACTTGACAATATGCCAATAGTTGGTATTATATCAACTAATGAGCTTAGAGGCTCTGAGGATCGGTGAAGCTCTAGCTTTGCTTCGCCACTGCCTCTCGAAAGGGGGCAGTGTGACTTGGGGGCTTCATTTCAAGAAGGCACTCGAGGACGAGAAAGTTGCCTTCGCTGATGCATGGCAAGTCTTACGCGCTGGCCGCATCTATGAGGCTCCTGAGCCAGACATCAAGACGGGTGAATGGAAGTACAGAGTCGAAGGCCACACGCCAGATGGTGCATGGCTTGTGATCGTCTTTTGCTTCAAAGAGCTAAACAAGGCTTTCTTGATAACGGTTTTTTCGGTTGAAAAGCGAAGGAGGAGCCAACATGAAAAGGGAGGCGTGCAATAATTGCGGGAAGGGAGCGCGAATCATTACGGGAAATTACCGTTTTGACGAAGTTGGGCTGCCGGTTCTGCTGATGAACATCGAGCAGGTCGACTGTAAAGAATGTGGAACCGTAGAGCCAATCATTCCAGATCTAAACGGGTTGATGCACGTAATTGCATTTGCTGTCGTCGCACATCCTTGCAAACTAGACGGGGATGAAGTCAGATTCCTCAGAAAGTATCTCGGTGTAGGCGGGGATGAATTCTCCAAGCTCGTCGATATCGACAGAACCACGCTCTCGAAGTGGGAAAACAATCAACAGGAGATCGGGAAGAACAGCGACCGATTAATCCGATTCGTTGTGGTAAACAAAAGTGCCGATCTCAGGACACAGATTGAAAAGTTCATGAAGAAATACGAGGAACTAACCGACTGTGATCCGCCACGTAGAACACAACTCCGAATAGATTCAGAGACTCTCGAATACGAATACGCTTGAGGATTTAGCCACTTGATTTTTCTTCAGGGGCTAAGTTTGGCTTGGCCTGCCATGATCTTCGCTTGATTTTCGCTTTGTCTTCGCCTACACTCGGGTGGTTGCAATCTTGAAGGGAGGCAGAGACGCTATGGCGCTGACGAAGCGGCAGAAAGAAGTGCTCGATTACCTGGTGGCATTCCTGAACAAGCATGGGTATTCGCCGAGCTTTGAGGAAATTGCCCGCGCGCTGAAGCTGACCTCGCTGGCGACGGTGCACAAGCACCTCTCGACGCTGGAGAGGAAAGGCTATGTGCGGCGCGGCTACAATCAGAGCCGCTCGCTCGAGATTCTGCAGCTTCCCAAGCCGATCCGCGAGCAAGTGATGGAGCGCCATGTGGTGGAGCTGCCGCTGATGGGGCGAATCGCCGCCGGCAAACCCCTGGAAGCGGTGGAAGAGCGCGAGACGATTTCTTTGGGGGACTTCTCCCG
>JBGQGW010000185.1:0-7962 GCA_041497605.1 Terriglobia bacterium | reverse complement strand
GGCTCGCAAACATCTAAGGAAGAAAAGGACGGACGAACCAGAAATGCCGCTGGCGTAAACGCTGCCCGTATCGAAAACGCCGATCAGGAACCTGGCAACTGGATGAGCCATGGGCGCACTTATAACGAGCAACGCTTTAGTCCGCTCAAGGAAATCAATGTTCAGAACATCCCTCAGCTCAATCTCACCTGGTATTACGACTTAGACACCCATCGAGGTCAGGAAGCGACTCCCCTCGTCGTGGATGGCGTGATGTACTTTTCCACGGCATGGAGCAAGGTGGTCGCGCTCAATGCCGCAACGGGTGCGCTGCTCTGGGCCTACGATCCAAAAGTGCCTCCCGAATGGGCCGTGAATGCTTGCTGTGACGTCATCAATCGGGGCGTCGCGGCTTGGAATGGTCATGTCTTTATCGGCACGCTCGATGGTCGTTTGGTAGCACTTGACGCCGCAACCGGCAAGCTCATTTGGGAAAAGCTCACTATTGATCCCCATTTCCGGTACACGATCACTGGCGCGCCGCGCGTGGCCAAAGGAAAAGTAATCATCGGCAACGGCGGCGCGGAAATGGGAGTGCGCGGTTACGTTTCCGCCTATGACGCAGAGACGGGAAACATGGTCTGGCGTTTCTACACAGTGCCCGGTGATCCCTCAAAGCCCTTTGAAAATCCCGTTCTCGAAAAAGCCGCAAAGACTTGGACCGGAGAGTGGTGGAAGTTGGGAGGAGGTGGAACCGTATGGGACTCCATCGTCTACGATCCCGAACTGGATCTCCTCTACCTCGGGGTCGGCAACGGCGGGCCCTGGGATCGCAGAATTCGCAGTCCTAAAGGCGGCGACAATCTGTTCCTCGCATCGATTGTCGCGCTCAAACCCGAAACCGGTGAATACGTTTGGCATTATCAGGAAACTCCCGGCGACATGTGGGATTTCACTTCTGCGCAGCAGATCATCCTGGCCGATGTCTCTCTGGACGGCCAGACTCGCAAATTGCTTTTTCACGCGCCGAAAAATGGATTCTTCTATGTTCTCGACCGTGCCACCGGAGAGCTGATTAGCGCGAAGCCTTACACACAGATCAACTGGGCCACCGGTGTGGATATGAAGACCGGCCGTCCCGTCGAGACCGCCATCGCGCGATATCCGGGCAGCAATCCTCCGCCCATCATCCCCGGACCCTTGGGCGCGCATAATTGGCATCCCATGTCTTACAATCCGCTCACTCATCTGGTTTATATACCTGTTCAGGACGCCGGCTTCGCGTACAAGTCGGATCAACACTTTCAGAAAAAAACTCTCGCCGCCAATTACGGCATCGATATTGTTGCTGCTGAAATGCCGCAGGATCCCAAGATCAAGAAAATGATCCTCGATAGCGTAAAAGGCCATCTTCTCGCCTGGGATCCGATCCAGCAGAAGGAAGTCTGGCGCGTGGATCGGCCCGGGCCTTGGAACGGTGGCGTACTTTCGACCGCTGGAAATCTGGTATTCGAAGGAACGGCTGCGGGCAACTTTGAGGCTTATCGGGCTGACACCGGTGAGAAACTATGGTCGTTCGCTGCCCAGACAGGAGTCATGGCTGGCCCCGTCTCCTACACTGTAAAAGGCGAACAATATGTTGCCGTGCTCGCCGGCTGGGGTGGCGTATTCCCCCTCGCCACCGGAGAAATTTCTTTCAAGTCCGGCAAGGTGCGCAACGTCAGCCGCATGCTCGTCTTCAAACTGGGAGGAAAGTCGAGCCTTCCTCCGTTGCCCGAAATGGAGCCGCAAGTCTTGAATCCGCCGCCATTAAAGGCCAGCCCTGCCACACTTCACAAAGGGCAAATGCTTTTCCAGGTTTACTGCTCCTCTTGTCACGGGGACGCCGTGGTGAGCGGCGGCGTCCTGCCCGACCTGCGCTATTCAGGCACGCTTGCGAACGATCAATGGAATAGCATCGTTCTCCGCGGCCTGCTCCAGCCGAATGGAATGGTTTCCTTCTCCAAGGAAATTTCTCAGCCAGACTCTGAAGCAATCCGCTCCTACGTAATCCTTCGAGCCCACCAGGGCATGGACGAAGCCAAGAACGGTGCAGCGAAATAATGGAACGCAGATCCCCGGAGGAATGACTGTGAAAGAGCGGATGCTCAATTCCAATGGAAGAAACGGCTTAACGGGAATGATCCTCGTTGAGCTCTTGCTTCTGGTTGGCGGTGCCATTTAGGTCGGCCTCGGGGTTCATTTGACAAAACTCGACTGAAGTGGCTGTGTCAAACAAGCTTATACTCGTCAAGACAGGCTAGATCGTTCGAAAAAGCATCGAAGTGCCGCTGTCGATTAGGATACGATACGTTCTCCCTTTAAGGTCGGAGTTTCCCCTGTCCATATCCAGCTCCAGAAAATTCAGTGGCTGCAAACTAACGCACCGCAGCGGCTAGATGTTATCCAGTGGTCTGACCAACGCCAAGCTGACCATTTATGAAGTGCCCTGCGAGGCTCGCGAGCATTGTAAATATGAATCTTTCGCGGCATAGGTGCATTCAATTGTCTCACGCCCATGCTGGGCAGCCAGACGTTCCAAGCTTGGACGACCCGAAGTATTATTTTATTGGGATCTTGAGCAAGGTTACCTTTTCCCGGCCAACCCGCCTCCCAAATTCAATCCCCGGCATGCTCCGTCGGCCCGCGTCGAATACGTCGTATGTGAGGACCAAAGTGACCGCTGTTGCGGAGGCGTCGACATCCTGTTGCTTTGCCCAGAAGTTGTAGGGTGTATTAGGTTCGAGATCGACCGAATCTTGCCCTGTGCTGAAACCTGGATACCAGTTGCTTCGATAAACGTTCCCAACATTGTCCACAAACTCCGGCGCACCGAAACGGAATTGTCGCCTCTCCCGAGCTTGGTTGGTGATAGACCCCTGGCATGTTATGGTCCCGCTTGACTTGCTGCATGTTTTCATCACGAAAAGTAGGTCGTTTGCCTCGACGGAAACAGCCCCGCTCGGCTTCTGCGGCTCTGGTGGGTTCGAAGCCGTGCCGTCACTGGAGGCCCCCTGAATACCCGGCCCGATCATGATTTTAATGGCGTCGGTCTTAGGGATTTCGGCGGTGCACTGGGCAATGATGTCAGCGGTCTCGACATCGAGGGCTTTTATCAGCACGCGAACGGTTTCCCCGAATGCCGACGTAATTGTTCCTGTGACAAGGGTATCGACGCCGGCGATTTTGCCCAATTGCCTTGCGGTCTGGGGATCGATTAGCCCTGTTGCAGCCAGCTTGTGCTCCTGAAGAATGGCTTTCGTGTGGGCTCTGTCTATGACACGAAAGCCCCGTGAGTCGTTCACCAGCGCTCCTGACAACTCTTCAGCAAGGTACCTGCCGAGATCCGTCACGTTGCCTTGGAGATCGGTAAAGTCTACGACCGCGACCCTCTTTCTCCCTGACTCGCCGATTTTCGCGGCTAAAGTTGACGAGGCCCCCTTCAACTCCTGCCCGGGACTCGGCCATGCAACTAACATCAGGAACACAACGCAAAGAGCAGTTCGGAAAATCTGGTGATTCCATGTCATTTTCACGTTCGTGACCATTGCTACCTCCGACGAACTTCCATCAAAATACCCGAGAAAGCTAATGCGCTTCAGTCAAGCTGCAGTGCTTTCACGAATGCTTCTAAATCGGGCTTAGCATTTGTTATGGCGTTCTCGAGCGCGGCAACCTTAGTGTAGCCAGCACCTGTCGTGTTGACGACCCGAGAACCACAAACCCTGCGGGCGACAACATTGAGACACTTCAGCTCTACTTGAAAATTCGCAGTTATGAGGCCCTCGGACTGCGGAGACGGGCTGTAGGCCGCGGCGGCCGAGCCCGACACGACGTAATCTATTCTGCTGCTCAGTTCTAGCTGAGTCGCTTCGCTCCAATCTCCCGCCAAAAGTTTTGGTGCTCGGCCTTCCAGCACAAACGACGGCTTGAAGAAGGACGAAGCAGGCTCAATTTGTTGTTGGGAGAGCAAGGTGACGAGTGCGGCCTCTACACTGGAAAATGAATCTTCGCCTTGTTTTAGAATAACAATTGCAGCCACTCTTGTTCCGCTTCGCTTGACCATCACTGTGTTGATGTATCGTTCAAGAAACGCTTGATGTTCGCGCTTCTGTGCGGCTGCTTCGAGCTCTGCCTCGTGCTGTCTCGCTTGAAGCTCCTTTGTCGCTTGTTGGGCGTCCGCCAAATCTTGCAGCCGGAGCAGGTCCTGGACAGTTTCACGATCCACTGGGCGAAGATCTTCACCTGTACGGGGGTGTTTGCCTGGTCTGTCGTAGAATTCATATCCGCCATCGGACGTCTTATAAATCCATACGCGGGGATTGCCCGTGATCGTGTCAATAAACTCGAACTGCCGAGGGTTCTGAATCTCAACTCTCTTCGCGCCACTGAAACCTTTCAGCCCTCGCCTTATGACAACGATCTGTTCGAAAGTGCAAGGTTTTAATGGTAGGCCGTAGATAGGATCGATTCCAGGACCATCAAAGGTGCGGATGCCTTCGGGTGTGTCAGCACACCACTTGTAGGCGTACGAATCACGCGAAGCAAAGTACATGGCCAAGTAAAAAAGGCCTGCGTAGGCGACGATGATGAGTCCATACGGGTTTCGGTAAAGCCTGAGTGAAGGCCCCAAGCCCCGAAGCCAGAAAAGTCCGTAGGTGTACTTAGCCACTGCCCAAAAGAAGGGCATCGTCACCAGAATGACGAAACCGCGCACAAGAAACGGGCTCAAGCCGGACCGGCTTGCAAGACCTCCAACGACGAAGTCAACCGTTCGAAATACAAAATGGTGACCCCACCAATGATGGGCAAACACGTAGACAAGAGCAGCCAAGAGAGCAAAGGCCGCAACCAGACCCAGCCTAATTAGCCACTTGTTAACCATGGCTGCACTCGGTCCGACGATCAGCCTACCTTTGGCCGTAACTTCCCATTTAGAGTTATTGTTTCTGCATCGTACGCTTCTCCTATCCTGGACACAACGAATTTTCCACAGGAGCAGGCCCTAGAGAAATCAGCGGGGCCGGTCGGCTCGTTTTTGCACTCTCGACGAGCCCCGTTTGCGGCCGCATCATCTTCTCAGTGGCTCCGACCCTCCTCCCTCGACCCCAGCTCCTGCAATCATAGTCGGGGTACTACCATCTAGGCCCCAACCGCCTGTTTCACCATCACCGACTTCACAGCCTGCACAATCTTGTTCTCATCCGGCAGAACGTAATTTTCCAGCGGCTCACTGTAGGGAATCGAAGTGTCCAGTGCCGTTACCATCTTGACGGGCGCCTTGAGAAATCGGAATCCGTGTTCGGCAACTTCCGCCGCAATAATCGCAGCAGCGGATGCGTGACGCGGCGCCTGATCGACCAGCACCAACCTCCCGGTCTTCCTCACCGATTCGACGATCGTCTGCACATCCAGCGGCGCCAGCGTTCGTGGATCAATAACTTCCGCACTGATGCCTTCCCCGGCAAGCTGTTCCGCCGCGGCCAACGACTTTTTCACCATCCATCCGGTCGCCACAATCGTCACGTCGGTCCCGGCGCGCTTCACGTCAGCAACCCCGAACGGAATCACGTACTCGCCATCCGGCACTTCGCCCCTTTCGAGGGTCAGCATATAGTGATGTAAATAGACGACCGGATTTTCGTCGCGGATGGCCGCCGCCATCAAACCCTTGGCGTCCGCGGGAGTCGAGGGCAGCGCCACTTTCAAGCCTGGTATTCCCATCATCGTGTGGTACACGCAGTTCGAGTGCTGTCCGGCCCATCCGGCCGCAAATCCGTAACCTGCCTTCAGGACCAGCGGGACTTTCACCTGCCCGCCCGACATATATCGCATTCGCGGCGCTTCGTTGATCACTTGGTCCATCGCCACCAGCATGAATTCGCTCATCCACAGTTCCACAACCGGCCTCAGGCCCGTCATCGCCGCGCCAACCGCGATTCCAATTTCCGCCGTTTCCGAAATGGGTGTTATGCGCACGCGATTCTTGCCGAACATTTTCAGCATCGGATCGCGCTCCGTCATCCCCAGGTTCTGGCCGTAAAGAACAACGTCGGGATCACGCTGCATTTCTTCCATAATCGCCGTGGCGATCGCCTCGCCGTACATCATCTCGCGCGCCATGTCATATCCCTCCTATGCAAAAACATAATTGGTCGCCTCTTCGGGCGCCGGCAACGGGCTGGCCAGCGCAAAGTTGACAGCGTCGTCCATCTCCGAGCGTGCGGCATCTTCGATTCGTTTGGCGTCCTCGTCCGGCAAAACGCCGCCGCTGATCAGTTGCGAACGGAATTTTGCATTCGGATCATTGGCCCTCGCCGCCTGATACTCGGCCTTGTTTCCATACACTCCCACGGCTTC
The DNA here is from genome assembly GCA_041497605.1 of Terriglobia bacterium. Taxonomy (GTDB): domain Bacteria; phylum Acidobacteriota; class Terriglobia; order Acidiferrales; family UBA7541; genus JBGPTK01. The sequence continues at coordinate 1,584 of JBGQGW010000185.1, read as the reverse complement.
ATGATCGGGAAACTGGGTTGGCACCGGCGGTACTGTGATCGCGTTGCCGTGCGCGCTCAGCCGGTAGAATTTGGACTCGATCAAACTCGGCCCGTGTCCGGCTCTCGCGCGCTCAGCCGCCTTCCCCACCTCCGCATAGACTGCCAGCACATCGGTGCCATCTACCGTAGCGCCGGGAATGCTGAACGCTTGCGCCTTCTTCGAGAGAGGATCGCCCGCGATATAATTCGCGTCTTCGAGACTGATGTGCGTGTACGCCTGATACTCGTTGTTCTCCAATATGTAAACGATCGGCAGCTTCCACACCGCTGCCATATTCAGCGATTCGTAAAAGGCGCCCTGCTTCGAGGCTCCATCGCCGAAAAAGCAGTAAACCACCTGGCCGGAGTTTTTCACCTGCGCCGTCAGCGCCGCTCCGGTCGCGTGTGCGATGCTCTGTCCAATGATCCCGGAAGTTCCCGGAAAATGATGTTCCGGATCGGCCAGATGCATCGAGCCGCCAAATCCTTTGCACAGTCCGTCCTTCCGGCCGTAGAGCTCCGCCATCATTTTTTTCGTGGAACTTCCCAGCACGATGGGATAGCCGTGGCACCGGTAGCTCGGCATCGCCAGGTCGTTCTCGCGGCGAGTCGAGAGTGCTCCCACGATGCTGGCTTCAGCGCCATCGGCAAGATGCGTGTGTCCGCGCATCGCTCCGGGATGCTCGACAAACGTTCGCTTCACTCGCTCTTCGAATTCACGGATGCGAACCATCTGCGTATACATCCAGCTCAACCGGTCTTTTCCAAGCTCTTGCTTTGATTGCATCGCTGGCTCCTGATGATTCTAGCGCTCCGGTAAGGTGTCGCCTGGCATTCCAATGTGGCAAAGTGGATCGCCTACCGGGACTTCGGCCGTTTCTCGTGCGACAATCTTGAGCAGCACGCCTGCCACAGTCGATTCGAGTTCGTAACTCACCTTCTCGGTCTCGAGCTCGACGACGGGCTCTCCCACTTTGACTGAGTCCCCTTCCCGCTTCAGCCACTTCACCACTCTTACTTTGGTGGTCGGGATCCCGCCTGTCTTTGGAACTGTAAGAGTGGTTACGATGACGATCCCCCTAATTATTTTCCGCGCAGACGCAGAAATGTTTCGAACACAATTCGCTCAATTCGCCGATTCCAGAATTGTGACCGCGCACGCGGCCAGATCATTCCCTATCAGCCCACCGCCATTCTCCGCCAGACCGATGCGCGCTCCCGGCACTTGAATTTCGCCCGCTTCCCCGCGCAATTGAATGCACAATTCATTCAGCATCATCAGGCCGGTCGCCCCGATTGGATGCCCCCTCGAAACCAATCCTCCCGAAGCATTCACCGGAATTTGACCATCGCGCTTGGTGGCCCCCGACTCCGTGAAGGGTCCTCCTTCACCGCGCGGACAAAATCCAAGATCCTCAATCAGGTGAATTTCCGCGAAAGAAGTCGCGTCATGCACTTCGGCCAGATCGATGTCGGAAGGTTTCATCTCCGCCATGTGGAACGCGCGTCTCGCCGCGAGCACCGGCGCGCGCTCGTCTTCCCATGATGCATAGAAACGCCCGCC
>JBGQGW010000184.1:0-7969 GCA_041497605.1 Terriglobia bacterium | reverse complement strand
GGAGTAACCTGCTTCTCCGAAACTGAGTCACTGTCGAAATCTCGATACCGGGCAAATGTTTGTTCATGAGATGAGCTTCAATTGGCGCGCAGTCTTTTGGAATGAATCTTCCGGATCTTTCCCGGCGGGGTAGGTGACTTGAGTGCCGCGGACTTTGGCGAAGGGCGTCAATTCGTGCGGATGGCAGTGCGACCCACTGACGATGTGCTCGACGGAAACGTGGCGCGCCAGAAGCGCGTCGGCGATCAAGGAGCGATGGCAGCGCCAGGGAACGGCTTCGGCGCACATGATCGCGCAAGTTCTTGTTTCCGCCAGTTGCAGTAATTTCTTCTCCGGGCGGCTTCGAATTCCGGCGTTTGCATGTAATCGGCAAAACCCCGGAACGAAGAATTGCGCCAGCCCGTGTTCATCGAATCGCGCTTCGGTTTTCGCAGTCCGCCGAGATCCTTCAGGTGAGTGTAAGCGATCCCCGAAGCCTCGAGAGATTTCGGAAGGGAATCACGATTGAATTGCGGGTTGTGGCGCGAGCGGGGAATTGTGCGGACATCGACCAGAAGGTGCACTCCGTTCGAATTGAGCAGATTAACAAATTCTTCGATGGACCGCGTGGAGTGGCCGATGGTCATCAGGATCGGCCAAGGCAAAACGTGTTTCACCATAGAGCAAGAATACGGCCAGGGACAAAATTCCTCCAGCGTTTCGCGTAGAGACAATCCAGCCAACGGAAAGGCGGGAGGATGGAATCGTGGAGAATTCCTTGTTCCCGCCTCAGGAACCGGGGCTCAGGCTGCCTGCGTTCGCGCTTTGGGCCGTTTCGTTGACTCGCTCGCTTCGCCCGCCGCTACCTTCGGCAACGTGACTTCGAGGACGTCTCCCTTCAAAGTGGCCGTTGCTTGCGTTGGATCCACTTGGGCAGGCAGGTCCATGACCTCCAGGAATTGAACCGATCCGCTGGTGGTCCGGACTTCCTCTCCGGCTTTTACCACTTCACTGATCTCGCGGCGGCCTGCGACGGCGAGTTTTTGAGGCTCGACACTGACGCTGAGCTGCGAGGGCTCGAAGCCGGAGACACGGCTGCGCGCTATCAAGGAATCGGGAGTGTCGGTCACCTCCATCCGGACGGGCCGGAGGATTTCACTTTCCGCTTTCAACCAGTCCTCGGAATCCTGTCCATGGGCGTAGCCGCGCTTTTCGAACAATTCATAGGCGCGCCGCGCGATCAATTCACGCAGTTCCTGCATGTGAAGCATAAATTCCTGGATCGGCGAGAGCTTTAACGAAGTGGTAGTCGTTTTAGCTAGCTGGGATTGCTGTTGCGGCTCCGGTATCTCTGGTTGCTGCTGCTGTAATGTTCCTGGCTGGTCTTTCATTCGCTAGCTCCTTTCGAGGGTCTTCCGTGGTTCATGAGATCGGCCACGCGAACCACATTTCGCGCGGCACGCCAATCCGCCAAAAAATCCGGACGGACCTGGTGAACTGACTTCCAGTCAAGACGCTTCATCAGACAATTATGGGAAGGGAACTCGACGGCAATCGGATGGAGACGGTCGCGGCTCAATTGACCCCCAACTGCCCGCTACCCAATCCTTACTCTGAGGATGAGATTGGCCCAAAATGGAAAAAGATGCAACCATTGAATTGCCGATGAGTCCAGATCATCAAGGCAGGGGCCGGGCGAGTTGCGGCAGTTACGGATAGCTACTTTTCTGGTATCTTGTCTCCCTCTGGAAAACGCCGCAGCGCCGGGTGTAGTCTGGAGCGGAGGATTCATCATGCGCGTGGCAATTGGGTCCGACCATGCCGGCTTCCTATTGAAGCAGGAGTTGATTCCAGTTATTGCCAGCCTGGGCCACACGGTTCAGGATTTGGGCACGCATAGCACCGATCCGGTGGATTATCCCGATTACGCGGAAGCAGTGGCGCTGGTTGTGCGCGACGGACGCGCGGACCGGGGAGTGATGATCTGCGGCAGCGGAGTGGGCGCTTCCGTCGCCGCGAACAAAGTGCCGGGCATACGCGCCGCGGTGTGCCATGACAGTTATTCCTCTCATCAAGGCGTTGAACACGACAACATGAACGTGATCGTTTTTGGCGCACGTATCATCGGCTCCTCGCTTGCGAATGATTTGATCACCGCATTTTTAGCGGCCAAGTTCTCCGGCGAACCGCGTCACGCGCGCCGGCTTGCCAAAGTTCAGGCGATCGAAGAGCGTTACGCCGGCACGGCCAAGACCGGCGCATAAGAGTTTCAACCCACATTTCCTTTTTGAGGTTCGTGTAATTCGCCATATGGTTGAGCCAACGCCAGCATTTAGGCAGCTTTGAGAGCGACACGAAATCTGCGGAGGCCTCGACCCAAAGATGAGAAGCAAAACCAGAGCCTTCAGCTCTGGTATAAGCGTTCCTTGCGAAAAGGAAAGTTTGGATGATACTGTTTTGTCGCTTCGATTGAGCAAACGAAGATGCGTCCGATACGAGTCAAGATTTGCGGCATACGAAACCTCGACGAGGCGAGCATGGCCGTGTCTTTGGGCGCCGACGCGCTGGGATTCCTCTGCGGCCTCAGCTATCGCACCGAAGACGAACTTGATTTGCCAACAGCGCATCGAATTATTTCGAAGGTTCCTCCGTTTGTTTCCACAGTTCTGGTGACGCATCAGACGGGCCTGGACTGGGTCGTTCGCGCATGCCAGCATGTCGGGTGCAGCACCGTCCAACTGCACGGCGACTTTGCCCTGGAGCAGATTCCCGAGCTGCGTACAATGATCCCCAATGTGCGGATCATCAAGGCCGTGAGCGTAGTGGACGAAAGCGCCAACGAGTTCGCTGCGGCTGCCGCCGAGCAGGCCGACGCCATTATTCTGGACTCCCGCACGGCCACGCGCATTGGCGGGACGGGCCACACGCACGATTGGACGATCAGCGCGCGCATTGTAAAGGCGGTTGCGAAGCCCGTTATCCTGGCAGGAGGGCTCAACCCGGAAAACATCTCGAAAGCCATTGATCTGGTTCAGCCCTTTGCCGTGGATGTAAACAGCGGGGTCGAGTTTCCGGACGGATCGAAATCGCCGCAGAAAGTCGGCGACTTCATCAGGCTGGCGAAGAACGGCGCAGCTGACGCGAGTCCCAGGACCGAGTTGATGGCAGGCCACTAAGAAGCGCACCGTGCACCGTCGGGGTGATTCGGATGTTCAGCGCATTCTCCTTCGGCAAGATCATCAAGACGATTCTCCCTGGCGCGATGCTCGCGGCTGCGCTGTTGTTGCTCGCTGAGGGTCTCTGGGGGCTTTGGCGACCGGCCGATGGCTTCCTCCTCGCCAACATACCAAAAGATTGGATCACGCCTTTCACCGCGGCGCTCATCCCGGTGAGCTTGATTCTGGGATTCTTCTTGAATACGTTTGCATGGATGACTTTGAATTCTCGGATTCGCGCACGCAGCGACGCAGAGATCAAGCCAACGGTGTACGCTGTGTTACGCGAGAAGCTCACTGAAGGTTTGTCGGCGGACCAGGCCGCGTATTTTGCCAAGCTCGGCACGCCCTTCGGGATGGTATCCTTTGCAAGACCCCCAACCCTAGAGTATTACTACCTGCCGGTAGTGACTCTCACGAATTTGAACTATCTATGGGAAAGCTATTTCTGCTGGTATGAGTTCGATATCAACTCCGCCGCCGCGCTCATCCTCTCTGTCCCGGCAGCGGTCTTTCTGCTGTGGGTCAGACTCCGGCACTCCCAGTTTCTTCTGACTGGGCTGATACTTCTGCTTCTGGCGCTAAGCTTCGCGCTGTACAAAATGCTGACGCGCGCGGCGGTCAAGAATCTTGTCTCCTACGAAAAGAATCTGATGCTGCTGATCACGGGCGCTTTGGCATGCTCCACGAAGAACGTGCAACCGCCAGCTCAATTCTCCAATTGAAGCACATCCGCAAATCCCCGGGAGGGAAGCGTGAATCCGCTACATGACATTGAAAAGCAAGGACAGGGGATCTGGCTCGATTACATCCGCCGAAATTTGCTCACCAGCGGCGAACTGAAGCGCCTGGTCGAGGAAGATGGATTGAGCGGCGTGACCAGCAACCCCACCATTTTTGAGAAAGCCATCGCGGGCAGCACGGACTACGATGCCGCCCTGCGCGATTTGCTCGCCAAGAATGCCCAGCTCGATAGCAGCGCCCTGTTCTGGGCGGTTGCGGTTGAGGACATTCGCAACGCCACCGACGTGCTGCGCCCGGTTTACGATCGCACCGCCGGAGCGGATGGATTTGTCAGCCTCGAAGTGTCGTCCTTGCTGGCGCGCGACACCCAGAACTCGATTACAGAAGCTCGCCGGCTTTGGAAGCTTGTGGGACGGCCGAATCTGATGATCAAGATTCCGTCGACACCGGAAGGAATCCCCGCGATTGAAACGCTGCTCTCCGAAGGCATCAACGTGAATATCACGCTGATGTTTTCGATGCATCATTACGAACAGGTCGCCCAGGCCTATATTCGCGGGCTTTCGCGTTGCGCGGCGCCGGAGAAGGTGGCCTCCGTGGCTTCGTTCTTCGTCAGCCGCGTGGATAATTTAGTTGACCCGCAGCTCGAGAAGATCGGCAAGCCCGAAGCGCTGGCCCTGCGCGGAAAGATTGCCATCGCGAATTCGAAGAATGTCTATAAACGCTTCCAGGAAATCTTCGATGGCGATTCCTTTGCGGCGCTGCGCAAGAAAGGCGCGCGAGTACAGCGAGTGCTGTGGGCCAGCACCAGCACGAAGAATCCGAAGTATTCCGACGTGCTGTACGTGGCGGAGCTGATCGGCCCGTACACGGTGAACACGATTCCGCCGGCGACGCTGGATGCCTTCCGCGATCACGGAAAAGTGCGGGGGAACACAATTCTGGAGAAAGTGGGCGAGGCGCTCGCTCAACTCGATCAATTGAAAAAGCTGGGTATCGACTTGCTCGCCATCGGCGAACAATTGCAGGTGGAAGGCGTGGCCTCGTTCTCGAAATCTTTCGACGATTTAATGGGCGCGCTGGACAATAAGCGGAGTGCGCTGCTCTCCTCGCAGGCAGACGTGGAAAGCCACAGCCTCGGCAGTATCGACGCCGCCGTCGAGAAGCGCCTCGCCGCGTGGTGCAAGGAAGATTACTGCAAGCGAATGTGGGCAAAAGACCCCACTCTTTGGTCGGCCAAGCCGGTTCCGGAAATAACCGACCGCCTGGGCTGGCTGCATCTGCCGGAAACGATGCACGCTCATGTTCAGGACCTGACTCAATTCCGCGAGCAAATTAAGAAGGAAGGTTTCACGCATGCCGTGCTGCTGGGCATGGGTGGATCGAGCCTGGCGCCAAAAGTTTTTCAGGAAACGTTCGGCAATGCCAAAGGCTATCCCCAATTGATCGTTTTGGACAGCACGCACCCGGCCGCGGTGAAGGCAGTAGAAAAAAGCATTGATCTGGCGCATACGCTGTTTATCGTGTCGAGCAAATCCGGCACAACCACCGAGATGCTGTCCTTCTTTTACTACTTCTGGAAAAAGGTGACGGCTCTCAACAAAACTCCCGGCACGCAATTTGCCGCCATCACCGATCCGGGCACGCCGCTCGAGAAGTTGGGCCACGATCGAAGCTTCCGGCACGTTTTCTCCGCCACGCCGGATGTCGGCGGACGTTACTCCGCCTTGACGCACTTCGGCCTGGTGCCGGCGGCGGTGATCGGCGTGGACTTGAACCGCTTGCTGGATCGCGCCTGGACGATGGAGGAGACCTGCGCTTTCTCCGTGCCGGACAAACAAAATCCCGGCCTCCAATTGGGCGCCGTGCTGGGAGAAGCGGCGCTGGCCGGGCGCGACAAGGTCACGTTTCTCGCTTCCAAGAGTCTTGCGGCATTTCCCACTTGGCTCGAACAATTGATCGCGGAAAGCACCGGTAAAGACGACAAGGGAATCGTTCCCGTTGCTGATGAAGCCCCGGGCGCGCCGGGTGTATATGGCTCCGACCGTTTGTTCGTCCATCTGCAGATGAAGAGCGATGCGGAGGGACAAGTGCAAAATCAAGTCGCCGCGCTCGAAGCCGCCGGGCATCCCATCGTGCGAATTTCGTTGTCGGAGACCGTCGACATCGGGCAAGAATTTTTCCGTTGGGAAGTGGGAATCGCGGCGGCGGGATCGGTGATTGGAATTCAACCCTTCAATCAGCCCGACGTGCAACTGGCGAAAGATTTGGCGCGCCAGGCGATGAAGAAGGCCAGCGCGGAAGGCGGCGCGGCCGCGGCATCGAGCCAGGGCCGGCAGCCAGTGCCGGCGGCGAACGCCAATGAGTTGAGACATTCAATCGACGCCTGGCTTTCCACCGCGCACTCGGGCAATTACATCGGGCTCGACGCTTACCTCGCGCCCACGGCGGATACCAGCGCAGCGCTCGAAACGATTCGCACCATCCTGCGCGATCGCACCAAGCTCGCCACCATGCTTGGTTATGGTCCGCGGTTCCTCCATTCCACGGGACAGCTTCACAAGGGCGGCCCCAACACCGGGCTTTTCCTGCAAATTCTTGATGAGCCCGCGGAAGATTTGCCGGTGCCGGAGACGGATTACACGTTCGCTACGCTCATTCGCGCGCAGGCGCAAGGAGACTTCGGAGCCCTCGAGCAGCGCGGGCGGCGCACGTTGCGCGTGCAACTGGGCAAAGACGTGGCCGGTGGATTGCGGCAGATTGCCGAGGTTCTGCGTGGGTGATGTAAGCGCGCTTTTCTGGGACATGGGCGGCGTGATCCTGACCAACGCCTGGGACCGTTCTTCGCGGTTGAAGGCAGTCGAAAAATTTCATCTGGATCGCGACGATTTCGAAGACCGGCATGAGTTGTTGTTGAACGCCTTCGAAACCGGCCACGCGGGACTGAAAGAGTACCTGAATCGCGTGATTTTTTACCGGCAGCGGCCATTCACGCGCGAGGAATTCAAGCAGTTCATGTATGACCAGTCTCAGCCTTACGAAGAGACGCTGGCGATTCTGCGGAAGATTGCGTCTCTGGATCGATATTTGGTGGCCGCGCTGAATAATGAGTCACTGGAACTGAACGAATATCGCATCCAGAAATTTCAGTTGCGGGATTACTTTCAGGTGTTTATGAGTTCCTGCTATCTGGGCGTGCGCAAGCCGGACGAGGCGATTTACCGCCAGGTTCTGCAAATCACCCAGCGGCGGCCGGAAGAATGCGTATTTATTGATGACCGTTCGCTGAATCTGGAATGCGCGCGGGAACTGGGCATGAACACAATTCAGTTCAAAACCCCCGAACAATTGAAGGAAGATCTCGCGCACAGCGGCGTGCCGCTCGACGGCAAATAGCCAGGAGGAACTCTCATGGAATTGGGCATGGTTGGCTTGGGGAAGATGGGCGCATTCATGACCGAGCGGCTGGTGAAGGGCGGGCACCGCGTGGTCGGCTACGATCGCGACAATGCGGCAGTGCAAAAGATCGTCGAAAAAGGCGCGGGAGGGGCGGCATCGCTCGATTCCATGGTGTCGCAGTTGAAGACTCCGCGTGCGATCTGGCTGATGGTGCCCGCGGGCGATCCCGTGGACCAGACGATTGCGGCGCTGGTGCCGCATCTGGCCGAAGGCGATACCATCCTCGATGGCGGCAATTCCTATTATCGCGACGACCTTCGCCGCGCCGCCACCCTGAAGCAGCACAAACTGAATTTCGTGGATGTGGGCACCAGCGGCGGGGTGTGGGGACTGACCGAAGGCTACAGCATGATGGTGGGCGGCGATGAGGCGCTGGTCAAGAGATTGTCTCCCATCTTCCAGACGCTGGCGCCCGGCCCGGAAAAAGGCTGGGGCCGCGTCGGCCCGGAAGGTTCGGGACATTTCGTGAAAATGGTGCACAACGGAATCGAATATGGATTGATGCAGGCCTACGCCGAAGGCTTCGACCTGATGCGCCACAAGAAGGAGTTCAATCTCGATCTCCTGCAGAT
>JBGQGW010000183.1:0-8031 GCA_041497605.1 Terriglobia bacterium | reverse complement strand
GGGTCGCCATTTTCAACCAGGCTGAGCGGCAGGCCGTGCGCGCTGAAGACGAGGTGCACCTGGCTGGGACGGGGTATGTGTGCGAGGACGGATTCTATTTTTTCGGCCACCGCAGCAATGTAAAGCGGGTGATCGTGGAATTGTTCGACTGAGCGCACCGGAATTGTGTTCGGTTTATAGAGCCGGCGCCATTCCCTCTGGCTGCTGCGGGTGGTGGCGAAGGAATAATGGGGATAGAGCGGCAAAAGAACAATTTCGTCGAGAGAAAGAGCATTGATTTCCATGATCGCTTCGGCGGTGAGCGGATGCCAGTATCGCATCGCGACTACCGCGCGGGCTTCCACGTGCGGGCGGACCGCATCTTCGAGCGCCCGCGCCTGCTGCTCGGTGAGCACGCGGATCGGCGATCCGCCGCCAATCGCGGCGTAGTGTTCCTGCGCGATTTTCGAGCGGCGGGTGGCGATCCATCTCGCCAGAGGCTTGCGGGCGAGCCAGGCGCCGGGAAAATTAATGATGTCGGGATCGCAAAACAAATTGTAGAGGAAGGGCTCGACGGATTCGAGATTTTCGGGGCCGCCGAGCTGAAATAATACGATGCCGATCTTTTTCTTTTCTGACATGGGCCACTACCGATGATGGATTATGAATGGAAGGCTACGACCTTTGCGCGTGGCGCGCGGTTGCCCGCGCCGCTGCCGCTCATTTCTGGCTGACGAGATCCTTGAGCCGCTGGAGTTCCGCCTGGATCTTGGACAGTCGCTGGCCGACGGAAATTTCATACACCATAAAGATAACCCAGATGATCAGATAGGCCGCGAACAAACTCTCAAAGTTTTTCATCGAAACAACTCCTTAATCGCACTACCCTTGCGTGGCGCGATCGGCCAGCCTGTTTTCGGCCTCGAAGCGCAATTCTTCAACTTCGTGGCGGAGGCGCTCCACGCGGTAGCGCTGCCGGACGAGTACGACCATCAGCAAATTCAGAACCAGAATGCAGAACAAAAAGACGCTCCTCATGGTCGGCTCGAGGCCCGACCCTGCACCGCCGAGAACAACCGGTTGAGGGTGCTGCGTCCGCCAAATGCGAATCGAAAGATAGACGAGCGGGACATCGAGATAGGCGAAGATTCCGAAAATGGCGGAGAAAGTTGCCCGGCGTTCGGGATCGTTCATCAGAGTTCGCAAAACGAGGTAGGTGACGTAGAGGAGCCACAGGACCAGAGTAAGAGTAAGGCGAGCGTCCCAGGTCCACCAGATGCCCCATACAGGATGCGCCCAGATCGGGCCGGTGATCAGGTTGACGGTGCAAAAGGCGACGCCCACTTCCACCGCGGAAACGCCGAGCCAATCCCACTTGGGGCGGCGCGTGATGAGATAGGCGATGTTCCCGACGAAGGCGATCAGGAATGCGCTGAAGGCCGTGAGGCCCGCCGGAGCGTGGAAATAGAAGATTCGCTGGATGGCGTGCATCGAGCGTTCATCTGGCGCTATAAAGAAGGCCGCATAGCCTGCCACCGCCAACAGCGCGGTGACGCCGACCATTGCGATTGCATTTCCCTTCCAGCCTGAACCCATCCTACTCCTCGAGTAAATGGCCGCACAAAAGCCAGGATGCTGTCATAAAGACTATATCGAAAGCGGCGAGCAAAGCGACCCAGTTTCGCGCAAGTTGCGGAGGATCATCCAACAGGCCGACGGTGGCCTCGGCGGCCGCGATCAGCACAGGAGTGAGGATCGGGAGAAGCAGCAGCGGCAGCAGCAGTTCGCGCATTCTCGCCTGGGCAGCCACCGCGGAAAAAACCGTGCCGGTGATCGAGATTCCCAGGGTGCCGAGAATCAGCACCAGAATCAGCCTGCCGATTACCGGAAGTAAATCCACGTTGTACAAAACGGCGAACACCGGCAGCAAGAGGAGTTCCGCAAAAAGCAGAAAAACAAAATTCGCGAGCATCTTGCCCAGGAGAATCGCGAAGGGATCAATGGGCGACATGCGCAGCGCATAGAGCGTATCGTTGGCATGCTCGCGGCCGAAGGAGGGATGCAGCATCAGCGAGCCGGCAAAGAGAAACGCAATCCACAGCAGTCCCGGGCCAAAGCGCCGTGATTCGGCCGTCGTGGGGTCGAAGGCGAAACTGAACAGCACGACCACGAGCAGAGCGAACACAACCGTGGTGAGCAAAAGATCGCGGGAACGGAACTCAGAACGAAGTTCTTTCGCGAGAATGATCGAGGCGGCGCGGGGCGTGTTCATGCTTCCGCCGCCGCTTCCGCCAGCGCGGGCCGTGGATCGCCACCCGCACCCGTGTCGCGGACCAATCGTCCGGCGTCGAGAAAGACGGCGCGCGTGGCGAGCCCGAGCGATTCGTTTCGAGCGTGCGTGCTCATGATCAGCGTGCAGCCGGAATCGCGCAGCCGGGCCAGGGTGGACGAAAGCCAGGCCGAGCCCTGGCGGTCGAGTCCCGAGGCGGGCTCATCGAGCAGCAGTAGTTCGGGCGAAGTGAGCAGCGCGCGCGCAATGGCCAGGCGCTGGCGCATTCCGCGGGAGAATGTGCGCACCAGGCTATTCGCGCGATTGGCAAGGCCGCAAGCTTCCAGAGATTCGAGAACAGCGGCCTGAGCGGCATCCATGCCAAACAGGCGTGCGAAGAACATCAAGTTTTCCGCAGCGGACAGCTCGTCGTAGAGCAAGGTGTTGTGTCCGACCATGGCCATCCTGCGCTTGACTTCGATGGGATTCTCTCCGATTACTTGGGGAAACGTGACGCGCCCCGCCGACGGCCTGACAAGCAACGCAGCCATTTTCAGCAGCGTTGTTTTCCCCGCGCCATTCGGCCCCAGGAGAGCGACAAATTCGCCCGGCTCGATCCGGAGCGACACGCGGCGCAAGGCGAGGAGCGAACCATACCGTTTCTCGACTTGATCGAAGGTGACGCCCAGATGAGGACTCGTGGTGGGCTTACCCAAGGAAGTTCGCTCAGCCCTTCACGAGTTCGCGCAGAACTTGTTCGGCGCGGCTTCGCTGCTGGGCATATTCGTCTTCGGAGATGGTTCCCGCCTGGCGCCGCAATTCGAGACGAAACAGATTGTCCTTCAATTCGTCGAGGCTTCCCTGCACTGCCCGGTTGACCGATTCGGCAGATGCGGAGGAGGCTGAATTCGGAGCTGGCTGGACTTTGGCGGGCTTTTTGACCGGTGGAGCACTCGGATGCGAGTCCGGCTTTTCCTGCGGCAGCCGCCACAGATACACGACACCCAACACGAATAATGCCGCAAAGCCGCCAACCAAAATCCATTTCAGATTATCGTCGAGCCGGCCAGGAATCGAACGAGTGGATTCTTGCTCGGCCGTATCCGCTCGCGAATTCACCGAAGGATTTTGCGATTGATCGCCTCCTCCGGCACCTGTTTGGCCACCCGCCGAGGCAGCGGAAGGCGCTGGCGCCGTTCCGGAAACGGATACCTCGATGGGCGTATTCGCCGGAACCGAATCGCGCGAATAGATGGCCCATCCCTGTTCAGTGCCCGCCGGTACGAAACCCGGGCTTATCACCTGCACGGTGGGAGGCGCGACGAGCAGAACACGGCCGAAGGCATAGGGCGAACTGGTGCGGAAAGTCGTTTTATTATCGGGGTACAGCATCTCGTACGACATGCGAACGCCGTTCTCTCCGGGGCGGAGCGGAAACGCGATGGCCATTTGACCTTTCGCCTTGTCGATGGTTCCCTGCTCCACCGGCATGCCGGTAGAGCCCCACGCGGAAACCTGATGGATAGTTGCTCCCTGCGGAATCGAGAACAGGAAAGTGCCATCGTCCCGGTAATACGCGACCGGAGGATGCGCCTGGTTGACGATCGTGAATTCCTCACCGACCAGCAGAGTCGTCTCGCGCGGCTGCAAGACGATCGCCCGGACGCTGAACTGAAGCATGCCGGGGTTCTGGGAATTGTCGAAAATTTGGACGTCGGCGGTTGTGGCACCGGGAGGAACCGGCTGGTGATAATTGACGCCGCGATATTGAACGCGAATGAGCATCGGCTGGGTGCCAATTTCGGGACGATCGAAGCTGAAACGGCCCTGCGCGTCGGCTTTGGTTGTTGCCACCGCCTGCATTCCACCTTGCAGTTGAAGCAGGATCACATCCACACCGCCAGCGGTCGTGTTGGTAGTGCCATTGGTGACCACGCCGCTGACCGTGCCGGCTGACGCCGTGAGCGCGCCGGCGAAGAGCAGCGTGAGAAGAAATGGAACGAACTTTTGGCGCACGAAACGAGAAGGGGTGGTGTTCATGAGTTTATGCACGCGGCTTTTGTGCTGCGACCTGCCGGGCCGCTACTTGACGCGTCGAAGGCGTCGGTGCGCCGCCCGTGACGGTGTCCATCTGCGCCAGAACCTGCGCGGCTTCGATTTCCAGAGTTCGCTTCATATCTTCAAAATCCTGTTCCGAAAATTTGCCGGACCGATGCTCGAATTTCAAGTCACGCAGATTCTCATAAATCGCGTCGCGGCGCTCCATCAATTGATCGAGCTTGGTGCGGTGCGGCGCAAAATCGGAAGGATCGGCTTTCACATGAAAGATGAGGAGGATGGCAACGGCAGAGAGTGCGATGCAGGCCAGCGCAACCAGCATGGTTAGTTATCGTCCTCCCGATTTGTCTCTCGCTGTGCCCGAGCGAGAAGCTCCGGTGAGACGTGCGCAACCGGAGCCGCAATCGCGCGTTTCCGCCAGCGATCGAGGACGAACCAGATCACCATTAGACCCACCAGCACGACCACGATCGGCATCACCCATGCGGTCAAGCCGAAGCCATGTGTTCTGGGCGCGGCCAGCACCTTCTCGCCATACTCCTGCACGAAGGCCTGCAAGGTCAAATCGTCGGACTCGTTGCGAGCGACGCGCTGGTCGAGTTCCTGGGTCATGGAAGTGAGCGACGGGCAGCCAACGTGATTGCACTGGGTCAGAACCTGATTGCATCCGCACATGCAGAGCATGCGATTGCCAATGGATTTGGCGCGTTCCGTTTGCTGCGCGCGCGCGGGAATCCCGAACACCAGGAAGGCGGCTAAAACGAACAGTGAAACGCGTTTGGCTTTCATTCCTTTAGTCGTGGGCGTCGTAGTGTCCGAGCGGCTGCAAGAGCGGCTCGACTGGTATTTTTTCCGTGGCCGTTCGCAGCACCAATACCGGTTGTCTATTCGGCAGCAATGCCAGTCCCGTCCCGAGAATGACCACCAGCCCGCCGAACCAGATCCACTTCACCAGCGGGTTCAAGTAAGCGTGGATCACCGGACGATTGCTCTGCGGGTCGCGGCCTGCATAGACGACATAGAGATCTTCTCGCGGCGTGGAATTGATGGCCACCATGGTTCCCGTCACTTCGCTGGCGGGATAGAAGCGGCGTTCGGGATACAACATCATGATCGACTTGTTGCCCTTGAAAACTTCGATGGTGGCGCGCTCGGCTTCGTAATTCTTGGTGGTGGTGACGTCGAAATTCTGGCAGAGCAGCTTGTACGGGCCGATCTCCATCGTGGAACCGGCGGACATGTCCATTTGCTTGTCCTGGTTGAAGGCGGCGCCGGCAATGCCAATGAAGACCAGAACCATGCCAAAGTGAATGATGTAGCCGCCGTAACGGCGGGTATTGCGCATGGTCAACTGGCCGACGGCGACGAGCAGATTCATGTCGCCCTTCGAGGAGAGGACGCGCGCGCCGCGGAAGAATTCGGCAAAGATGGTGAGCGTGACGAACACGGAAAGAATCAAACAGATGACGGAATAGATATTCCGAAATCCAAAAATGTAAGCAATCACTCCGGCGACAATGCCGCCGCCCAGCGGCCAGGCAAAATTCCGGACCAGGCTTCCCAGCGAAGTCTTCCGCCAGGCCAGCAAGGGACCGACGCCGGTGAGAAAAAGCAAGAACAGCGCGATGGGGATGTTCACTCGATTGAAGAAAGGAGCGCCGACGCTGATCTTGCTCCCGGAAACCCATTCCGAAAGCACCGGGAAGAGCGTTCCCCACAAAACGGCGAAGCAGGCGGCCAGCAGAATCAGATTGTTGAAAAGGAAACTGGACTCGCGCGAGATCATGGAATCGAGCTTATTGTCACTGTGCAGGTAGTCGCGGTTCTTCCAGAAAGCGATCAGGCAAACCGCGAGAAGGACGATCAGGAAGCCGACAAACCATGTGCCGATGGAGGATTGCGCGAAGGCGTGCACGGAGCTTACTACTCCAGATCGCGTAAGCATCGTCCCCAGAATGCAGAGCATGAAGGTGCAGAAAACCAGCCAGACGTTCCATACCTTCATCATGCCGCGCTTTTCCTGCATCATGACTGAGTGCAAGAAGGCGGTGCCCAAAATCCAGGGCATCAGCGAGGCATTTTCAACCGGGTCCCAGGACCAATAGCCGCCCCAACCGAGGACGGCGTAGGCCCAGTGCGAGCCGAGCAGGATGCCGGCACCCTGGAATCCCCAGGCAACCATGGTCCAGCGGCGGGTGATGTGAATCCATTTTTCGCCGGGATAGCGGCCGAGCAAGGCCGCGAGCGCGAACGCGAAGGGAATGGTGAAACCGGTGTAGCCGAGATAGAGAATGGGCGGATGGATCACCATCTCCGGATATTGCAACAGAGGAGTGAGGCCGCGCCCATCCGCGGCGGCGACCAAGTGCAAAACGCCACCGACGCCGGGCGCGGCCAGAACCGCAAAGGGGCTGGCGACAAAATTGTTCAAGGTGAGGAAGAAAATTTGAACGCCGGCGAGGACGACCACGACGTAGGGCATCAATTCCGGATGCTTGCCGCGGTTGAGGAATAGCGCGAAGAAGACGTAAATCGAAAGCAGCCAACTCCAGAAGAGCAGCGAGCCTTCCTGTCCCGCCCACAAGGCCGCAAATTTGTAAAAATTCGGGAGGTCGCGGTTGCTGTGAGACGCGACATAGGCCATCGAGAAATTGTCGGTGAAAAACAGGAAGACCAGACTTCCGACGCCTAGCGTGACCAGGGGGAAGACGATCATCCCCGCGTTTCGCGCGCTCTTCAGCAGCAGCGGCTTGCGCGTGGCGATCCCTGCGATTCCCCCAGCAAATGCATAGCAAGCCGAGAGCAGCGCCAAGACGATTGCAAACGATCCAAAAATATCCAAGTTTGCCCCTCAGTGGCTAGGTCTTGCCGTTGGGCGTGCCGGTTGGACTCGCCTCATATTTCGAAGCGCATTTTGCCTGCACCTGTTCGGCAACAAATCGTCCGTCGGGCATTTCCTTCCCTTCCACCAATGCCTGCGCGCCATCCTTGAATGTATCGGGCAAAGGATCGCGGCCAACATAGCTGACGGGGAGGGTCTTGCCCTCTTCTACCAGGACAAAGTCAATCCGTCCGGGCAAGTGCTGGATCGATCCGTCCTGGACGTTCCCGCTGACGCGCATGCGCTGCTTCAGAGCGGCGCCCTTCAGCGTGGAAAGCTCCGAAATGGTGTGATAGTAAGTTTTCGTCTCGCTGACGCCGACCCAGCCAAGCCAGACCAGCGTCATCAGAATGATTCCTGCACCGATTGCGAATTTCACGCGGGCATTCATAGGCGGATCCTGGAGCAGCTTATTTGAGTAAGAGCCATTCTAACACATCACGCAGAGAAAGCTCTTAAGTGCCTGAGAAATAGGATAGTACGAAAGTACTGTCCACTTAAATCATTTCTACTAAACGGTCTCGCGAAAGATACCACCGGACGTGGAAGACTCTAGTGCCGGGCGGCGAGGGCCTTTTCAATCCGGTGGCCCAGGCTGGCGGTGAACTCGGCCGATCCCGTAGGATCTCCCAGATAGGGATCGAAGATGGGCCGTCCGTCTTCGAGCACCAGCCGATCGCTCATTCCCGCTTGCTCGAGCGCAGGGATAATTTCGCCGGAATCGGCGCCGATGGGAACAATTCTCTTCGGCTTATAGGAATACTCAATCCGTCTGATGACAGTGGGCGCGAACTTGCGGATGTGAGCCGGGCGCACAAAAACCTTGGAACTTTCCCCCGCAGCC
>JBGQGW010000182.1:0-8040 GCA_041497605.1 Terriglobia bacterium | reverse complement strand
CGAAGAAATTAACTTCTGCTCAAGCATTTGGGATTTGCTCTGGATTCCTCGCCCATAAGACGGGCTCGGAATGACCACAAATGGGATTTTCCCCAGCCTGTGAAGCTGACCCCTACTGGAAAGTGCTCGGCGACAGCGGCGGCGCCTGGGCACGGCGGGATTGCTTCATTCGTAGCGCAGGGCTACTAGCGGATCGACTTGCGTGGCGCGGCGAGCGGGAAGCAGGCAGGCCAGCGCCGCGACTGCGCATAGAATCAGCGGCGCCAGGCCAAACACCAGCGGGTCGTGCTGGCTGACGCCGAATAATTGGCTGACCATCAACTTGCTCAGCAGCAATCCGGATGCGAGTCCGATCGCGATTCCGGCCACAGCAAGCCGCATTCCCTGCCCCAGAATCAGGCCAAGGATATTTCGAGCGCTCGCTCCGACGGCGAGCCGCACGCCGATTTCATGCGTGCGCTGCGCCACGGACTGCGAAATCACGCCGTACATTCCCACCGCCGCCAGCACCAGCGCCAAGATCGCCAAACCGGAAAGCAGAAGTGTGGGAAACCGGCGGCGTGCCAGGGAGCGATCTACCAACTGATTCATATCGAGAATATTGTACAGAGGCATCTCCGAGCTGACCCCTTGAAATGCCGCGCGAATCGAGGGGACCAGGGCCATCGCGTCACGGCTGGTGCGCACGACAAAGATGGGAGCGTACAGCGGGCTTGCCGCGAGAGGACGATACGCTTCGGGGCGCGGAGGCACGTCCAGGCCGAAGTGGCGGATATCTTCCACCACGCCGACGATCGTGATCCAGGGATTCTTCTCCGGTTTGGGGCCGAGCTTGATTCGCTTCCCGATCGGATCTTCGCCGGGAAAGAAGCGGCGAGCGAGCGACTGATTAATCAGCGCGATGGGCAGAGATTGGGCGTCATCGTGTTCGTCGAACGATCGCCCGCGGAGCAGTGGAATTCCGAGCGTCGAAAAGTAGCTGGGTGAGGCGACGCGGTATTCCACGTCGGGCTGCTGGCCGGGCTCGGCCGAGCGGCCTTCGATCCAGAGCCAGCTTCCGATATTTTTCCCCTGCAAAGGCAGGCGGCTCACTGCGCCGGCGTCGACCACACCCGGCACGGCGCGCAAGCGCGCTTCGATTTCGCGATAAATTGCCGCGCGGCGTTCCGGTGCGGCATAGCCCGGCGGAACTTGCGTCGATAGCGTGACGACGTTTTCCGTCACAAACCCCGGATTCACTTCGAGTGCCCGCACCAGGCTGTGCGCCAGCAATCCTGCGCCGATCAACAACACAGTCGCCAACGCGCTTTCGGCAACAATGAATGCCGCTCTCGCTCGATGGCTGCCTCCGGCTTGCGTCCTTCCTCCTTCTTTTAACGTGGCGTACAAATCGCGGCGCGTGACTTCGAGAGCCGGCACGATTCCGCAAAGCACTCCCGTGATCACGACCATCAGGAGAGCGAACAGCAGCGTGGAAATATCGAGCGCGATTTCGCCGCGGCGCGGCAGATTTGCCGGACCAAACGCGAGAAACGCACGCAAGCTCCAAGTGGCGAGGAGCAATCCTAAGATTCCGCCGATGGCGGAAATCAACAAGCTTTCCGTGAGCAATTGGCGGATCAAGCGGCCTGCCGACGCGCCCAGCGCATTGCGAACGGCGATTTCCTTTTGCCGCGACGCCGTGCGCGCCAGGAGGAGATTGGCGACATTCACGCACGCGATCAGCAAGACGAGTCCAACCATGCCGAGCAGAAGCAGCAAGGCCGGGCGCGCGCTGCCGGCCGCTTCCTGCTTGAGGGACACCAAGCGGATGTAGAAACCGCGATTCGAGTCCGGGAATTGATTTTGCAGCCCGGTCCAGTTGCTATTCATTTCGGCGCGGGCCTGCTCGATGGAGACGCCTGGCGCCAGCCGCCCTGCCACACTCAAGAAACGTACGCCTCGGAGCGTGTTGAGGATTGGATTGGCGGATAGGGGAAGCCAGAGATCGATGTTCCCCTCGACGGTTCCCAGCAGGCTGCCGAGGTATTCAAAATCGGCAGGCATGACGCCGACGATGTTCATCAGCGTGCCATCGATCTTCAGGCTCGTGCCGAGCGCGGCAGTGTTTCCGCCGAACTCCCGCTGCCAATAGGAGTAGCTGATAATGGCGGCAGTGCCGGGGGTCTTGCGATTGTCTTCTTCCGGCAGAAATCCGCGGCCGATCACTGGACGAACGCCAAGCATTGGAAGCAATTCGGCGGAAACGTAGAGCGTTTCAAGACGCTCCGCTTGACCGCGGCCGGTGACCACCGTGCTCCAGACCGCTGAGACTGCCGCCAGGGAAGAAAAACTTCGGGTGCGTTGCCGCAGGTCGAAAAAATCCGATGCCGACGCCGCCGGGTCGATTTCCGGCTGCTTCGTGTTGCGCGTTTCCACTCCCACCAGACGCGACGGATCGGGATACGGCAGAGGACGGAAAACAACCGCGTTCACGACGCTGAAGATTGCGGTGTTCGCGCCGATGCCGAGCGCCAGGGTGAGCACGACAATCGCCGTGAATCCCAGATTTTTGCGCAACATGCGCGCGCTGAAATTCAGATCCTGCCAAAAATCGTTCATGAATAATCTCCCTCCGCGCCGCGCGGAATTTTTCCTGTATTGTTCATCGCCCGCGGGGAACGCACTTCGATCGAATTTCGCAGTCACGCGCTCCGTTGTGGTTTGCTCGACGGCGCGCAATTCCCGTGCCAGAGCGTGCCAGCCGGAAACTTGATTCATCGCATATTGCCCGGCGCTCTCGTCCGAAGATCCCGCGGCGAGCGCTTCGTTGTATGCATCTTCGAACTGTTGCGCTAGCTCTTCGCAGATTTCCGCTTCGCGCGCGCCGGAAAGTCCCAGCGGCGGGAGATGTGCGCGGACGTATTCCTTCCAGTTAGGCATGGCCCAATTGCGCGACGCGCTGGATGGCGCGAATGAAGGCGCGCCATCCTCGGCGCTGCTCCGCCAGAACTTTGCGGCCGGGCGCGGTGAGGCGGTAGTAGCGGCGGCGGCGCTGGCCGGATTTTTCGATCCAGTGGCCTTCGATCCAGCCTCGGTGCTCCAGGCGATAGAGCAGCGGATAAAGGGAAGCGGCGTGGAATTGCAGGACGCCGCCGGAGCGGAGTCCTATGAGTTTGGCAATTTCGTAGCCGTGGCGGGCGCGGTCTTCCACCAGAGCCAGAATCAACAATTCGGCGCTGCCTTTTTTGCGTTCGCGATCAGTGAACATTGTTGTGTCCATATGTGGCACTACCATATATAGACGCCGGACCCTGGGTCAAGGTTAGTTTTGGGATGCCGATTTTTTGCGGAAGTCCTGATCGGCAGGGGTTGAGGACCGGGAGTGCAATTTCTGCGCGGGGGGGCAGTTTCCGATAATCCGACTTACCAGGAGTTGAGCCTCTTGCGGCTCCAAAAATCGCCATTGGTTCGGATATGTGAGGAGGCCGCGTACCACGCGGTCGCTTGCTCCTGACGACGGAAATAGGCGATATTGTGCGTGCTTGGAGTGAACAAGGAGACCTCTCGTGTGCGCAATCAAGCGGTCGATTGTTCTTAGCTTCATTTTGCTTCTCTGTGCCATTACTGGCTTCCCGCAGAAGAGCCAGATTCCCGCGAAGAAAGATAATCTGTATTCAGTGGCTTTGTTCGCTAGCTTGTCTGAAATGGAGAAATCATGGGGCCACATCGATGACGGCGATGGCGGCAGTACAATCCGTACGGACTTCCGGCATGTGCTGGTAGAAAAAGAGCCTGAAATTACTGACGGCTTGCCATCACAACAGGGAGATTATCGGGTCGAGTACCTAGATAGCCGAGAGTAGATGGATAGATCCAAAAAACTGCGGAAGGAGTTTGCTATTCTCAGGATTCGCCCCATGCAGAGCGACGGCTCACTATTGAAAATCCAAGTCTCCATCTCTTACCTCACGTATGAAAAGCACAAATTCTTGCACGCAGTTTCAGATTGGAGCGACGTTGAGTTCCGCTACGATTGCGAAAACCAGAAGTTCGTCCTTTCTAGCGTGAAGCTAGGTGGCATTTGACAATTCGACCATTCGCACGGCATTCACCTCGAAACAGGGACGCTGTAAATCGCCAAATGCCTGATTAACGCTTAATCGGACACTGACCCTCTACCCTCAGGGGAGTCCCTTAGACGCGATGGGCGGATTGGTGTAATCTGTCGAATTCTCTTGGCGCGTTTGTTTGCATGAGGGACGGGGGCGCGGCTGAAGCCGGCCCCTACTGAACAGGTAATGACAGACGAACGGAAAATCGTGGATCACACACTGGCGGAACTTGGCGATGGCTCTCCGGAGGCTGTTGCCCGGCGGTTTGCGGAGGTGCGCTCGGCGTTTGATGCGGAATTCGCGGCGGTGAACGACGAGCCTTCCTGGAAAGGGGCACGCGACGCCTGGCTTGGCCGCAAGTCCGGCTTCATCTCCAAGATTACGGACAACTGGTTGAAGCCCTCGCCGCCGGATTTGAAACGCGTGGTCGGCCAGGAATTGAACCAGCTTAAGGCGCACGTCGAAGGAACTATCGCGGAGCGGCAAAAGGCGATCCAGGACGCTGGCGAGCAATCCGCGCTGGCGCGCGAGCGCATTGACCTTTCGCTGCCGGGGATCGAGCGAACGATCGGCACGCGCCACCTGATCCAGCAAACATTCGCGGAACTCGAGCGCATCTTTATTTCGATCGGATTCTCGGTGGTGGAAGGACCGGAAATCGAGACTCCCTACTACGCGTTCGAAGCGCTCAACATTCCCGAATATCATCCGGCGCGCGACAATATGGATACGTTTTACCTGGAGCCGCGCGCGAGCAACCGGCTGCTGCGCCCGCACACTTCTCCCATGCAGATTCGCGCCATGGAAAAACAGCACCCGCCGGTGCGCATCATTGTGCCGGGCAAAGTGTATCGCCGCGACAATCCGGACGCGACGCACAGCTTCATGTTTCACCAGCTCGAAGGGCTGGCCGTAGACACCGATATCACCTTTTGCGACTTCAAAGGAACGGTGGAATATTTTGTGCAGTCATTTTTCGGTTCCAAGGTGAAGACGCGACTGCGGCCCAGCCATTTTCCTTTCACCGAGCCTTCGGTGGAAGTAGACGCGACCTGCCACGTCTGCGGGGGCAGCGGGAGCGGCTGCCGCGTCTGCAAGCATTCCGGATGGATCGAATTGTTCGGCGCGGGGATGGTGAATCCGGCGGTCTACGATTTCATCGAAGGTTACGATGCGCAACGGCTTTCGGGTTTTGCTTTCGGCATCGGCGTGGACCGGTTCGCCATGCTGAAATATGGCGTCGATCTGCCGACGATTTTCCAGAATGACGTGCGATTCCTGCGGCAATTTCCTTAGTGCGGATGGCAAGTGATTACGACTGATCCCAAGTTGCGCTTTTCGAACCGGGTGGAGGATTACATCCGGTGCCGGCCAGGCTATCCGCGCGCGGTGATTGACCTGTTGCGCAAGGAATGCGGGCTGACGGCGGATTCCATTGTCGCGGACATCGGCTCCGGCACGGGATTCCTGGCGCGGCTGTTTTTGGAGGTGGGCAACGTGGTTTACGGCGTTGAGCCGAACGCGCCCATGCGCGAGGCAGGCGAACGCCTGCTCGAGGAGTTTCCGAAATTTCACAGCGTTGCGGGATCGGCGGAGGCTACCACGCTCCTGGATTCGAGCGTGGACTTGATTGTGGCCGGCCAGGCATTTCATTGGTTTGACCGCGAGCGCAGCCGGGTGGAATTTTCACGGATTCTTCGACGTGATGGATGGGTGGCGGTGGTTTACAACCACCGGAGAAATGATTCTTCGGCATTCGCGCGCGAATACGAACAAATTCTGCGAACGTTCGGGACCGATTATGCTGGTGTGGCGGAACGGCATGTCGATCAGGAAAAAATGGCGGCGTTTTTCGCGCCGGGGAAATTCAGCGACGAGCATTTCAAGAATGAGCAACTCTTCGATTTCGAGGGACTGAAAGGCCGGCTGCTCAGCTCGTCCTATTCGCCGAAGGAAGAACATCCCAAGTATCCGCCGATGATGGCGGAGCTCGAGCGAATTTTTGCGGCGCACGAGGAGTACGGTTATGTGCGCCTGGAATACGATACGCAGGTTTCGTATGGGCGGCTGGCGGCGAGTCTATAAACATTGGCGGCTGAAGCCAAATTCTTACCGCAGAGGCGCAAAGCGCGCAGAGACGTGGAGCGGGGGAGGCCCGTACTGAAGGGGATGACCGGCTCTGAACTGATTCTGAGATGAAAGTTCTCTACAAATGGCTGCAAGAATTTGTGCCGGTGACGGCGACCGCGGAAGAGGCGCGCTCGCGCCTGGCGCTTTCCGGCACGGCGATTGACGCAATCGAGGAAACCCCGGCGGGGCCGGTGCTGGATGCGGAAATCACAATCAACCGGCCGGATTGCCTGGGGCACCTGGGAATTGCGCGCGAAATTGCAGCGCTCTACCGGCTTCCGTTGAAGCCGGTTCATCCGAAGTTAAAAGAGGCGGCGGAGAAAGCTTCTTCCGAGGCGCGTGTGGATATCGAGTCTCCGGATTTGTGCGGCCGGTTCACTGCCTTGGTGATTCGCGGCGTGAAGGTGGCTCCCTCGCCCGACTGGTTGCGCGAACGGCTGGCGGCGCTGGGACAAAACTCCATCAACAATGTGGTGGACGCGACGAACTACGTGATGCTCGAGCTGGGGCACGCGCTGCACGCCTACGATCTGGAAACTCTGGCGGACCATCGCATCGTGGTGCGCCGCGCGCGTCCGGGCGAAAAAATGCGCACGCTGGATGGAGTCGAGCGCACGCTCACTCTGGAGATGTGCGTCATCGCCGATGGAAAACGCTCGATCGGCATCGGCGGAATCATGGGCGGCGCGGAAACCGAGATCAGCTTTTCGACTAAGAATATTTTGCTGGAGTGCGCGTGGTTCGATCCGATTTCGATACGCCGCGCGTCGAAGGCGCTCGGCTTGCGCACCGAGGCTTCAATGCGATTCGAGCGCGGCGCCGACCCGGAAATGGCCGGGCTCGCTAACCGCCGTTGCGCGGAACTGATTCAGCAAATTGCGGGCGGCGAAGTTCTCTCCGGCATCATCGATCTTTATCCGCGGCGCGAACCGGAACAGACCATTGAATTCACGCGAAAGGAATTGCTGCGCGTGATGGGCGCCGATGTGCCCGATAAGGATGTCGAAGGAATCCTCGGCGCGCTGGGGTTCGCGCCCCAGCGAGTGGACGCGAATCGAGGCAGTTCCGGTTCGATCATGGCGCGCTGGGAATGCAAGCGTCCCTCCTGGCGGCGCGACGTCACGCGGGAAATTGATCTGGTGGAAGAAGTGGCGCGGCTTTACGGAGTGGAAAAATTTCCTCCCCGGCTGCCGGCCGCCAAGCAACCGGCGGCTCGCCTGCCGTATGCGGATGCCGAAGACAGCTTGCGCGAGCGGTTGGTGGCGCTCGGATACCAGGAAATCGTTTCGATTCCGCTGGTGGACCCTCCGAAGGACGCCCTGTTTCGCGCCGAGGGCATGCAGCCGGCCGTGATCGCAAATCCTTTGGCTGAAGATGCTTCGACGCTGCGCACTTCGGGCATCGTGAGCATGATCGCGGCGCTGGAATGGAATTTGAATCGCGGGCAGCGCGACCTGCGGCTTTTTGAAATCGGAAAAACGTATGAAATTCGAAACGGCGAACCCGTGGAATCGCGGATCTTGACGCTGGCCGCCACGGGATTGGCGAACCAGAAAACGATTCATGAGGCGGCGGCCGATGAATCCATTCTTCGTGCCTTCGCTCATGCGGACTCCCTCGGTCGCCTGACGGCCCGTACGATTGTTTCGCTCAAGGTTGAAACAAGCGAAGGACCGGAACAGATCGCGCATCTGGCGGAGCTGCGCGCGCGCTACACGCGAGGCCTCGTTCGCCCCGTCGCCGCCAAGATTTGTCTTGATGGTGTGATCGAAGGACAGACCGCCGCTCTGCTGGAGCCCTATCTCGATCGGCCCGG
>JBGQGW010000181.1:0-8104 GCA_041497605.1 Terriglobia bacterium | reverse complement strand
ATTTCAGTGAGAAGGATGTCCATCGGTTGGAATGATACACAAGGAAGAAGCAGTTCCCAAGATGCAGGCGCGCGGCGGGCGAGCGCTCAGCGAAAACGGAGCTAGTGCCCGCCCAACGCTGATGGATGATCAGGGGCGCGCCGACATGGATTGGACGGCGTTGGAAGAGAATCTGGACAGATTGTTGTAGTTATGCAATATTCCGTTTATGAAGGCTAAGAAAAGACACGAACTCCGCCCGGCTTTCAAGCTCTTCAATCGCATTGAAGTCCTTCGCGTGGAAAGAGGATTGAGCCGGCAAGAACTGGCCGATGCCATTGGCGTGAATTACCAGACGATCGGCTACCTGGAGCGCGGAGAGTACAACCCGAGTCTGGAGATCGTGGTGCGGTTAATGGAGTTTTTCAAGTTGCCGCTGAATGCGATTTTTTCGCGCGAGGCTTTCAAGCCGTTGAGCGAGGAGGTTTATGGTTCCCTCACAAAAGATGATGCGGTCAGACGAGGTGAGAAGCGTGGATCGAATAGAAGCTCATAGATCCTTCTTTGCAAATTTGGTGACGGCCAATGCCGGAGTGCCGCTCGGCGACTCGCGCCTGGCTGCGGCGTTTGGATCGACGCCCCGGGAGCGCTTTGTGGGGCCTGGGCCGTGGCGGGTGTTCACTTCAGTTGGTTACATCAACACACCGTCGGACGACCCTGCTTTCTTGTATCAAGACATAGTCATCGCGCTGATCGAAGAGGGGCAAATCAACAATGGTCAGCCGGCATTGCACGCCTATTGCCTGGCGGCCCTGAAGGTCAAGGAAGGAGAGGCGGTTGTGCATATCGGAGCAGGAACGGGTTATTACACAGCCGTGCTCGCCAGACTGGTGGGGCCGGCAGGATCGGTCTTCGCGTATGAGATCGAGGAAAAATTGGCCGCGCGGGCGAAAGAGAACCTGGCGGAATTTCCCAATGTGACCGTGCAGCTTCGCTCCGGCGCCGTAGGTCCCTTGCCGAGTTGCAACATTATTTATGTGAATGCGGGAGCGACCGCGCCGCTCGATGTTTGGCTCGATGCCTTGCGGCCCGGCGGGCGTTTGCTGTTCCCGTTGACGCCGGCGGAAGGCCCGGGGGGAATGCTGCTGGTGACACGGGGCGCGAACGATACCTTCGATGCGCGGATTCTGCTGCCGGTGATGTTCATCCCGTGCGTTGGGGCGCGCGACGAAGAGACTGCGAAGAAGTTGTCCGAGGCGTTCAAGAAGGGCACCATGCGCGAGGTGCGCTCGCTCCGTCGCAGGACGCCGCCGGACAAGACATGCTGGTGCTCGGGACAGGGTTGGTGGTTGTCGACGGCTCCAAATAAAACTTGAATTCGCTTGCGTTCCCGGCTCGCGAAGAAATCCTAGCCTGGTTGGCGGCGGAAACTCCGGCGCCTTGCAGCGCAGGATGGTTGGGGAACTTTTCCGGTAGACCGGACGTTTATCGAGACGGGTGCCCATGGCGTCATTGAGCATGGATCGAGCGGGAATCGGGGCGGCGGGTGAGATGGATCGCGGAGAGTGGATCCTGCTCGGCGCGCTGACGCTGATTGCGTTTCTGATTCACCTTTCGTTGTACAAAGGCTACGGCTTTTTCCGCGACGAGCTTTACTTCATCGCTTGCAGCCATCATCTGGCTTGGGGATATGTGGACCAGCCGCCGGGAGTGGCGGTGATCGCGTGGGCTTCGCGGCGCCTGCTGGGCGACACACTTCTTGCCGTCCGCTTCGTGCCGGTTCTCTTCGCGACGGCAGAGCTTTTGCTGGTGGGATTGACGGCCAAGGCGATGGGAGGGAGGCGCTATGCGATCCTGCTGGGATGCCTGGGCGTGCTGGCCGCGCCCCAATTTTTCGGCACCTATTTGAACACGGACATGTTCATGGAGTTGGGCTGGACGGCGTGCGCTTATGTAGCAACGCTGATTTTGGCGGGCGGCAATCCGCGATTGTGGCTTTGGTTTGGCCTGCTGGCTGGCCTCGCGATGCAAGGCAAGCATGCCATGGTGTTTTTTGGATTCGCGTTTGTGGTGGCGCTTTTGCTCTCGCCGCAACGGAAAATGCTGCTCAGCCCCTGGCTCTACGCGGGCGGCGTGGTGGCTTTGCTGATCGTGCTGCCGAATTTGATCTGGGAATACCAGCATCATTGGGCAACGCTGGAACTGCTACAGAACATTGCGAAGAGCGATAAGAACCTGGTGCTGGGGCCTTGGGCCTACTTCAAATCGAATGTGGATTATTTGTCCTCGTGGTCATTCCCCATCTGGTTTGGGGGAATTCTCTGGTGCCTTTTCGCGCCGGGCGGCAGGCGGTTTCGAGCGCTGGGCTGGACCTGGATTGTGGCCTTCATCACTTTTGTGGCGTTGAAAGGGAAAAATTACTACCTTGCCCCGGTCTATCCGGCGCTTTTTGCCGCCGGCGCGGTGGCGATCGAATCGCTGCTGGAGTGGCCGCCGCTGAAACGCGGATGGCTGAAGCCGGCGCTGGCGGCGACCATCGTGGTGGTGATCATGCTGCACGGAATCCTCTCGTGGCCGTTCGCGATGCCGATGATGCCGGTGGAAAGATTTATCGCGTATGAGGAAGCGTTGCATGTGGTTCCGGTCAAGACGGAGACGATGGAGTTGAGCCGGCTGCCGCAGCAGTATGCGGACATGTTTGGCTGGCCGGAAATGGCAGCGGCGGTGGCGCTGGTTTACAACGCTTTGCCGGCGGAAGAGCGCGCGAAATGCGGCATCTACGGGTCAAATTATGGCGATGCAGGCGCCATTGATTACTTCGGCCGGCAATACGGCCTGCCGCACGCGATCAGCGGGCACCAGAATTATTGGCTATGGGGGCCAGCGCCTTACACCGGAGAATGCATGATCGTAATCAGCAGCAACCGCAAGGCCTGGGAGGAGATGTACTCGAGCATGGTGATGGCGGGAGAAACTTACCAGCAATATGCGATCCCGTTTGAAAACCACAAGCCCATCATGATCGTGCGCGGGCCGAAGTTTGGAACGCTGGCCGAAATCTGGCCGAAATTCAAAGCGTGGATTTAATTCTCTTCCGATACACATTTTTCTCCGCGCTCTCTGCGTCTCTGCGGTAAAGAATCAAGTTGTCAAACGCGCGCGAGTTTACTGCTGGGAAATTGCGGCGCTAGGAAGCTTTTTCTTCGGCGTAGACCTGGTAATCGGCGTAGGGGCCCTTGAAATCTTCGATGTGCCCGCCCGCGGCGAAATGCCAGATGCGCGTGGCCACTTCGTCGATCACGTCGTGGTCGTGCGTGACCAGCAGGACCGTCCCTTTGTAGCGCTGCAAGGCGATATTGAGCGCGTTGATGGATTCGAGGTCCAGGTGATTGGTGGGCTCGTCGAGGACGAGAAGATTCGGTTTTTGCAACATCAGTTTGCAGAAGATCAGGCGCGCCGATTCGCCGCCGGAGAGCGCCTTGGTGGGCTTGAGCGCGTCATCCCCGCTGAAAAGCATTTGACCGAGCAGGCCGCGCAACTCCGATTGCGTTGCAGCGTAATCGAACTGGTGCAGCCACTCGATGGCGGTGGATCCCTTGGTAATGGAATCGGTGTGATCCTGGGCGAAATAGCCGGCGGCGACTTCGTGCCCCCACACCACCGTGCCCCCATCAACGTGAAATTTTCTCTCGGAATCGTCGATATGTCCGGGGGCGCTGCGAAGGACCGATTTCAGGAGAGTGGTTTTGCCCGCGCCGTTGCGGCCGATGAGCGCGATTTTTTCACCGCGCGAGACGCTGGCCGTGAAGGGGTGGATCACTTTGAGACCGTCATACGACTTGGCGATGCTCTTGATTTCAATCGGATGGCGGCCCGAGGGACGCTTCATCTCAAAGTGAATGTAGGGCCGGGCGATGTTGGACCGGGCCAGTTCGGAAGTCTGCAGCCGCTCGACTTCTTTCTTGCGCGAGGTGGCTTGCGCGGAACGCGTGCCGGCCGAGAACCGCGCGATGAACTCATTCAATTGCGCAATTTTCTTTTCGCGCTGGGCATTTTCCGATTCGATGCGCGAGCGAATGGAAGTTTTCGCTACCACCATGTCGTCGTATCCGCCGTTGTACATGATGACCGTTTGGTAGTCGATATCGGCGGTGTACATGCAGATGCTGTTTAGAAAATGGCGATCGTGGGAGATGACGATCAAGACGCCTTCGTAGTTGCAGAGATAATGCTGGAGCCAGTGCACCGAATCGAGGTCCAGGTGGTTGGTGGGCTCGTCGAGCAACAAGGCCGGCGGA
Organism: Terriglobia bacterium; assembly: GCA_041497605.1. Lineage (GTDB taxonomy): Bacteria > Acidobacteriota > Terriglobia > Acidiferrales > UBA7541 > JBGPTK01. The sequence continues at coordinate 3,827 of JBGQGW010000181.1, read as the reverse complement.
TTGCCGAAGAGCGCTTGCGCCAGCAGCACGCGAACTTTTTGACCGCCCTGTAGTTCGCTCATCTTGCGCTCGTGCAGCTCGGCTTCCACTCCCAGGCCATCCAGCAGCACGGCCGCGTCGGTTTCCGCGGTGTAACCGCCCTCTTCGCCGACGATTCCCTCGAGTTCGCCCAGACGCATGCCGTCCTTATCCGTGAGGTGGTCGTGAGGCTTCGCATAGAGGATTTCGCGCTCCTGCAGAGCCTTCCAGAGCGGGGCGTTGCCCATGATCACGGTGTCGATCACGCGGAACTCGTCGAACGCAAATTGATCCTGGCGGAGAATGCCGAGTTTCTTGGGCCGGGTGACGGAGCCCATGGAAGGCTCGATTTCACCGGTCAGGATTTTCATGAGCGTGGTTTTTCCGGCGCCATTCGGACCGGTAATGGAGTAGCGCCGCCCCGCGAGAAACGAGCACGAGACGTCGTCGAACAAAATTCTAGCGCCGAAGCGCATCGAGATGTTGTTTACGTAGATCAAGGGGACTTACATTGTACCAAGAATTGCCGGAGCGCGCTTGGTGAGTTGCAACCGTGACGGCGGCAGGCGCGAGCATCAGAATCGTTGAAGGCCGTCTCGTAAGTGTTCCGAACCGCTCAGTAGGTGTAGAAGCCGCGCCCGGATTTGCGGCCGAGCCAGCCGGCGGCGACGAGTTTGCGGAGAAGAGGGCAAGCGCGATATTTGGGATCGCCGAAACCTTTATAGAGGACGTCGAGGATGTCCACGCAGACATCGAGGCCGATGAAGTCGGCGAGCTCGAGCGGGCCCATGGGATGATTCATGCCCAACTTCATGACCGCGTCAACGGCTTCGGGCTTGGCGACTCCTTCCATCACGCAAAATGCGGCTTCGTTGATGAGCGGCATGAGGACGCGATTGGAGACGAAGCCGGGGGCGTCGTTGACGGCGACCGGTTTCTTTTCGAGTTTTTCGGCGAGCGACATGGTGAGAGAGAAAGTGTCGTCGCTGGTCTGCAGGCCGCGAATCACTTCGACAAGGACCATCACCGGCACGGGATTCATGAAGTGCATGCCGATGAAGCGATCGGGGCGGGAGGTCTTTGCCGCGAGAGTGGTGATGGCGATGGATGAAGTGTTGCTGGCCAGGATCGCTTCGGGGCGGAGGACGGCGTCGGCGTCCTGGAGGACCTTGAGTTTCAGGTCGAGCTGCTCGGGAACGGCTTCGACGACAAAGTTGGCGGCGGCGAGCGCCTTCACGTCGGTGGATGGTGTGATGCGCGCGAGCGTGGCGGATTTATCGGCTTCGGTGATCTTGCCTTTCTTCACTTCGCGATCGAGATTTTTGCCGATGGTGTCGAGCGCGCGGTCGAGGAAACACTGCTCGACATCGCGGAGAATCACTTTGTAGCCGGAGCGCGCGAAAACGTGGGCGATTCCGTTGCCCATGGTGCCGGCGCCGAGGACGCCGATGGTTTTGATTGCGTCGAGTTTCATGAGTGCTCCCTTTCTCGTGTCTGTTTCGCTGGCTTCAGAGGCTAAAGCCTCTCAATCCTGAATCGACTCTATGTCAGGGCTGAAGCCCTGACCCCCTAAGGCCGAATTCGGAGGCTGCGCCGACAGGCTCGTAGACATTTGAGCAGCAAAGAAAACACAGGAAGCGAAGGAAGGTCAAGTGCGCTGGCTATTCGGTGCTGTCCTAATTTGAAATTAGCCTAGGTTTTTAGGGGGTCGGAGCTTCAGCTCCGACATCCACGTTCGGAAGAAAATCGGGCTTTAGCCCCTGAAGCTCCCGCACAGAAGAGTCGCGGTCGCGCATCGCATTTGCAAAATAGGACACTACCGGCTATTCAGGCGGAGTGCCTTCGATGACTTCGCGGATAATTTCGCGCGAGCGGACTTCATCCTTGGGACGGACGCGCAGACGTTGCTCATTGGGCGAGGAATCGTCGATTACGCATCCGATTCCGTTCTCGAGAAGGCAATCCCGTAAAATATCCGCCGTGCCAACCGAATCGCCGCGCCAGACTTCCGCCGTCGCATCCTCGGGGTAGAAATCTTCCACAATGTCGTCAACATCGGGACCAGGAGGTTCCTCGCGCAGGATGTCTTCAGTATCTTCGTCGACTTCAAGAGTGGAGTCAGTGGAGACGCCGTCGGCTTCGCTGATCGATTTCAGAACCTGGATTGCTGCTTCATGGTCTCTTGTAAACGTCCAGACGTGGAGCGGAAGCTGCAAGGAGGGATACAGGAGGAGCGCAGGCGTGTCGCCTTCCCGGTAGGGAATCTTCGCATCGGCGAGAGCCGCGGTGAGGCGAGCGCAAAAGATGTCGTCCGCGCCATCCCAAAGCAATTCTGGCGAATCGAGACTGGATTGAGGATTGGCTGGATCGCCGGCGCCGGATGAAGGAAGATTTGCAACCAGTGCGACATCGCAGTCGTTGCAGCGGGTGAAGCCTTCGCGGTATTCGGCTTTGCAGAGGGGACAGAACATTGTACGCACCGCCGTGGCGCGGTATTTTGCGCCGCGAGCGCAGTTTACGTCAACTCTGGATTCCTCGTCGCCCCGAAGAGATGAACCGGGGCTGCTCGGAATGACCCCGCTTTTAATTCGACGGGGCGCAGATATCGCCCAAGGATGGGAAACAATTATCTTAGTAGCGCTCGACGGCGAGAGCGACCGCGTTGCCGCCGCCCAGGCACAGCGCCGCGATTCCACGCTTCAAATTCCGCCGCTGCATTTCATAAAGCAGCGTGACCAGAATTCGCGCGCCGGATGCGCCGATGGGATGGCCCAGCGCGACGGCGCCGCCGTTCACGTTTACTTTTTCGGGATTCAGGCGAAGCGTGCGCGTGACGGCGATGGCGGCGACGGCGAATGCTTCGTTCAATTCGATTAGGTCGACATCCTTGTCGCGGTCCCAGCCGGTTTTGGCCAGAAGTTTTTCGACGGCTTCGACGGGCGCCATCATCACCCACTTCGGTTCGACGCCGCTGACGGCCTGCGCGACGATGCGGGCCATGGGGGTTTTGCCAAGCTTCGCGGCGATGCGCTCGCTCGAGACGATGAGCGCGGCGGCGCCATCATTGGTGCCGGGAGCGTTGGCCGCCGTGACAGTGCCGTCTTTCTTGAACGCCGGCTTCAGCTTGGCGAGAGTTTCCATGGACGTGTCTTCGCGCGGCGATTCGTCGGTTTTGACTACAATGGGCGCGCCTTTTTTCTGCGGGACTTCGATGGGGACAATTTGTTCGCCGAAGAAACAGGATTTGATGGCTTGGACGGCTTTGCGATGGCTTTCAACGGCGAACTGGTCCTGCTCCTGCCGCGAGATATTATATTTTTCGGCGACAAGCTCGCCGGTCATGCCCATGTGGAAATTTTCGTATTTGTCCCATAGCCCATCGTTGATCATCGAATCGATCATTTCCGCATTTCCGAGGCGGTAGCCGGTACGCGCGCCCGGAAGCAGATACGGGCAATTCGACATGGACTCCATTCCGCCCGCCACCACAATTTCGGATTCGCCAAGCATAACCGCTTGCGCCGCAAGGCCCACGGACTTCAACCCCGAGCCGCAAACCTTGTTGATCGTCATCGCCGCAACGCGCGGATCGCAACCGCCACCCAACGCCGCCTGCCGCGCGGGATTCTGTCCCAGCCCGGCCTGCACCACGTTGCCCATGATGGCTTCATCCACTTGCTTCGCGTCTATACCAGCGCGGCGAATGGCCTCAGCAATCGCTTTTGACCCAAGCTGAATGGCAGAGAGCGAAGATAGACCGCCCATGAATTTTCCAATCGGCGTTCGGACAGCGCTGAGAATGACGGGTT
>JBGQGW010000180.1:0-8304 GCA_041497605.1 Terriglobia bacterium | reverse complement strand
TTAGTCGCCGGAGCGGGTTGAAGTGGCGCAGCCGAAGCACCATTGGCGGACACGGCCAACGTCGACGTGGACGAATTCAGATCGGGGATAGTAGCCCACACCACCGCGGTGCAGCGACAGCGCGGCCTTGCGCAATTCTTCCGTGGTCGTTCCGGGCAAACGGACGTCAATCGCTTCCGCCTGCATGTGCAGGCTGTGTTCCGCAACGCCGGTGCTGTGGCTACGAAGGTAGTTGTTGCTCCACGGCGTGCGGTAGCCGCAGATGATTTGATACTCGGCGCCAGGGTGACCTACCTGGGCGGTCAGGTCTACGAGAAGATCGAAGACTCCAGGCGAATAGTGGTGAACTTCTCCGGTCCGATGGTCGCGCAGAAAATGATCAAGCTGGGCCAGAGCGTCAGGCAAGTATTTGCCGCCGCGGCGATAGACGATATCAATGCGTTCACCCGTGTGCGTGTGGTATAGGCGCAGCCGGTATTCACGCGGACGAGTTACTGGAGTGGATGTTTCAGTCCCACGGCGGGGCGCCGCATAGAGGGGAGCGAGGAGCAGAGCCAAGCCTACGAAAGCCGCAGAGGCTAGGGATTCGGACCGCTTCATTTCGAGGAATGCTCCTTGAAATCTGCCGCTGGGCCCGCCTTCCAAAGTCTCCGTGCCAGTAATTTAATAATTATCGCAGAAGGGCCGAGATAGCGCCATAGTCCTATTTCATTAGCTTGTGGCGCCGCCGGACAATGTACACCCCGACTCTAAGTGTTTTCACGACATGGTCATAGGGGTATGAATTGCGAATCCATCGAAGGCTGCGGCTCTGCTCGAGAATCTTGAATCAGGAATTGAGCTGCTCGCACGGAAGGGGAATTGTTCCAATCACTTGATGGAGGGATGCTCGATTGACTCGGGATTCCTCGGCGTTCCGGCTTTGCCGGCACGCCTCGGAATGACGGCGCGTTCGGACTGGAGCGCAATTCGAGGGGGTGATGGTTGGCGGGAATGAGGAGGAAAGTGAAGCCTGACGGAGGCGGCAATAGTTCGAAGCGCAAAGTGAGAGCGTGCGTGCCGAGAATTCGACGCTTGCGCCGCGCCGAGCTGCCGCGTGACACGATCGAACTGTCGCGCTACTTGATTGGGAAAACTCTGGTGCACGAGCTGCCCGCGGGACGAATGAGCGGGCGGATCGTCGAAACCGAGGCATATCCAGCCGGCGACGCGAGCGCCCATGCGTTCCGGGGGTTGACGCCGTCCAATCGTTCGCTATTTCTGGATCGCGGGCATGCTTATGTTTATTTCACTTATGGTTCGTGCTTCTGCATGAATGTTTCGGCGGAAACAGCAGGGATAGGCGGAGGCGTATTGATTCGCGCGATCGAGCCGGTCGAGGGAATCGAGTTGATGGAGCGGAATCGCGGCACCGGAGTATTGCGCGACCTCACACGAGGGCCTGGAAGGCTGGCCGCCGCTCTGGCGATTGATAAGCGAGTGGATGGGGTTGACCTGTGCGGAGACGGGCTGCTGTGGCTGGGGACTGCCGTGAAGCCGTCGGGCGCAGTGGGCGAGAGCGTACGCATTGGAATCACGCGAGAGGTGGAACACCTGCGGAGATTTTTCGAGCGCGGGAATCCGTTTGTCAGCGGGCTGAAGCGATTGAATCAATAATTCTTGTGTGCGCAATTCCCGAACGGCAATCTCAGATGAGTGATCAGGGGGCGGGAGTCGAGAGCTGCTCCGCGACCCAGGTTGCCAGGCCTTTGAGCTGCTGCTGTGATTTCTGATTGTTGCTTCCGGTAGGGGTGACGCTGATGTAGTAGCGAAGTTTCCCTCTTAGAACGTGTACCGCCTGGTTGGAATCCGTAAAAGCGAGGTCGCCCACGCCGTCCAGCAGTCCGGTGGTTCCAAACATGGTCATGAAGCGATTGAAGTTTTCCTTGGCTGCTGCGGCGGAAGTGTCCTCAAAAACGATAAAGACGATTTTTCGCTGCCCCCTTTTCTGCGAGTAGTAATCACATTCCGTTGCGCTGGAGACATTCGATGTAGCCGGCGGAGGGGTGGATTTCTCGACGGGACCGAATGGCTGCTCAAATACCTTTTCCAGATGGTTCACGGGTAGCAGGGAGCAGAAATCGGTGGAGGGCTCTTTTATTCGGGCAGCGCTGGGGCCCGAGAACAGAATAACGCCCAGAATCAGGGTGAAAATCGTCGAGCGCAAAATGGACTCTCCCAAGCAACGCATCAGCAGTCTCCTTTCCGCCGCGGGCAGGGATTGGCTGCCGATAAGAGAATCGTAGCATGAGGACGCTGCCCAGTGCAGATCGCTCCCCTGCCAATGGTGAGATCAGAAGCGGCTAGCCACATGAATTGGTCCAGATCGGTGGGAAGCGAGCCAGATGCACGAGTAATGTGTGGAGGGGAAGGCGATGGCTGATGCGGCTGCTCTGGATTCTTCGCCCCGATCAAAAGCATCGGGACGCAAAAAGCGCGCTGCACCCCCTTCGGAGCTCAGGGTAAAAGAACGCGCGCTCAGGATGACCTTCAAACAACATCGAAACGTTTGCTAGAATGGCCATCAAACTACACCGGAACACTTGGCAGGGATGACTGGCAACCTTCAACAATGACTGCGGCGACCGGCGCTATGCGGGATTTGTGGAAGGCGGTGCTTGCGCGCCCTCTCTTTTGAAGCCCGCTTGGAGTCTTTTCACCAGAACGTAAAGCACGGGGATGAAAATCAAATTCAAAAATGTCGAGGCAATCATGCCGCCGAAGACCGTGGTGCCGACGGACCGTCGGCTGATGCGGCCCGCGCCCTGCGCCAGCACAAGAGGAAGAACGCCCAGGATGAATGCCAGTGAAGTCATCAGAATGGGGCGCAAGCGAATATGGGCGGCTTCAATCGCGGCGTCCAGAATCGACATTCCCTTTTCGCGGAGTTGCTCGGCGAATTCCACGATCAAGATGGCGTTCTTGCTCGACAGACCTATGAGCATGACCAAGCCGATTTGACAGTACACGTCGTTTTCTTGTCCGCGCAGCGCCTGGGCGCCGACGGCCCCGAGCAGCGCCATGGGTACGGCCAGCAAAATGATAAAGGGAAGTGAGAAGCTCTCGTATTGCGCCGCCAGCGTCAGGTAGACCACCAGCATGCCCAGACCGAACAACATGGCGGCTTGGCTGCCGGATCGAAGTTCTTCCAGCGAAAGTCCCGTCCATTCGTAAGCGAAACCCGGCGGCAGAATTTTCGTGGCCAGCGCATCCATGGCCGCGATGGAATCGCCGGAGCTGCGCCCTAAAGCGGGCGAGCCATCAATTTCAGCGTAGCGGAACAAGTTGTAATGGTTGATCACCTGAGGAGCAGCCGTTAGCTGAACAGTGACCAGATTTTCCAGCGGAATCATCATCCCGGTGTTGGAGCGGACATAATATTGCCCGATATCCTTTGGCTGGGAGCGGAATTGCTTGTCGGCCTGCACGTAGACGCGATAGGCGCGATTATTGAAATCGAAATCGTTCACATACACGGAACCCATGTAAACCTGCAGGGCGTCGGTGATCTGGCTGAGCGGCACTCCCAGGCCTTTGGCTTTTGCGCGATCGAAAGTTACTTCCAACTGCGGATCATTGGCGGTGAAAGTAGAGAATAGGCCAGCCACCTCGGTGCTGCCATTGCCTTCCTTGATCACTTTTTGTGTTACATCCGCCAGGGTTTGCAAGGAAGATCCCGTCAGGTCCTCCAGGACAAATTGGAATCCCCCGTATTGTCCCAGGCCCTGGACGGCGGCCGGCGCGAAGGGGACAACCGTGGCCCCCGAGATGGCCGATAACGGGCCGCGCAAGCGATTGATGATGGCGTCCGCGGAATGCTCTTCGCCCTTCCGTTTGGTGAAGTCGGTGAGTGTGCCATAGACAACGCCGCGATTCGGCGCCCCGGACCCCGCGACGGCGAATGTGCCCAGGATTTCCGGGGCCTTGCTCATCACCTGTTCTACTTGCTTGGTAATGTTGGACGTGTAATTGAGCGATGCACCCTGCGGAGCCTGGACGGCAACCATGAAGTAACCGGAGTCTTCCTGCGGAATGAAACCTTTGGGGACGTACTGGTAGACCCAATAGGTAACGCCGAGGCCGGCAGCAAAGAAAATCAGCGCGATGGTTTCGAAGCGCAAAATGTGATGCAGTGTGCCTTGATAGATTCGGGTAAACGCCGTCATTCCGCGATTGAAGCCCCGGAAAAGGCGATTTTCCTTCACATCGCCATGGCCCAGAAATATGGCCGAAAGAGCCGGCGTCAGCGTCAGCGCATTGAATGCGGAGATCGCCACCGAAAATGCGATGGTGAGCGCAAACTGCTTGAACAGGATGCCGGTGGTGCCGGGAAAGAAAGCCACCGGAACGAAGACCGCGACGAGAACCAGGGAGGTGGCCACAACCGCTCCTGCCACTTCCTTCATGGCTACCGAGGCGGCGTTATGCGGCTCAGTGATGCCCTCGGTAATGTGCCGCTGCACGTTTTCGATGACCACAATGGCATCGTCCACCACCAGCCCGGTAGCGAGCGTGAGGCCGAACAGCGTAAGGGTGTTGATCGAAAATCCGAGCAGCTTGATGAAGGCAAATGTTCCAATCAGCGAAACCGGAATCGTAATTGCCGGGATCATGGTGCTGCGCCAATCCTGCAAGAAAATGAAGATGACCAGAATGACCAGGATGATGGCTTCAATCAGCGTGAACAGAACATCCTTGATGGACTCACTGACGACGAGCGTGGAGTCGAAGGCGATCGAAGCTGTGAGGCCGGGCGGAAATCGCTTGGAAAGAACCGCAAGCTCGTCCCGGACGGCTTTGTCCACCTCCAAAGCGTTGGCTTTCGGCAATTGCGTGACGCCGAAGCCCACCGCATCGTGGCCGTTGAAGCGCAGAGTGGATCCATACGACTCGGCGCCGAGCTCCGAGTGACCTACATCTCCGACGCGTACCAAAGTTCCGTCGGATCCGGTTTTCAGAATGATCTTGTCGAACGCGGATGGGTCCGCGAGCCGGCCAACCGCCCGCACGCTCATCTGGTACATCTGCTCGGGTTGCGAAGGCGGCTGGCCTACCTGGCCGGAAGCCACCTGCACGTTTTGTTCCTGCAAGGCAGCCAGAATATCGGTGGCCGTCAGGCCGCGGCTGGCCATCCGCAGAGGATCAAGCCAGAGGCGCATGGAATATTTTCTTTCGCCGAAGATGATCACATCCGCTACGCCCGGCACGCGTTTCAAAGCGTCGCGGACATAGACGTCCATGTAATTGCTGATGAACAGGCTGGAGTACTCGTTGTGTTTGGCATAGACGCCGGCGCCCAAGACGAATCCGCTGGCGGATTTGGTAATGGTGATGCCGGTGGTCTTCACTTCATTGGGCAGGCGGCCGAGAGCGGAATTGACGCGATTTTGGACGTCCACGGAGGCGAGATCGACGTCACGGGTAATGTCGAACGTAACCGAGATATTGCTCGAGCCGTCGTTGCCGCTGGTCGAGGTCATGTACTTCATGCCCTCGACTCCGTTGATCTGCTGTTCGATCGGAGTGGTGACCGAAGTTTCGACAGCCTGGGCATTGGCGCCGTTATAAAAGCTGGATACCGTGACCTGCGGGGGCGCCAGGATGGGAAACTCAGCTACGGGAAGCGTGGGAATACAGACGGCGCCGGCGAGAATGATCAGCAGCGCGCAAACAGTGGCGAAGATGGGACGCCGGATGAAAAAATCGACAAACATTCTTCGATCAGCCTCTCGTCAACGGGTCAACTTGATAGCGGCATAGCCATGCGTTGCTGTGCGTTCACACTTTTGCGGAACCTGCTGGAAATCCGGGGCCCGGGTGAGATCAAGTCGCGGGCTTCCCCGAAGGAGCCGGGGCAGCTTCGGTCACGGCAGCGCCGTCCACCAGGCTTTGAGTGCCTTCAACGACGACGCGATCTCCCGCTTTGAGGCCATCGAGCACCGCATATTGATTGCCGATCAATTCTCCTACGCGCAGAAGTCTCTGGTGCGCGACGAGCGAATTACCGCTGCTTTCGACGACGAACACGAAGATCTGCCCGTTGATTCGTGAAACGGCCAGCACCGGAACCACCGGCCCTTCATGGACGCCCCAGATCACTCGAGCCCGGGCAAATTGGGCGGTGCGCAGCGTATTCGAGGTGTTCTTGAACGTGGCCTTCGCCAGGATCGATTGCGTGTTGTTGTCGACTTCCGAGGAGATGAAATCGACCCGGCTCTCGGCCAGGACTTTTCCATCCGTATCGAGCAAATGGACTGGCTGGCCCATTTTCAGTTCTTTCGCCCGCTCGACCGGAAGATTGACGTAGAGTTCGAGGCTTCCCGGTTCATCCACCGTGGTGAGGAGGGTGGAAACCGTCACACGATCGCCCACGCGAACGGGGATGTCGCCCACGATTCCGCCGGTGGGAGCCACCACCCGGTAATAATGCAGTTCCACGGTCTGCTCGTTCACCTGGGCTTCGAGAGCCCGGAGCTGTTCCCGGGCGGAATCCAGGCTGGTCTGCACCTGATCGAATTCCATCTTGCTGATCACACCTGCCTCATACAATTTTCTCGCGCGCTCCCACTGTTCTTGCGCGAACTGCACATTGGCCTTCTGAGCCGCGTGGGCTGCTTCCTGGCTGTTAACCGTGGCTTGCTGCTTGAGCGGATCGATCTGCATCAACGGAGTGCCCGCCTTTACGCGGTCCCCAGACTTAACGAATATGTTCGTGACCTGGCCTTCCACCTGCGGATTCAACACTGTGGAGTGACGTGATTTTAGAGTCGCCAGGTACTCGGAAGTGTCTGGAATTTGCACCGGCTGAATGACTGCTGTTTTTACCGGCACAGCGCCGGGACCTTGAGCGCCAGCCGTCTGCTTCTGCCCACACCCGTTCGCCAGGGTGACGACGAAAAGCAGCGCCAGTGCCGCAGACACACGCCAGCGGCCGGGGCTTGCTGCCGGCAATTGGCAGGGACGGTGATGCTTCAGATCAGGACAGTTCATCAAGCAAGTTTTCTCCACAAAAGGAAACCAACATTGTATGCGATGTTCGCCGCTCCTCCAAGGACTCAGCTATTTCTGCCGCAGAGAAAATGCGTCCGGACGATAGGATTCGCGAGTTTTTGGCATAAGATTGCCGCTGATTCACCGGGCGATGACTGTAGGGGTGGGGCGAGGCGCCTGAGAAGCTATTGCGGTCTGGGCGTCAGCGCCTTCTGCGAGAACCGGGATATAGTGAATTGCCTGCTATGCTGGCCCCCAACTGAATGGGGCAGACTACTCTTAATTTCCAAAGGGATTGGCGGTGAGAGATGCCAGGGACTGACAAGCCATCGGGCCCCGATCAACAACGCGTCACGATAGAGGGAATCGGAAAACTGGCCCCTCTCTTTACCTCTGACCAGGGCCTCAGCTTTTTCTTCGGGCTTCTTGTGGCTCTGCTGTTCGTGATCTATCCGCTGGTGGAGTACAGCAGTCAGGGAAAGACCGCGGTGGATATATTCTTTTCCCTGCTGCTGATTCGCGGGGCCTTCACGATCCGCAAGGGCCGCATTCTCAGGAGCCTGATCCTCACGATTGTCGCGATGACATTTGTGGTTTACTGGATTAAGCGATTCGTTCCCGGTCTGCCGCTGAATAAGGCAGAAGCGGCGCTGTCTATGATTTGTCTGGGATTATTCATCACTGTTATTCTCCTCCACGTATTCCAGCCGGGACCGATGACGCTTCATCGCGTGATGGGCGTGGTGTCTGTCTACTTGCTGCTTGGTCTCCTGTGGGCGTTCGCGTACCACCTGGTCCAGTACGCGATTCCCGACGCCTTTCACTTCAATTTCTCTCCGTTGGGAGATGAAACGATGATGGCGCGATTGGTCTATTTCAGTTTTGAGACTTTGACCACGGTTGGATTTGGCGACATTACTGCCGTTCATCCATTTGCCCGCGCTTTGGTGGTAAGCGAAGCGCTGGTGGGGCAACTCTTTCCTGTGTTGCTGATTGGCGGCCTGCTTTCGATGGCGCTGCAATCCCGGGATAAAATCTAGCCAACTTTGCTGCGAATCCAGAAGCGTGGAGCTGCGTTAAGCGCGGGTAAGGGTTTGTGCAGCCGTTCACACGCGCGGACGCAACCCTGCGCGGCGCCGTGTTATCTTTAAATAGGAATCCTTTGGACATGGAATTTGATCCAATCGACACGGGGTAAAGGGGCAGATTTTTGGTGAACGCTCGACCGGATCGTATCGCCGCTCTTCAAAAGCTGCTGAAGGAGAGAATCGTCAT
>JBGQGW010000179.1:0-8340 GCA_041497605.1 Terriglobia bacterium | reverse complement strand
CTCGCTCTATGGCGCGGTAACCGTGCTGCTCGCCGCCGTCTTCCTCCGCGAAAAACTCGAATGGAGCCAGTGGCTCGGCATTGTCCTCATCTTTGCAGGCATCGCCTTCCTCAGCGCCTAGCAGGTGTTCCTCAAATTCACTGGGTTCGCGTCATGCTGATACACTAGTCGAACCCATGGCCGACATTTTCTGCGAAGTCGCGCTTCCCGTGCCACTGCGATCCACGTTTACCTACGCCGTTCCGCCTGCGCTCGCTTCGGCGGACCTGATCGGGCGGCGCGTCGTGGTCCCATTTCGTAATCGCGCGATGGTAGGCGTCGGACTCGCAATCACCGGGCAAAAGCCCGAAGTTTCGCGGATTAAGGAAATCGTCGAAGTGCTCGACCCTTTTCCCGCGCTTCCGCCGCGCCTCGTCGAACTCGGCCGATGGATTAGCAGTTATTACGTCGCTCCGGTAGGCGATACTTTTCGCTCCATGCTGCCGCCCTCCGTGGACGTCCGGCACGAGCGCGAACTGCGCATCACCGATGCCGGCCGCGTCACCCTCAATGAGCTCGCCTCTCACGGCAGCCGGACAGAACAGGAAATTGGCGAGTTGGCGCTCCTCCAACTCCTCGAAGTGGAAGAGGATTGGATCTCCAGCGGGCGTCTGCGAAAACTTCCCGGTGCCGAAGCTGCCGCGGAGCGATTGGTGCGGCGCGGCTCGATTGAAGCGCGGGAAATCACGCGTCACCGCAAGACGCGCATGCAAAAAATCCTGGCCTGGAATCCGGCGGCAGAGCCTGCGTCTTCCGGAACTGGCCGGGCGGGCGAAGAAAAAGTCCGCGAAATTTTGACCGCGACGCGCGGGCCCCTGCCTTTGCCGCAATTGCTCGCAAAAGCGGAAGTATCCCGGGCGCTAGTAGCGCGGCTCGAGAAACAAGGCAAGCTGCTTGCCTGGGAAGAGCCTCTCACCGTGGAAGAAGATCCCTGGGACACCGGCTTCATTCCCCCGAGTAATGTGCTGAACGCCGAGCAGCGCGCTGCCGTGGACGAAATTCGCGGTTGGCTGGACGCGCGCGCGTTTACGGTTGGACTTTTGAGCGGGGTCACCGGCAGCGGCAAAACTGAGGTCTATCTTGCGGCGATCGAAGCGGCGCTCGCGCAAGCGCGCACCGCTTTGGTTCTGGTTCCGGAGATTGCTCTCACGCTCTGGATGAGCCGGCTGGTGCGGGCGCGGTTCGGCGGCGGCGTCGCGGTATTGCACAGCGGCCTGCCGGAAATTGAACGCGCGCGGGAGTGGTGGCGCGCCAGACGGGGAGAAGCGCAAGTGGTGGTGGGAACGCGCTCGGCCATTTTCGCGCCGCTCGAAAATCTCGGCTTGATTATCGTCGATGAGGAACAGGAGGCCAGTTACAAGCAGGAAGAAACGCCGCGCTATCACGGCCGCGACACGGCAATCATGCGCGCGAAGCTCGAGGGGGCCGTGGCATTGCTCGGGTCGGCGACTCCGTCGATGGAAAGTTTTCACCACGCGCGGATCGGGAAATACCGGCTGCTCGAGCTGCGCACTCGCGTTGAAAATCGCCCCATGGCGCCCGTGAAGATCGTTGACATGCGCGAGGACTTCCGCCACACGGGCCGCGCCGTTCCGATTTCAGAGGCATTGCGCGCCGCCATCGCGGCCCGGCTCGCGGAGGGCACTCAGGCGCTGATCTTGATTAACCGCCGCGGCTACTCGTGGTTCCTGATTTGCCGGAGTTGCGGGGCATCCGTGCAGTGCGAAAATTGCAGCATCTCTCTCACCTATCACAAGGGCCGAGACCGCCTCGTCTGCCACTATTGCGGCTATTCGATTCGCGTTCCGAAATCCTGCCCCAAGTGCCAGTCGCAATATGTTTATTTCTTCGGTGATGGCGCCGAGCGAGTGGAAGAATATCTAAGCGAGCATTTTCCCAAGGCGCGCATCGGCCGTCTCGATCGCGATACCGTTCGAACCAAGCGCGAATTTCAGCAAGTGCTCGGCGCCTTCGCTTCCGGCATGCTCGACATTCTGGTGGGCACGCAGATGGTGGCCAAGGGGCACGATTTTCAGCGCGTCACGCTGGTCGGCGTCGTTGCCGCAGACCTCGCGCTCAGCCGTCCCGATTTTCGCGCCGCCGAACGCACGTTTCAGTTGCTGACTCAGGTTGCCGGGCGCGCCGGGCGCGGCACGCTCGCGGGCGAAGTGTTCGTGGAAACGTACACTCCCGATCACTACGCGATTCAGCTTGCCGCGCGGCAGGATTATCCGGCGTTTTTCGAAAAGGAACTCTACTTCCGCCGGATGTTGCACTACCCGCCGTTTACGGCGCTCGCCAATGTGCTGGTGCGCGACAAGAAAATCGAAAACGCCATTCGCTGGTCGCGCGCGCTGCACGGGTTTTTTGCACCGCGCGAAGAAAAGGGACTGAAAGTGTTGGGACCGGCTGCCGCGCCGCTTTCCCGCTTGCGGCGCGAATACCGTTTCCAATTCCTGCTCAAGACGCCCAAGCGCTCTTTACTCACCCAAACACTAACAGCCTGCATGGAATTCTGCGCCGCCAAAGAAATTCCGGAAAATGCAGTCCTGGTGGACGTAGACCCAGCAAGCTTGTTCTAGCCCGAAGTAGCTCAGGCATTCCTGCCGGCGCCACGCCTACTCCGCAACGGCCTTGCCGCGCGTGTGCCAGATGAGATACGCCGGCAGTCCAATCAGAACAATCCCCAACCCTTCCGCAGCGCCGCGCGGCCCGCTGATGATCGTGTTCAGCACCAGTGCCGCCGCCGCGAGCACGAAGAGTGCCGGCGTCCACGGATATCCGGGAACGCGATACGGACGCTCCGCATCCGGCATGCGCCGCCGGTACCGAAAAATACTTGCCGCGGCGAGTCCATAAAAAATCCATCCCGTAAAAATCACGTAGGTGAACAATTGCTGAAAACTGGCCAGGCACACTAGCAAGGCCGACCATGCGCCGCAGGCAAGCACCGCAATGGCCGGAGTTCGGAATCGCGAATGAACCTCGGCAAGGCGCCGGAAGAACAAGCCGTCCTTGGCCATGGCGTAGAAAACGCGAGGCGCAGTAAGTTGGATGCTGTTGGCGGCGCTGAACGTGGAAATCAAAATCATGAATGCCACCAGCTTCGCGAAGCCGGGACCGAGAACGGCGGCAATCGCCGTCGCGGCAATCGTATCCAAACCCAGCATCTTCTCCGGCCCCAGCGCGGCGAGATAGGCAATCACGGCGATCAGATAAATCGCAATCAGGAACACAGTGCCGGCAAAAAATGCGCGCGGAAAATCCCGCTGCGGGTTTCTCGCTTCTCCCGCGCTGTAGCTCGCGAATTGCCAGCCCTCATAGGCCCATAGCACCGCGATCATCGCGATACCGAAGTTGGTCGCGATTCCGCCGTGTTGTGCCGGCCACATCGCATGCAGTGTGGCGCTGTAGCCGCGGCCCAGCGCCAACAGGATGCCGCTCATCACCAGAATCGCCAGAACCTTGATCAGCGTCGTCCAATTTTGCATGTCCGCGCTTTCGCGCGTGCCCCAAACATTCACCGCCGTCACCACGGCAATCATCGCCACCGCCACTGCCTTAATGCTAAAAGGAGAAAGCGGAATAATCTGGCTCATGTAAGCGCTGAAGGCGGCCGCGAGCGTGGCAATGGAACCGGTTGCGATCGCGAGGAAAAGCGTCCAGCCGTAGAGGAAAGCAGGAAGCCGCCCGAATCCGTCGCGGATGTAAACATAAAGGCCGCCCGCGGAGGGATTCATCGCGGCGAGTTCTCCGTACGTTAGCGCTCCCAAAAGCGAGAGCAGACCGCCGCAAATCCACACGGCAAGCGCCAACCCCACCGAACCGTTTACCTGCCGCAGGATCGCGCCGGGAACAAGGAAAATACCCGAGCCGATCACCGAGCCGACAATCAAGAGGATCAAGTCGCGAAGGTTGAGCGTGCGCTCGAGTGTGGCCATGGAAACAGGACGGACGCGAAAGGTGCGACTCCGCCAAGTGCGCGCATCATATCCGTTCACAACAAGAGGTCAAGGCAAGTTTCGTCTATGCGAATCCCACAGGGGCGGTTCGCTTGTCCTCGTGCGGCACACGGATTCTGCGACGAGTGAAAATCCAGACTAGCGGATGAAGAAGGGCATGGGGGTGAAACAAAGAATAAAAACGACCAGGGCGATAACAGCCCAAATACGGCGCTTTTGATCGAGTGGTTGCCAGCGGTCCAGAAGCGGCGGGTGCCGAAACCCGAAAACCAGCAATAGCACCGCCCAGAACGCCCATCCAGGCCATTCTTCGATGAAGATCTGAGGCATGGAAACGTTCAGCATCGTGTGGAGGAGCGCCGGCCCACCCAACAAAAAAAGCACGGCCACCACGGCCAGCGAAATTCGGCGGTGTTTTTCACTCGCCAGGCTATAAATGATGTGCCCGCCATCGAGTTGGCCTGCCGGCAACAGATTCAAGGCAGTGGCGAAAAGTCCCACCCAGGCGGCCCGGCCGACGGGATGCAAGAGCAAATCGTTGGGCGAAACACCGGGGCGTAAGATCGCGATCAATAATTTCACCAGCAGCGGATTTCCGAAAACGATCAGCGCGTCCGACTGCGCCCCCGGTACAACTTTGGAATACACAATCGCCAGCGCCAGTGCCGGTACCGCAAACAAGAAACCAACAACAGGCCCCGAAAGGCCGACGTCGAACAATGCGGTGCGGTTGATGATTCGCGAGCGGATGCGGATAAATGCCCCCATCGTGCCGATGATCGTCGGCGCCGGAATGAAATATGGATAGCTGGCATCGATGCCGTAATAGCGGCAAGCGAAATAATGGCCCAACTCGTGTGCCAGCAGTATCGCCAGCAGCGTAAACGCAAAGGGAATACCGAGCAGCAGAAGATTGGGATGAACGAAGGCCGCTGCAATTCCCTCGAAGGGGTTGATGTCGGAAGTAAATGGCGCCAGATTCGCTGCATAAGCTTGAGCGAATTGCGCCCCCACCGCCAGCGTCGAAAGAATCGTCAACACAAACAGTATGAGCGCAAGGACCCAGGGCCGCTTGCGCCGGATGGGTGCCGCCATCTCCACTTCGAAGACCGGCTGGAACTGGTTCTCCAGCAGTTCGATGGGTGGCTGACCGTGACCGTTTCCGCTGCTCATCAGAAGTTTTCTAAACCGCCTTCTGGATTCGATGCTTGCTCCACTGCGGGAGATTCCCCAAGGAACGCTCACTTCAGCAGAATAGACTACGTAGGGGAAATGGAGAAACCTACAGAGTTGAAACGACGCCATTCGAACAACTCGGTGGCGGGAGGGATGCGCTTAGAGTGTCTGCAGTTCTTTCCCAGGTTTGAACCGGACCGCCTTGCCCGGCGGGATGCTAACTTGTTCCCCAGTGCGAGGATTGCGGCCGATGCCGGTTTTCCGCGGCTTGACGTTGAACACGCCGAACCGGCGGAGCTCGATGCGTTCGCCGCGTCCCAGCGCGTTCTTCATGGCTTCAAATACGGTCTCAACCGCCTGCTCCGCCTTGGTTCGAGTTATGTTCGTCCGCTGGACGACAGCGTTGACGATATCGAGTTTTATCACGCCAGCCTCCCCCTTCGACAATTCACGGCAACTTCGCGCCGTGAACACTTCCCCGTAAGAGTATCATCGCTAACCGTTCACAGTTAAACACTTAGAGGAAAGGAAGCCTATGCTAGACAGTCAGTTGCGGGTTGTCAAGCCGCTTGCCCTGTACTAAGATGCGCTGCCCCTTTGAGCGCGGCTCACCCAATTTCGATCCCAGGAGATGTCCCGATGAGTGTCAAATCCGATGGCTGGATCCGCAGGATGGCGCTGGAACACAAAATGATTGAACCGTTCGCCGACCGGCAAGTGCGCGAAGGCGTGATCAGCTACGGTGTTTCGTCCTACGGTTACGATTTGCGCGTTGCTGATGAGTTCCGAATCTTTACCAATGTGAACAGTTCCATCGTGGACCCGAAGAATTTTGACGAGAAGTCCTTTGTCACTTTCCGGGGCCCCATTTGCATCATCCCCCCCAACTCTTTCGCGTTGGGCCGGTCGGTGGAATATTTCCGGATTCCGCGGAACGTGCTGACGATCTGTGTGGGCAAATCCACATACGCGCGCTGCGGCATCATCGTCAACGTGACGCCGTTCGAGCCGGAGTGGGAGGGATTTGTCACCCTCGAAATCAGCAACACCACGCCGCTGCCCGCCAAAATCTACGCCAACGAAGGCCTTTGCCAGGTGATTTTCTTTGAGTCGGACGAAGTCTGCGAGATTTCTTACAAAGATAAAAAGGGGAAATATCAGGCGCAACAGGGAATTGTCCTGCCGAGAATGTAGCGCACGGCGGCAAACGGTCAGTTGATCGGCGCCAATCCACTCGTCAGAAACGAAAAACCCAACGAGGGATTCTTCCACACCACAACGGTCTCGGAACGTCATACCTGAGCAGTTCGTGAATGGGATATTTGGTGGCAGCCTGCTTTGTTGTCGGCATCTGTTCTCTCCGATGGCGAGGCAAGTGCCCGCCTGGCCCGTCATGCGTTCAATTTCGAGCGCTGCTTGCTGCTGATTTGCTCCAGCCCTGAGCGGCGAGATCATCTTTCAAGCTGCGCAGTCCGGGATGTTCCTTGCGCAACTCGGCGATATCCAGGCTGAAGCCGACTTCGTTCAGCCACTTGAACATGATTGTCAGTTCCGGCCCCTGCGCTTCGAGCATCTTGTCCCAGGGAATCTGGACATAACTCACCTTGCGGCCGAGCACTTCGCTGAATACGCCGGCAGTTTCGAGCATCGAGAGGTCATCGCCCGCAATTTCAATCGCTCGCCCGATCCATTTCGTGGGATCGGCGAACGCCATTGCCGCGAACACGCCGATATCTTCCACGGCGATTTGCTGAAGCTTGCGATCCGGATCGAGCGGCAAGCTGAGCGTGCCGGAAAGAATCGAATCCCGCTGGTAACTCCAGTTTTCCATGAAAAATACGGGACGAATGATCGTGCTGGGTAAGCCAATCTTGCGGATGTGCTCTTCGATCCGCCACTTGCTTTCAAAGTGAGGAATACCGGTTTTTAGCCCGGCGCTCGCCACCGACGAGTAGACGAAATGTTTCACCCCGGCTGCCTTGGCGGCATCCGCGAGCGTAGTGCCCTGGCGGACTTCGCCTTCGGCAGGTCCGAGGGCTTGTACGGAATAAACGCCCGTGACGCCTTGAAGCGCTTTATCGAGCGAGGCGCGGTCACCCAGATCACCTCGCACCAGTTCCACTCCACGCGAAGCAATTGCCTGTGCCGCGGGATTGCGCCGGTCTCGGACTAGCGCGCTTACTTGGAAGCCGCGGGCCAGGAGCTGCCGTGCAACTGCGCCTCCCTGCTTTCCGGTAGCCCCGGTTACTAAAATCATGGTGTTCCTCCTTGCCATTCCGGCGGGACGCTGTTTAGATTCCTCTTCAGTTGTGAGCGCTTTGCTTTGCTGCGCAATCTTACCTTATCTGGGAGTCGGAGCTGCAAATGCATCGGGTCTCCGCGAGGCATCCACGGAAAGCCCGCCTGCGCCATTGGCCGCTAACAGTAGCAGCCCGCCCATGATCCCCACATTCTTCAGAAAATGGGCCATTTGGTCCTGCTGCTGTGCTCCTTGAAATGCCCAGTAGTTGTGAATCATGAAGGTGACAGGAATCAGATAGAGGAATTGCAACAGTGCCGCTAGGCGTGTCCGGTATCCGGCTACGATGGACAATGCTCCGCCGAACTCAATCAGCACGATCACCGGAAGAGCAAGCGGCACGAGTGGAATTTTCATCGAAGTGAGGATGCTCGCGGTTTGCTGCCAATGGGTCATCTTCAGAAATCCGCTGAGTAGAAAAAGAATGCTGATCAGAATTCGCCCGGCGAGGGATAAGTACTTTTCCATTTTATTCTCCAATTTCGTCGGGCGCGCGCCCCGAAGAACGCGCGCCGGCGGTATTTTTCAAGCCAGATCGAACAACAGGACTTCCGAATCGGCAGTGGCGGTGAAATCAAGATGCTCCTCGCCGCTGATTGCTGCGCCATCCCCTGCTTCGAGCGTTTTGTCATTCAGCGTGACGGCTCCCCGGGCCACTTGCACCCAGGCGTGACGTCCCGATTTCAGCTCATGACTGGCTCTTCCGCCGCCCTTGAGCCGCGCGACGTAGAGTTCCGAATCCTGATGAATTCGCAGCGCGCCATCGCGGCCGTCGTGCGCCGCCAGAAGCCGGAATTTCCCAGCCAGTTCCGCGGCCGGGAATTCCTTTTGCTCATAGCCCGGCTTGAGGCCGCGCTTTTCCGG
>JBGQGW010000178.1:0-8542 GCA_041497605.1 Terriglobia bacterium | reverse complement strand
TCGCGACCGTTACAATCAGCGCTGGATCGTCCAGCGCCTGGGCTACCTCACGCCAGCCCAGGCTCGCCAGCAACTCCTTGCACTCGGAGTCGCTGCATGAATACACTCAGTTCAGTGTCCAAAAAATCCGGGGCTAAACATTTGCAACAGGGTACTAGCCGTATACAAATAGATTGACAGGACTTACTAAACTGTGAGAAATAGTGCCCTGGGTTGGCACAACTCTCGTTTGTAAGTCTGTTCTCTTCAATGAACTGCCTAATGGCCCATAGATTGCTTCACCATTGGGGGTAGTGTGCGGAAACAAAAAGTGGTTTACGCACATCTAATAACTGATTGTGTGAGGTCGGCTACCTATGTGGAGTGTCACCGCAGGAGAACCTGAAAAGCCAGTTCATGCCATACCGATACTTTGTAAATTTTGGAGTGAGGATGGTGTGTGGAATGGTGTTGCAAAACACCTCCCCGTCGCTGTCTTTGGCGATACCTTCGAAGAGGCAATGAAGAATCTGAGCGATGCGCTTATGAGCCATTTCGACAGTCTCAAGAGGGCTGACAGGATGGACGCTGTCATTGCCGATCTTCTATCGAGATCAAGGGATTCTGTCCGCGTCGATGAAATATCCTTCGATTCGCCGCTCGTAAAATTACTCGTTGCCCTGAGAGATCAGGAAGTTCTGCCGTTGTGCCAATAGGCAATGCCACGAGCATTGCCCTCTGATCTTCGCTGGGGTGATTTTGTCCGCGTACTGAGCAAGCTCGGGTATTCGCTCTATGAAAATAAACGCGGCTCCGCCAGAACATTTCACAATCCATTCGCAGCCCCTGAGCGGCAGTTCGTTACTTTCCACGAGCCGCACGGTTCCAATAGGATTAGAAAAGGGACTCTCAGGGAATATGTTTCCAAGTTAGGCTTAGAACACGACAACTTTCTGGCCTTCCTGGACCAAACTTAGCTGGCCTGCCTGTCACCATTCCATTCTATAATCTGTGTCAAGTACATAATCGCCGCTGGGCGGAGCCAGGCTGGGCCGCCTTTGCTTTTCGTTTGTCTTTTCCTTCCCATACGCATTCTTTCTTCGGCGTATCCCCCTGATTTGTTAGACTGCTGCGCAAACCCGGTTGCCCGCTTCCGGGATGGTGAAGCCCGACCCAGGTCATAAACTGCGTGAAAGATTCGGTAAGGGGCCTGCGTACAACTATATGGGACCGCAACGAGTGCCAGGGGAGATGAGCGCACCGGAGATCACCGAGGCGCTGGAACAGGCCCGGGCGGGGAGCTCGGAGGCCTGGGGCCAGCTCTACCGGCAATTCGGCGCGGCCATTTTCCGATTCTGCCGGCGAACGCTGCCGACGCGTGAAGATGCGGAAGATGCGACGACGGAAATCTTCATGAAAGTGCGCGACAAACTCGGCCAATACGACGCATCGAGGCCCTTCAGCGCCTGGCTTTATAAGGTGGCGGCGAACCATTGTTGGGATATGCTGCGGCGTCGTCGGGTGCGGCAGGATCTGGAAACGGGGGATCTGGAAACGCTGCCGCTCGAGCATCCGGATCCGGGCCAGCTTGAAAAATTGTTGACGGAGCGCACCAGCCAGGAAGTCCGGCGCGCGCTGGCGCAATTGCCGGCACGCGCGCGCATGGCCCTGGTGCTGCGGTATTACTCGGACATGAGTTACGACGAAATTGCCGACTCGCTGGGAGTCCGCCGCCCGTTTGTCGGCGTGTTGTTGCTGCGGGCCCGGCACCAGTTGCGTGAGTCATTGCTGCAAGGCGGGGCTTTCAGCGCAAGGGCGGGCGCATGAAGTCTCCGGGAGACGCCATGAACCACATCGATGAGATTACCTGCATGCTGTACCTGGATGGGCAGCTCGATCGCGAACGGGCGCGTGAGCTGACCGCGCATACGGAACAGTGCGCCGAGTGCCAAGGATTGCTGGGAGTGCTGGCGGGCGAAGGACGCTGGCTGAAGGAGGCGCTCGTCGAAGCGGACGAGGCGGTTCCGGCGCGACTCTTCGAGCCGCGCACGCGCACCAACTCCGCGCCCTGGGGATGGATCGCGGCGTTCGGCTTTGGCTCCGCCGGCGCTTATACGCTATGGAACAACTTCCTGGAGCCGGTGCAAAGGCAATTCGATCAAGCAGGATTCAGCAGTCAAAATCTTTTTACCGTTCTGCTATTCAACGGAGCCTTGTGGAAAGGGTGGGAATCGATGCGTAGCCTGGTGGAATTTCTAGCGATGGGAATGTTTGGAATTCTGATGCTGGTTCTCTTCCGGCGGAACTGGCGCCGCGGGACCACGCTGGCGGTGGTGATGGCTTCGACGGTGTGCGCGCTGGCGCTGCCTCAGGCCGCGGGAGCGGCGGAGGTTCACAAGACGGCGGGGGAATACGTCCTGGGAGCGGGCGAAGAGGTGAAGAACGACCTGATTGTGTACGGAGGCTTGATCCGCATCGAAGGCAAAGTGGATGGAGATGTGATCGCTTTTGGCCAGTCCGTTCGCATTGATGGCCATGTGACGGGAGATGTGATCGCCTTCGCCAGGGATGTGCGCGTCAGCGGGCAGGTGGATGGAAATGTGCGCTCGTTCGTTCAATCGCTGACGGTCGAGGGCCAGGTGGGCAAGAATATTTCCTCGTTTTCGGATCTCGCGGAAGTGGATTCGAAAGGCAAAATCGGCCGCAATATTTATTTGTTTTCCAGCGTGGCGGCGCTGGAAGGAGAAGTGGGCCGCGATGCAACCGTATATGCCGGCACGACCCGGTTAACCGGGACCGTGAATGGAGATCTCTACGATTCCAGCGACCGGCTCTCCATCGGTTCCAACGCTTCGATCGGTGGCATGGCGAGTTACAAGGGGCACCACCAGCCGGATGTGGCAGCCGGCGCGAAGCTGGCGCACCCGCTCGAGATCAAAATTATTTCGAAGCGGCCCGATTACGTCTCTGCACGTTATTACTGGCACCAGGCACTCCTTTGGGGCTCCGCATTTCTGGTCGGGCTGGCGTTCATCCTGTTTGCGCCTGGAATTGTGACCGAGGCCGTGCGCTCGGGCGATCATTTCCCGGCAGCCTTCGGGTTTGGCGCTCTGCTGCTGATCGCGACCCCGGTGGTGGCTGTGATTCTGTGCGTCACGCTGGTCGGCATCGGCTTGGGAGTTGCCTGCTTTCTGCTCTACCTCATCGGCCTTTATTCGGGCCAATGCTTTGTGGGGGCCTGGCTGGGAGAGAAGATGCTCGGGGCCCGAATGGGAACGAGCGCGCTGATTGGGCGGCTGGCGCTGGGATTGCTGGTGATTCGAATTGTGCGGTTGATTCCCTATGCGGGGGGATTAATTCTGCTGCTGGTGACGGTGTGGGGATTTGGAGCGCTGATCGTTGCGCTCTATCGCACCGCGCGGCCACAAATGGAAACGGCGTAGGAATTCCGGCGCACTCACTTCTCGCAGAACCCCGTGATGCCGAAGAATGCCTCAGTGAAGAATCGATCTTCCGCGAACTTTGAAAGTCACCATCGTCGCCGGAGTAGGCGCGCTGGGCGTATTGAAAAACCAGCCTTCCACTGAAACCTGATTGCCCGCGGCCAGGGACGTGAGGTTGCTGGTCGCCAGATTTTCAAATATGGTTTGCGAGGAAGTCTGCTCCGTGATCTGGTTGATGGGTGTGGGAATCGCGTTGGTGAAGAAAGGCTGCAAGCCGTTAATCGTGAAGCTGGCCGCGCCCAAGTTGATGGTGAATACCAGCGCGGTCACCTGACTGGGAACCAGGATGACTTGATCGGTGGTAAAAGACGGTGGCGTTCCCGGTGTGACCGCCCCCACGACACGCACCTGAATTTCCTGCCCGGTGATCAAGTCCGCCTGCGAAGCAAATGATATACCGCTCGGAAAAGTGAAATTGCGCGTGGCGACCTGGAATGTCGCGGTGTTCTGCACATTTACCGTCACCAGGTTGCCGGTGGATACATTGGAGCTATTGGGCTGCACATCGTGAGCCACAAGCTGAAGCGATGTGATGATTGGTGAGCCTGAGAGCGAAACGATTGTGCCCTGGATAATCTGCGCGCCAACCGCCGGAGGCTGCGTGAGCTCAACCAGCTTGGCCACGAGCGAGCCATTGCCGAGCAGGCTGAGATCCGTTTCCAAAAGCTGCCCAACGGCGACGCAGGAGAAATTATTGGCCGGGCAGCTCGACGACGGGAATACGAAGACCGTGCTGCTATTTACGCTGACCGTGAGCGATGTCCCATTCGATTGGACCATGGTGAACTGATTGGTTGTGAAAGATTGCACGGTGCCGCGAACATCATTCAGGTCGGCGAGCTGGGAATTTGCTTGTGCCGCGGGAAGCTGAGTCAGGTTCACGGCATTCGCCGCCGAGAGGTTGAGGGAAAGATCAGTTTGAATGATGCCGTTGAGGTCCAGATCCAATTCGAAGCCTACGGGTACGCCCTGCAAAAGCGTCAGCGGGAAGTTGGGACCCGTGGAGAACGTTGTTGAAAGCGGGCTGATCGAGGGGCTGAACTGGCACACGGCGCCGGCCGGACAGCCCGCGATGGCCGAATTCGCGGAATTGAGAATCGTCAGTCTGGGATTGGCGAAAGTCACGGTGAGGCTGGTGTAATTGCCCGCTGGAACGCTTAAGCTGCTCAGCAGCGTGGCCTCGGTCTGCAATTGCGTGAGTTCCAGTTGCACCGAATTACCGGAACTCAATAAAGAAACATTGCCGGGCTGGAGGACTGCGCCGGTGACCTGGATTCCAAATGCCAGCACGCTTACGTTTGAGGGCGGGGTATCGCGGATCGTCAGGCTGAACTGAGTGGAAGGCGGCGAGGACCCGCCGCCACTGGTGGTCGCTCCCGGAAACCGCCCGCAGCCGGCGGCAAAGCCTAGAATCGCGATGGATAGCCAGCAGCGCCAAGCGCACTTACGCATGAGCTTCTCCCAGGGATGCCCCATCTTTAGAAGTATAACCAGAACTTGCAGGCTGTGGCCCGAAAGGTTCAGGCGTGATTCGCAAAGAATTAGCTGTCCCTGTATGGGCGGAGCCTGTCCTTTTGGCGAGGCAATTCGACTAAATGGATTGAGCTGTTCGTCGCGCTGTCCGTTGCGATGAGAAATGGAGCGTGGTGTTCCCGGGAACGCCATTCTCCTGAATGGCGTTGGCTGGGCGCTAAACGATTCCGAGGTTTTTTCCCACGCGGCCGATAATTTCCAGCGCTTTTTCGAGATCGGCGCGCTTGTGAGTGGCCGTGACGATGGTCCGGATCCGCGCCTTGCCTTCGGGAACGGTCGGATAACCGATGGCGCCGGCGAAAACACCTTCGGCCTTCAATTCGCGGGAGAAATCGAAAGCCTTCGCGGCATCTCCCACCATGATGGGAGTGATCGGCGTCTCGCTCTTGCCGGTGTTGAAGCCGAGCTTTTTCAGCTTGCGCTTGAAAAACTTGGTATTGCTCCAAAGTTTCTTGATCAAGCGCTCGCCGGCTTCGGAATCGAGGAGCTCGAACGCCGCCTGGCAAGTGGCCACCACCGACGGCGGATGCGAAGTGGAGAATAGGAACGGCCGCGCGCGATGATAGAGGAATTCGATCAATTCCTGCGAACCGCAAACGTAGCCGCCGAGCGAGCCGATGGCTTTGCTGAGCGTGCCCACTTGAATATCCACGCGGCCTTGGCAGCCCAGATGATCCACCGTGCCGCGGCCATTGCGCCCCAGGACGCCGGAGGAGTGCGCGTCGTCGATCATCATGATGCAATTGTATTTCTCGGCGAGATCGCAAAGCTGGGGGAGAGGAGCAATGTCGCCGTCCATGGAGAAGACGCCATCGGTGATGAGAAGTTTTTTACCGGCCCAATTTTCGGTTTCCTTGAGGATGCGCTCGCAATCTTCCAGATCCTTGTGCTTGAAAACTTTGATCGTGGCCTTGGAAAGCCGGCAGCCGTCAATGATCGACGCGTGGTTCAGTTCGTCGGAAATGATCAGATCGTCCTTGCCCAGGATGGCGGAAACGGTGCCGGCGTTGGCGGCGAAGCCGGATTGAAACACGACGCAGGCCTCGCTGCCCTTGAATTTGGCGATTTGCGCTTCCAGATCCATATGCATTCTCATGGTGCCGGCAATGGTGCGGACGGCGCCGGAGCCCACTCCGAATTTTCGAATGGCGTCAATGGCGGCGCGGCGAAGCTTGGGGTGAGTGGTCAAGCCCAGGTAATTATTCGAGCTGAGGTTGATCACTTCCTTGCCGTCGAAATTGGCGACGGGCAGTTGTTCGCCTTCGAGGATCGCGAATCGGCGGTATAGATGCTTCGCTTTCATGTCTTCGAGAGCTTCGTGCAAGTATTGCAGCGGGTTATGCGTTGCGGTGGTCATGATTGCTCCTAAGGATTATTTGGGTCCGCCGT
Organism: Terriglobia bacterium; assembly: GCA_041497605.1. Lineage (GTDB taxonomy): Bacteria > Acidobacteriota > Terriglobia > Acidiferrales > UBA7541 > JBGPTK01. The sequence goes on along the minus strand of JBGQGW010000178.1, from coordinate 2,138 downwards.
TGGGGTAGAAGAGAATTTTGTTGGCTTCGCCTTTTTCGAGGAGGGCGAAGGCATCGGCAAAATGATCGAGCGGCATTCGCTCGCGGAAAAGCGGCTCGAGATTCAGCCGGCCGGTTTTCAGCAGCTCCGTCATTTGGTGCCAGGTTTCGAACATTTTCCGGCCGTAGACGCCGTACACCGTGACGCCCTTGAAAATAATGTCGGCAACCAGGTCGAATTCGACGGGCTGGCTCGAAACGCCTAGCAGAGACGCGCGGCCGCCGGCGCGCAGCATTTGGAAGCCCTGATGGATGGCTGAGGGGTGGCCGCTCATTTCGAGCAGAACGTCCACACCGGCGCCGTCCGTCGCTTCGTGCGCGCGGGCCACCACGTCGCCCTCGGCGGGATCGAGCGCCAGGTCCGCGCCCATTTTCTTCGCGAGCGAGCGGCGATGCGGATTCACTTCCGTGGCGATGAGAGTGGAGCAGCCACAGGCCTTCGCAACCGCGATGGACATCAGGCCGATGGGCCCGCAGCCGGTGACGGCCACCGTCCGTCCGGCGATTTCGCCGGAGAGCACTGTGTGCACGGCATTGCCGAGGGGATCCATGATCGCGGCGTAGTGCTCAGGAATGGCGGGATCGATCTTCCAGATATTGCGGGCGGGAATGCGGACGAATTCGGCGAAGCAGCCGTCCTGGTCGATGCCGATCACTTTTACGAACTGGCAGACGTGCGGCTGGCCGACGCGGCAAGGCAGGCAACGGCCGCAGTTGACGTGCATTTCCGCGCTCACAAATTCGCCTTCGCGGATTCCTTCCACATTCGGGCCGACTTTTTCAACAGTGCCGCAGAATTCGTGGCCGAAAGTGAGGGGCGGATGCAAGCGCGAGGCCGACCAGCGGTCCCAATGATAGATGTGTACGTCGGTACCGCAAATGGAGGCGGCGCGAACGCGCACCAGAACTTCATCGGGCCCGGGCGTGGGAACAGGGATGGACTCGAGCTGGGCGCCCTGTTCCGGACGCGCCTTACGAAGCGCTTTCATGGTCGTGCTAGGCATGTGTAAGTTTCAGACGGCCGCGTTAACCCCACCCAAATCAGCAATGCTAGCACACGCGGCGAGTGCGCCGAAACGCAAACAAAACGTCGGTTGTGGGTGAGTTTCCGATAACGCGACTTAATCGGGAGTTAGCGGAATGGCCGGCCGAAATTGTTCACCTTGACATTCTACCGGAAGGTGTGTACCCTCACCTAGCATGTCTACCAAAGATCAACAAGAACGCATCGAACTGCTGCAGGGGACTCTGGACCTGCTGATTCTCCGCACGCTGCTGCGAGGCCCGGTGCACGGCCACGCCATCGCCAAAGCGATCGAATTCGATTCCGACGACGTGTTGCAGGTTGAGCAGGGGTCGCTGTACCCGGCGTTGCACCGGCTCATCAAGCGCAGATGGATTTCGGTGGAAGAAGGCACTTCAGAAAATAACCGGCGCGCCAAGTTTTACAAGCTGACGGCCAAGGGCCGGCGGCAACTGATGGTTGAGACCAACAAGTGGGACAAGCTGGCGGGAGCGATCGCACGGATACTCCGTCCGGCCGGGCAGGAGGGAGAATCATGAATCGCCGCAAACGCATGCTAGAGAATCTCGACCAGGACATCCGCGACCACATCGAGACCGAGACGCAAGACAACATCGATCGCGGGATGCCGCCGAAGGAAGCGCGTTATGCGGCGTTGCGCAAATTCGGCAACGTGAGGCGGGTGAAGGAAGATACGCGCGAGGTGTGGAGTTTTGTTTGGCTGGAGCAGTTACTGCAGGATTTCCGCTTCGCTCTACGCGTGCTCCGCAAAAGCCCCGGCTTTACCCTTACTGCTGTGCTTATCCTCGCGCTCGGCATCGCCGCCAATGTCATTGTTTTCGGCGTCCTGCAGGCATTGGTGCTGCGAACGCTTAATGTGCCTCATGGAGACCGGGTGATGACGCTTCAGCCCAAAGACGGCGGCCCCTTTATTTCGTATCCGGAAATGCGCGATGTGCGCGATGACAATACGGTGTTTTCCGCGGTAGCCGTTGTGGAAATACAGGAATTTGGCTTGGAAGCCAACGGCGTCACCCGGCCCGTCTGGGGATACGAAGTGAGCGGGCAGTACTTCG
>JBGQGW010000177.1:0-8681 GCA_041497605.1 Terriglobia bacterium | reverse complement strand
TTCCGCTGCATCTACGAGCAACCCATCTATCCGAAAAACCTGTGCCTGAAGGAACCACCAGGCCATCACGAAGATCACGATCAAATTCGGCGCGCGGTGATGAAGAACATGATGGAGCGGGGCCTCTACAAGGCGCCTGCTCACGCGAATCCACAGACGAAAGCCGTCCGGAAAGAAAAAGAGGAAGTTCCAGCGGATTAGAATTGCGTCCCTGAACTGACTGTGATTACTCTGGGAGTCGCAAGTTGTTGTAGGGGCGCTGCTTGCTGCGCCCTAGAGCTTCGAAACAGTGCGAGGTATTTACGGGACAGCACGCTAGTTGCCGCTGAGATTTGAGTCCAGATTGTAGTCGGGAGATCACTTGAGGCCACAGCAAAAGGTTCTCGGCGGGCGCAGCAGCGTGAAGGTGGCAGTCGTCCAAACTCCGCCGGTCTATCTCGATCGGGAAAAGAGCGTGGACCGCGCCTGCGCCAAAATTGCCGAAGCGGCAGCGCAAGGAGCGGAACTCGTCGCCTTCACGGAAACCTGGCTGGCCGGATACCCCTACTGGGGAGAAGGATGGGAATCCAAACTGCAGGACTGGCTTCCGGTCCGCGTCCGCTTCTACGATAATGCGGTCCTGATTCCCAGCGAAGATACCGCCCGGCTTTGTGACGCTGCGGCGAAAGCCAACACCCACGTGGTGATCGGGTGCAACGAAATGGATTCGCGCCGCGGCGTGCACACGATTTACAACACTCTGTTGTTCATCGAACGCTCCGGCCGCATCCTCGGGCGTCATCGCAAGACGGTCCCCACCTTTGTGGAACGCGCTGTTTGGGGAAATGGCGACGGTAGCGATCTGGTCACTTACGAAACGGACATCGGCCGCATCGGAGGACTGATTTGCGGCGAGCACTTGATGACCCTGATTCGCGCTCGATTGATCGATCAGGGCGAAGATTTTCACATTGCCGTTTTCCCCGGCGCATTCTCGATTCACTGTGGTCCCAAGCTCGAAGAACCCGATCTCGAAGGCAAATTCTTCTGGGGCCATACGTCTTCTCGCGCCCACGCCATGGAAGCGGGAGCATTTGTCCTGGCCGCCTGCGGATATTTCACGGAGAAGGATCTTCCCGCTGATTTCCCCCTGCGCGGGACGGTGAATCTGGACTACGCTCATGGCGGCAGCCAAATTGTTGCGCCCGTCGGTATTCCTCTTGTGCCGCCCACTTCGGGCGACACGATTATTTACGCCGAATGCCAAGCCGACATGATCAAAGTGTGGAAAGCGCTGATCGACACGGTGGGCCACTATGCCCGGCCGGATATCGTCCGCTTGCAGTATCTGAAGAATGGCCATCAGGATTTCGCTGAACTTGCCGTGGAAGCATTCGAGAAAAGTTCGCCCAAAACAATCGACGAGCACGCGGACCGGCACGAGGTAAGCCGGCAAAGTGTTGAGGCAGCCGTGGAACGTTTGGCGCAAGGTCGTGGTTAGCAGGAATAGGGGGATCGTTGGCTCGTAGTTGGGAGCCAATGATCAGAGCAGGGTAGGCATTCGGGGTGGATGCGATCCTTACAAATTCATTCGGGGGAGACACATGATTCGAGGCTGCCTGCGGGCTATTATCGGCATTAGTGTTTTTGCTTTTGTGTTAACCGTTGCTGTCGAAGCACAGCAATTGGCCACGCTCAACGTCACCGTAACCGATCAATCCGGCGCCGTGATTCCAAACGCCAAAGTGATGGTTCGCAATATCGAAACGGACGCGAAGCGCACCGAGGCGACCAATGGCGACGGACTCGCCGTGATCCCCGGCCTGGCTCCGGGGAAATATGAACTGACCGTCGAGTCCGGCCAGTTTAGTCTTTCTAAGAGTCAGGTCACGCTGGCCGTCGGGCAGATTGCTTCTGTTCCGGTCACTCTGGGACTTTCCGAGAAGCAGCAGAAAATCGAAGTCTTTGCCACCACCCAGGGAATCGACACTCAAAAGTCCGAGGTCAGCCAGGTGATCGAGTCGCAGAAAATTCTGGACTTGCCCATCTCTGGACGCGACTTCATCGACTTCGTCCTGCTGACGCCCTCCGCCAATGTGGGCCGCAGCACAGCGGTTGGCGCGCAATCGCCTTTCACGGAGACGGTTCTGCAATTGAGTTTCGCCGGTTTGCGCGAGGTGCACAGCACCTTTTTCGCCCTGGACGGCACCGATTACACGACCAGTATTTCCGGAGTGCAGCGCCAGAGCCCTTCGCAGGACTGGGTCCAGGAATTCCGGGTGGTTTCCAGCCCTTACACCGTGGAAGTGGGACGCAATCTCGGATCGGTGGTCAACACAGTCACCAAGTCGGGCACCAAGGATTACCACGGCTCCGCTTACGAATACTTCCGCAACAACAAGATGGACGCCAACAATTTGCTTTCGGCCCCGGGTTTCAACACTCTTCGCTTCAATCAATTCGGCGTAAATATCGGCGGTCCCGTGGTGCAATCCAAGAGTTTCTTCTTCGTCGGCTACGAAGGACAACGGCGTGCCGAGTCGCCCATCTACTCCTCGTTTATTTTGCATTGCATCGCTTCTCCCGGCTGTCTTGGCCCGGGCACGCCCAGCATTAATCAGGTGAAAGTTGGACTGGGATTGGCTGCCGAAAACCTGGGCTCAATTTTAAGGATCGACGATTACAACAAGTTCTTCGGGAAAAGCACCACCGTCTTGAGCGACAAATCCAATCTGAACATCGCGTATCTTTTCACCAAGGATCACAAGCAAAACGCGCCTGGAGCCGCGCCCGGCGAAGGCCTTCCTTCCTCCTACCGCGACAATCCCGTGCAGGATCAAACGGTCTACGCCAACCTGGTCCATCTTTTCAGCAATACCTGGACCTCGGAGACGGTCGTCGATTTCGGCCGCAGAACGTTTAATTTGAACCCAGTTGGCGCCGGCTTCGAGCCCGCCGTGAATATTCCCGACTTGCTCTCCTCGGGAGGGTTCGTAGGCAGCGTTCACTTCTATCGCGAACAGCATTTCCAGGTATCCGAGAATATGACCCATGTTCACGGCAACCACACGCTCACGTTTGGTGGAGATCTGGAACCCACCTGGATCAACGTGCAGGCCACTCTCTTCACTCCAGGCTTCGCCGTCTTTACGCCACAGAGCTTCTTCGGCGCGCCGCCATTCACCTCGCCGCCGTTTGGACCCGGCACACCCGTTATTTTTCTTTTCCTCGAGCCGCGCGATTTATTTGGAAAGCAAATTCCGGCGCGAACTTTGCCCTTTCAAACCGGCCTCTATTCCGGGCCTGCCGCCGCCGACTTCAACAACAGCACTTTGCTGAATTTCGAGCACACCCTGTATTCCCTGTATGGACAGGACCAGTGGCGTGCCCGGCCGAATCTCACTTTCACTCTGGGGCTTCGCTGGGACGTGGATTTAATGCCTCCTGGTGCAGACTTGAAATTGCAGGGGCTGGGCCATATAACAAATTATGGAAACGTTCAGCCCCGGGCCAGCGTGGCTTGGTCGCTGCGCGGTGGAAAAACCGTGGTCCGCGCCGGTACCGGGCTGTTTTACGGTCCGTTCGATTACAGCGACATCCTGGTGAGTTGGATCGGGGCATCGGAATTCACTTACATGAATCAACCGCTGCTTCCGGCATTTGCCAATCCATCGCAATCACTGATCGGGACGGGAGCTTCCGGCGCGGTGGGAATCTCGGGTCCCTTCGGGGCGTCCGCCGCATTCAGCAACTTCACGCACAATGGGATTTATCCATCTCCCGCGAACCCTGCCGCCCCGCTCAATCAGTTTCCGCTCGGCTATGCCATCAGGAAATTTCAAAATGCGAACGCCATGCAGGCCAGCCTGGAGATCGAAAATCAGATTGCCAAGGATACTTTCCTGACTGTCGGATACCAGTATGTTCATGCATCGCATCTCCCCGTCTACGACAGCATCAATGGCATTCCTGCCGGCACCACTCCCAGTGGCGTTCAAAATTTCACTCCGGCGGATCCCAATTTTGGATTTTCCCTGATCGTCGCCCCCACGGGCTGGTCGATTTACAACGGCGGCACACTCAGCTTGCGGAAAAATTTTTCGCAACATTACAGCATCCTCGCCAATTACACATATTCCAAGTCACTCGATATCGCCACCGACGTCCAATTGGGCAACACACCGTATAACTACCTCAACACCAAGTTGGACAAGGCCCGTGGCGATAATGATATCCGGCATCGCTTCACGATGGCCCTGCTCACCGAAACGCCTTCCACCTGGAATGTGGTGGCGCGTAATTTCAAATTCTCGGTGTTGACCACACTGCAGAGCCCGCGCTACTACACCATCTGGACCGGCTTCGACGTGAACGGCGATCAGTATCCTTTCTCCGATCGCGTCGGAACCATCGGCCGCAACACCTATACCGGCGACTCCGATTACGACACGGGGGTACGCCTGCAGCGGGTGATCCCATTCAGCGAACGATTTAAGGGGGAGCTTAGCCTCGAGGTGTTCAATTTGTTCAACCGGGCTAACGTTGTGGATATCGACCACGTGTACGGAAACCCCACGTTCCTGGGGCCGATACCGCAGCATTATAAGGATGGTATTTCGAGTCCGGCCAATCCCACGTTTGGCTCGCCGAAATATGCGGCGCCGGCGCGGCAGATGCAACTCTCGTTCCGCCTCAACTTCTAGAGTTTTCGTTAATTCTGAAACTTGATGGCACAGCCCGGGCCGCCATGCGCGGCCCGGGAATTGCGCCCGGCGGCAGCGGCAAATCGCGACTCTCTTCACATCAGGAAACAGACAGATGATCAAACCGTACACCGCCGTTGGTTTGGTACCTACAATTCGCGGCATTCGTTCCCGCAAAGACATCAAAATAAATATCGAACATTTGAAGCACCTGGTGAAAGCGGCAAGCTGGCTTTCCAGCTTGAGTCTTCCGGTTCGGCTGATTGCGATCCCGGAAGGCGCCCTGCAGGCTTTTAATGACGAAGTGCTGGACATGGATCACGTGAAATTCGCGCGGGAATGCGCCATTGATATTCCCGGCGAAGAAACCGAAGAGATCGGCAAACTGGCGCGGGAATGGGATTGCTTCATCATGGCGCAGGCCAAGGCGAAGCATCCCGACATCAAGGATCGCTTCTTCAACGTCGGCTTCATCGTCAATCCCAAGGGCGAAATCATCCTGCAGCACTACAAAGTGTCACCTCTGTGGCCGGTGGAACATTCGGTTTGCCCGCATGACATCTACGATTGGTGGGTGGAGAAATATGGCCGTAATCTCCAGGCATTCTGGCCCGTGGTGGATACGGAAATCGGGCGGATGGGCATCATGATGGCGAACGAAGGATCGTATCCGGAGAACGCCCGAGCCCTGGCGATGAACGGCGCGGAAATTGTCTATCGCGCGTCGTACCCCCATCCGGGCACCGGCAACGATTACTTTGAAATCCAGAGCGCGGCACGCGCCCTGGATAACAATATGTACATCGTCGCTCCCAACGTCGGCACCTATTACCTTTTTCCCGAAGAGACAACGCCCATCGATACTTTTGGCGGACACTCCTACATTTTCAATTACCGGGGGCAAAAGGTCGGCAAGCTCGAATACAGCGGCGGATCGAGTTACGTCGCGGGCGTGATTGATGTCGAAGCCCTGCGCGATCATCGCGCGCGCGCCAAGTGGGATAATTGGATGAAAGACCTTCGCACCGAGCTTTACCAGATCGTCTACGAGAAGCCCATCTATCCCAAGAATCTGTATTTGAATCGCGAGCCGATGAAGCATGCCGAATACAACGAAAAAGTGACCAAAAAGCAAATCGAACTGATGCACGAACGCGATATCTGGAAGAAGCCGGAGCGCTAGCCGGGTTCACGATTTCCACACCCCGCGCGCCAGCCGGAAGCAGGCGGATTCATATGACTCAAGATTCGAACACGCAACGGGAACCGTTCTTCCGCGTCGATCCTCGCCGCACGGCGCTGCTGGTCATAGACATGCAGAACGCCTTCGTGGCGGAAGGGGCGGCCTTTGAGACGCCTCCCGCGCGCGCCATGATTCCGTTGCTTGAAAAGCTGATCAACTTCGCGCGCGAACACTCCATGCCCGTTATCTGGACGCAGTCCGATCACCGTCCTCCCATCGGCGGCCTGATGCTGAAAAAATTCCCCGTCATCGCCCAGGGAACCCTGTGGCGCAATGATCCAAGCTTCCAGATGTATCCCGGGATGATGCAACCGCGCGAAGGTTCCTCGGAATATTGCATCGTCAAGCACAAGTATGATTCCTTCTTCGAGACCGAACTCGACGCCATCCTGCGCTATCACAAGATCGACACGATCATCATCACCGGCACGGCCACGAACGTCTGTTGCGAATCCACCGCGCGCTCCGCGTTTATGCGCGACTACCAGGTGGTTTTTCCCAGCGACACCAATGCCACGTTCGACGAGGCCATGCATCAGGCCACGCTCAAGAATATCGATCTGTTCTTCGGCCGCGTGGTCACGACCGCCGAACTTCTGGAAGAAATGGAACGAGCCGCGAAAGGGAATTCCGATCAGGCGCGCGCCGCTCAAGTGCCTCGCTCCTGAGTAAACCTCTCATGACCGGTACCTTTGACGCCATCTTTGTGGGCAGCGGGATAAACTCCCTTGTGGGAGCGGCGCTCCTGGCCAAAGCGGGCTGGAAAGTTTGTGTTCTTGAGCGCAACTCCTGGTTCGGCGGCAACATCCGCACGGCGGAGATCACCGGGCCAGGATTCGTGCATGATGTCTACTCCGCGTGGCATCCCCTATTCACCGGCTCCGAATCCTTCCGAATCCTGAAGAATGATCTCGAGTCTCGCGGGCTCGAATATCTGAACACCGAATATCCAACGGCGGCTCTTTTTCCAGACGGCAGCTCGGCGTTTCTTTCCACGGCGCCAGCCGCGAATCAGGAGGAATTTGAGCGTCACGCAGAGGGAGACGGCGCCGCCTGGGCTCGCGAAGTCGAAACTTTCCTGGGTAAGGCGGAGCTTGCCTTCGGTTTGCTCGGCACGGAAATATGGTCCTGGGATGGCGCGCGTCTGGTGGGGAAGTGGCTTCGCCGCATGCGCGTGCGCGGATCGCTCGAATTCGGCTCGGAGTTGCTGAGCACCAGCCGCGATTGGCTCACCGGTACATTCCGCTCTCCGAAAATTCATGGGCTTCTCGCGCCGTGGGTCTTGCACACGGGTCTCGGGCCCGACAATTCCACCTCCGGCTACATGAACAAGCTGATTGCCGTCGCGTTGCAGTTGGGAGGAATGCCCGTGCCGAAGGGCGGGGGAGCGCGGTTGGCGGACGCGCTCGTAAAACTGATTCAGGATCGCGGCGGAACGCTCGAATCCGATGCGCATGTGGAAAGTGTGGAGGTTCGCAACGGCCGCGCGGTGGGCGTCCGCCGGATGGGAAAGGTGATCGAAGCGCGCCGCGCCGTCATCTGCAATGTGACGCCGAACCAGCTTTATCTTTCGCTGCTGGATTCGCGTTACGTCCCGGACTGGGTTACCAAAAATACAAAACGATACCGCTACGGCCGGGCCGACATGCAGATTCATATCGCACTTTCGGAGCCGCCACGCTGGCAAAGCGAAGCCGCGCGATTCGAGCGCACGGCCATCATCCACGTTTGTGACGGACTCAACGGCGTTTCGCGCGCCGTGAACGAGGCCGAACGAGGCCTCCTGCCCGCCGATCCCACCATCGTGCTCGGCCAACCCGTCGCCGTTGATCCATCCCGCTGCCCAAAAGGCTCTTGGATTTTCTGGATTCAGCTTCAGGAACTTCCCAGCCGTCCCACGGGTGACGCTGCGGGAAAACTGGAAACCGGCGATGGAGAATGGACCGAATCGCTTCGCGAACGTTTCGCCGATCGCATCATTCAAAAACTGGAGCGTCAGATTCCGAATCTCACCTCGGCCATGAAAAAGCGCGTCGTAATTTCTCCCGCCGATTTGGCCCGCACGAATATTAATTTGGTGGGAGGCGATCCCTACGCAGGTTCCTGCGACCCCAGCCAATTTTTCCTCTGGCGCCCGCTCCCGGGTCTGCCCAGCCATCGCACCCCAATTGGGAGTCTGTACCACATTGGAGCATCTACGCATCCCGGGCCCGGTCTTCACGGTGCTTCAGGCCTCCTGGTCGCCAAGGATCTTCTCGGCCGGTCCGTATTCAAGCGAATGTCCTCCCAATAGCCGCACCCAATACCACCTCGCATGAGTGAAGGTGAAGAAAACAGGGAATTGGTGGCTTCAGTACAAATGTTGTGTTTTCAAGTATTTATCGTGACTCTCAAGCACGGGAATCCATTCCCGTCCGGCATGAGAATTTCTTCCCATTTGCGCGAGGCTAGTCCCGTGCTAACTTCAACGGCTGACAGAAATGCCCTTGGCCCGACCCCCGCAGCCGGGCCTTTTCATTTTTGACGGACATTCCATCAGCGCGCACCCAGACGCCTGGGCTCCCCGCCATGGCGCTTTCGAGACTCTTCCAAAGCCATCTGCTCAGTCGTTATCCCTGCAGCACTGTAGGGGCCGGCTTCAGCTGTTGGGTGTCAAGACATGCGTTACGCCGTGTGTCAGGACATCCGTTACACTTTGCGCTCCTGGTTTTCGACGTTGGCAGGGCTCGCAGGGAGCCCGGAGGGCGACCGCAGAG
>JBGQGW010000176.1:0-8749 GCA_041497605.1 Terriglobia bacterium | reverse complement strand
GTGAATTTCCGCGAAAGAAGTCGCGTCATGCACTTCGGCCAGATCGATGTCGGAAGGTTTCATCTCCGCCATGTGGAACGCGCGTCTCGCCGCGAGCACCGGCGCGCGCTCGTCTTCCCATGATGCATAGAAACGCCCGCCGGCCACCGCGTGCCCGCGAATCTTTACCGCCCGGCGCTGCGCCTCGGTCGGCAAGCCCCGCAGGAAATCGCCGGAGCAAAGCAAAGCGGCCGCCGCCCCGTCGCCAATCGGAGCGCACATCGCGCGCGTCAAGGGTTCGCTCACCATGCGGTCCGCGAGCACCGCATCCACATCCATGGGAAAACGATATTGCGCCCGCGGATTCCCCGTTGAGTTCGTGTGATTCTTCGCGGCGGCGCAGGCGATTTGCCGCGCGGTGGTCCCGTAGCTCGCCATATGCGTCTTCGCCCACAGCGCATAGATGTCGATCGCGATCGATCGGTCCGGGCTTCTCTCGAATCGCGAGCCGCAATCCGCAGCCATTCGCTGATATAGCTCCATCCACCCTTGCGGGTCCAGGAAATCCGTGCCCTTCTCGAGCCTCACAAAAAATTCCTGCCGGCGCGCCGGGTCGTGCATCTTTTCCATCCCGATCGCGAGCGAAAGCTCACACTGCCCGGACAGAATGTCCTTCCACGCGCCGTTGAACGCCAGGCTGGCGCTGGCGCATGCGGCTTCGACATTTGTCGTCGCCACTCCGGAGGGCAGCAAGCCCTCCTCCACCAGCGGCAGCAAGCAGACTTGTCCGCGGACATTCGGCTGCCCCCAAAAATCGAGCATCATGTTGCTGAACCAGACGTGCCCGATTGATCCACCATTGATCCGCGCGTCTTCGAGCACGCCCAGATACGCCGCTCGCACCAGTTCCTTGGCAGACTTATCAAAGAAGCGGCCCACTGGTGTGCTGTAGATCCCGAGAATGAATACGTCGTCTTTCACGATTCTCCGTCCGGCGGCCTCCCGCCTGGCACGCCCTCTAACTAATGAACGCTGCGCTCTCTTCTTTCCCAATAAGGCTTTCGAAGCAACTTCTTGTCCACTTTTCCCGCCGGTGTTTTCGGAATCTCCTTGACGAATTCCACGGTTTTCGGCGACTTCACGCCTCCCAGGCAAACTTTGCAATGCGCGATGATTTGTTCCTCACTCAATCTCGTATCCGACCGGAGCACCACAATCGCTTTCACTGCTTCGCCCCACTTATCGTCCGGCACGCCGATCACCGCGCAGTCTCGCACTTGCGGCAATTGCATCACTCCCGCTTCCACTTCGGCGCAGTAGACGTTGAACCCGCCGGTGATAATCATGTCTTTCTTGCGGTCCACGATGTAGAAATATCCGTCTTCGTCCTGGTAGCCCACGTCGCCGGTATGGTGCCAGCCATGAGTCCGTATTTCCGAGGTCGCTTCCGGAAGATTGTAATAACCCGCCGTCACCAGTGATCCGCGCGCCACGATTTCTCCCGGCTGATTCGGCGCAAGAATATTCCCCTCATCGTCCATCACCGCCAGCCGCACCGCCGACGTGGGCCTGCCACAACTTCGCAGCCGTTCGGGATGATCTCCACAGGCAGCCGCCGCGAGCATCTTGGCGTCCAGCCAAGTGAGCAGCATCGGCGCTTCCGTTTGTCCATAGCTCTGGCAGATGCATGGGCCGAAAATTTCCACCCCTTCTTTCAGCTTGTCGGGAGATACCGGAGAACCAGCCAGCAAAAAAACCCGCAGGCTCGAATAGTCGAAATTGCGGACCATGGGATGTCCGAGCAGCGCATAAAACGCCGTCGGAGGCAGAAACAAATGCGTCACGCGATAGCGCTCGATATTGCGTAGAACTTCCAGCGCCTCGAATCCCGGCATCACCACGTTGGTTGCCCCCAGCGCCGACATCGCGAAAGCTACCACCCCCGCCGCATGGGAAAGCGGCGCCGTGCTCAGGCACACCGGTTCAATGTCCTCGCATCTCCAATAGTGGCTCGCCATTTCGGTCATGCTTCCCCACGCGAGACTCGTCACCATCACGCCCTTCGCCGGCCCAGTGGTTCCTCCGGTGGGAACCAGTCCCACCAGTCGATCGATGTTTCCGCGAGCATCTCCCCAATCGATCTCCTCCGTTCCTGCCCCGCTTTTCATAAAGGATTCGAGCGAAGGATTCCCGCCATCTTCCGCGTCAATGCAGACCATATGGCGCAGCGTCGGCACGCGCCGCCGGATCTCGCCCACTTGTTCGCTGAAATTGCTGTGATAGAAAAGCCAGCTCGTACCCGCGTAATTCATGTACTGCACATTCGCGTCGAGCCCGTTTCGATAATTGATCGGCACCCACACCCCGCCGGCGCGCATCAAGCCCAGCATGCAACACAGAACGCGGGCATCGTTGATCGAATAGATCGCCACGCGTTCCTCGCCACGCAAACCGCTCGCCCACATTGCCTTCGCGATCCCGTGCGTGAACGCTTTCAACTCTCGATAGGAATAGCGCACGCCGCCATCGATCAAAGCAATTCGGTCCGGATGCGCTTCGGCTCCCTTATCGAAATAGCCTATCGCCTGCATGCCACCGCTCCGCTCAATTAATTTTGGCCTTCGCCAGGCCATGGCTCTCGAGAACTCTGAGCAACTCCCGATGGCCAAATGCCTGCGAAGCCGAAGCAAAACCCGCTTTGCGCGGCGCCGCGTGAACCAGGTTGTGAGCCGCATACGCCTGCAGCAATCCCGTCTGCCGGTACGCGCATGTCCCGAAGATTACGCACTGGGCAAAATCGGTAGTGCCGCGGCCCACCACCACATCAACCGTGCGCTGCTCGCGCGTGTTCTCTCGTGGAGGCGTTCCCGCCTGCACCGAATTGGCCATTTCGGCCAGCTTGCGTGTTTGTTCCTCCTGCGGCAGTGGCCGAATCTCTTTTTCATAATACTTTTCAGTCGCCGCAATGTTTTCCATGATTTGCCGGTCGAAAATCCCGCCAAGGGTTCTTACGTTCGCGATCTGCGGGTGATCTTTGTACCAGACAGGATGCGGAAATCCGCCCCAGGGCAGCACCAGTTGCGTTCGGAGCATTCCGGGAACCACGGCTTCAAACGCGGTCGCGCGTGGCCACGCTTTGTAGCGATTCTGCTCCAGGTAGTACGCCTCGGTTGGAATCGCTGCAAAAATTGTCTGCGTCGAGCCGAATGTCGGTATGCCATTGAACATCGTGATGATTTCCAGAGTGTCGATGTTCGCTTGTTCCAGGCAAAGATGGGCGGCGATGTCGCTCGGGGTCGACATGTAGGCCGTCGCCGGCGCCACCAGCAGCCCGCGTTCGGCAAACTTTGCTCCCCAATTTTCTTCCACCTCTCGCAGCCAGCCCTGCTCGCCGCCAATGTCCAGGTAGTGGCATCCCGCTTTCAAGCTGGCTTCCACCACTCGCCGGCCATTGTAGAGAAACGGGCCCACCGTATTGCAGACAACCTTCGCTCCTGCAAACAATTTCGCCAAATCGTCAACGCTGCCGCCGGTTTCCGCGATTTCATAGTCCGCCCTCTCGATTCCCGGAACGTGATTCATCACCTGTTCGATCCTTGCGCGGTTTCGTCCGGCGGCGATAAATGGCACGTTGTATTCGCGCAAAAATTCAGCCACCAGGCGCCCCGAAAATCCATTCGCTCCGTACAACACCACCGGTCTCTTCTTGCTCATTCGATTCCTCCCGTCAATTCATCCATGATTTCTGAATGCAAGCCCAGGCTTCACTCCGATTTAAATCATTTCCTCTTTCCGGCTGATTCCCTCACCCGCTCAATCCACGGCCGCGGCCAGAAGCTCTTCCTGCTCTCTCCGGACGTGCGCGGTCTCTTTCAAGAACAGTGTCATCACAAACACCAGAACCATTCCACCGGCTGACATCCACAAAGGAGCGGCCAGCCCGTGCAATTGCGCGAGCGCCCCTCCTAGAACAGGCGCCAGCGTCGCGCCCACGAGTTCTCCCGTTAATGTCGTCAGGCCGATCGCCGTCGCTGCAAACTGCGCCGGAACACTCTCCGTCGGCACTAACACCATGATCAGCGACGGAATGCCTTGCCCCGTGTTCATCAAAAACAAGATCCCCGCCAGCAGCCACGGGTAGGAATAGAGCGGCGAGACCAAAAGTGAGAGCGGCACGAAAGTAGCCATCGCCGCAATCAACAGCAGCACCGGCTTGCGCCCCCATCGGTCGGAAAGCGCCGGAAAGAGCAGCCCGAAACAGAAGGTCCCCAGCCCCGACGCGCCGAGAAGAAACCCGGCCGTCGTTGCAGATTGATGGGCCACTTTGGTGATGTACAGTGGAGCGAACACATTTTCCAGAAACAACCAGGAGATAAACCCGGCCGCCCCCGCGCAGCACAGCCAGATATTCCGGTACCGCAAAATGGAAAGGTAATCTCTGAACTGAATCGCGCGCCCGTGCATCGTTGGATCGGAACTTCGTTTCGGTTCTCGCACGAATTTCCAGATCAGCAGACCCGTCACGAATCCGGGAATGCCCGCCACGAAAAACGCCCAGCGCCAGCCGAACTGGGCCGCGATTTGTGTCGTCAGTACGGGCGCAACGGCCAGACCAACCAGCCCCGCCGCGCTCACCACGATTCCGATATTCCGCCCGCGCCTCGATGCATCGGACGATTCTTCGATCAGCGCCGTCATGATCGACCACGCCGGTCCTTCCGCTATTCCCATCAGCGCGCGCACCAGCAAAAGTTGATGGTAGCTGTGCACCACTCCCGACAGCCACGAGAGAACTGAAAAAGCGAATACCGCGGGGATCAAAATCCTCCGCCGCCCGAATCGGTCCGAGATGGCTCCGAATAGCAGCGTCGAAAGCGCCCAGGTGACCGCCAGCACCGAAGCCAGCATTCCCACTTGTTCGAGCGTCAGGTGAAATTCGGGAGCGATGTAGGGCGCCAGGTAGAGCTGCGACATCCGGTCCAGGAATACCGTGCCCCACGAAAAGAAAAGAATGGTGATGAGCGTCCGTTCGTAGCGCCGTGATTCATCCCTCGTCATTCTTCTGGCCCCGAAAATAATGAGTTACACTCGTTTCGGAACGGATCGTTCATCCACGGCCTTCCCTGTCTCCCCAATCGCCCGGCATCCTTCATCTCAGCAGCATGCTGAGCTCTTGTGCCGCAGCTCGCAGATGGGGGAGAAATTTCGTTTGCAGGTTCTGGATGGACACCCGCTGCGCGTGCGTTCCCACATTGAGCGCCGCCACTGCTCTGCCATTCGGACTCTGAATCGGGACGGCCAAGGACCGCAGACCTTGTTCCAGTTCCTGATCCACGATCGCAAACCCGTTGCGCCGGACCAGGCCCAGCATCTGCCGCAGTTTTTCAGCGGTTGTAATGCTGCGCTCGGTGTAGCGAGTGAACTTGACGCGCCCGAGATATGCCTCCAGATCTTCCGCCGGCAGATTCGCCAGCAGGACGCGCCCCATGGAAGTGCAGGACGCCGGCAACCGGCTGCCAACTCCCAGGTCAATCGACATGATTCGGGTTACGTTCACGCGAGCGATGTAGACGATGTCGTCGCCGTCAAGTGTCGCGATCGAGCAGGATTCGTGCAGTAAATGACTCAGGTGCTGCAGCACCGGCTGCGCCGCCGTCGCCAAAGGCATGGAAGAGATATAGGAATGGCCCAGCGCTAGGATTCGCGGTCGAAGAAAAAAATGCCGGCCATCATCGGAACCGGCAAATCCGAGTTTCACCAGCGTGTATAAACACCGGCGCACCGCGGCGCGGGAAAGGCCCGTTTTGCCGCTCAGATGGGAAATAGTCTGCTGAGTTTTTCGCTCGGAGAAAGCCTGGATCACTGCCAGCCCCCGGGCCAGGGAGGTCATGAAGTTGGGATCGCCGGTGAGAGCGTTGATCTGCTCGGACGGCGCCACGGCTTTTTCTGTGGGCCGGATAGTATGCGTCCCAATGCTAGCCGGCTTTTCCTGGCTCGTCGGCAATTCGGCGCGAGGCGTTGGCATCTCCCTCACCTGGGCAACAGAAGCCGGAGAGCATACACGAGTCGTCCGATATACGCACGCTATTTCGATAATCGGCCTTGACTTCCCGCCCCTCCCGTTGCATAGATTCCCTCGGATTCTTCTGCACTCTGGCTTTGGGCCCTTCGAAACGGCCGAGAGGGGGCGGTGCCTGCTTTCGTCTCATTGCGTGATGCGGTCTCGGACCTCGTTCATGACGGGGATACCGTGGCGCTTGAGGGATTCACTCATCTCATCCCTTTCGCCGCTGGCCACGAAATTATCCGCCAGCGCCGCCGGAATCTTACTCTCGTCCGAATGACGCCGGACCTCATTTACGACCAGATGATCGGCATGGGATGCGCTTCCCGGCTGATCTTTTCCTGGGGCGGCAATCCCGGAGTCGGTTCGTTGCACCGTTTCCGCGATGCCATCCAAACCGGATGGCCGGTTCCTCTGGAAATTCAGGAGCACAGCCACGCGGACATGGCGGCACGTTATCAGGCAGGCGCCTCCGGCCTGCCTTTCGCCGTGACGCGCGGCTATGTCGGCTCCGAGTTGCCCAAGTACAACAAGAAGATTCAGTCCATCACCTGTCCTTTCACCGGTGAAGTGTTGACGGCCACCCCTGCGATCAATCCGGATGTCACCATCATTCATGCACAGAAGGCCGATCGAAAAGGCAATGTGCTGATCTACGGCATCATTGGGATCCAGAAGGAGGCGGCGCTGGCCGCCAGGAAATTGATCGTGACCGTCGAGGAAGTGGTCGACGATTTCAAAGCCGCTGTGAACGCCTGCGTTTTGCCGGCTTGGGTAGTCTCCCGCATCTGCGTGGAGCCCGGCGGCGCGCATCCCTCTTACGCCCACGGCTATTACAAGCGCGACAACGCCTTCTGCCTGGCCTGGGACGCAATTTCTCGCGATCGCGATACGTTCCTTGCCTGGATCGACCAGCACATTCTGCGGACCCCCGATTTTGCAAGCTACCGGCGCAGCATCGAAGCCGGAACTAAGGTGAACAGCCGTGTCTGAATTGAGATATTCTCCCAGCGAGATGATGACCATCGCCGCTGCTCACAAACTCAAGAACGGCACCGTCTGCTTTGTTGGCATCGGCCTGCCCAGTGCGGCGGCGAATCTCGCGCGGATCACTCATGCCCCCGAGGTGGTCTTGATTTACGAGTCCGGGACCATCGGTGCCAAGCCGCACGTCCTGCCGCTTTCGATCGGCGACGGTGAACTGGCCGAGACGGCGGATACGGTGGTTTCGGTTCCGGAAATCTTTCGCTACTGGCTTCAGGGAGGCCGCGTGGATATTGGTTTTCTCGGCGCGGCTCAGATCGATAAATTCGGAAACATCAATACCACTGTGATCGGCGGCACTTATTGTGCGCCGCGAGTCCGGCTGCCCGGCGCGGGAGGCGCGCCGGAAATTGTCACCGCGGCAAAAGAAGTCGCCATCATTCTCAAACACAGCAAAAGGTCTTTTGTTGATAAACTGGATTTTGTAACCTCTTCCGGTTTCTCGGATCAGCAAATCGGAACCGGTCCATCGAGGGGGCGTGGTCGAGGGCCAACAACCGTCATTTCGGATCTGGGCATTCTGGTCTCCGATCCATCCACCCGGGAACTCGTCCTGACGTCGCTTCATCCGGGCGCGACGGTGGATCAGGTCAAGGAAGCCACCGGATGGGCGCTTCGGGTCGCTTCGAATGTTGAAATTACGCCGGAACCTTCGGCGGCAGAGCTGGCCGCGCTGCGCGACCTCCACGCCCGGACAGCAGCGGCGCATGGAGTCGCTGCCAGTGCCGAGTGAAGCTTCGCGGCCTGCGAGAATTGCGGATTGCCACAAGATAGAAAGAGGAGCACGGAATGTCTAACATCGCGGGATACCGAAGGCCTGTTCCAGGAACGCAGCCGGAGAACTTGTTTCCTCTGTATGCGTCCTCCCTGAAGCGCGCTCCCACGAAGCCTCTCGTCTATATGCCCCACACGCTTTCGGAAGTGACCGGTCCCTCCTTCGGCAAAGAAACCGTGGATGCAAAGGCCTTCGACCTGACGCGCCAGCATTCGGGCGAGCCCCTGGGTGAACGGATTATCGTGAGCGGGCGAGTTCTCGACGAGAATAGGAAATTCGTGCCGAATACGCTCGTCGAAATTTGGCAAGCCAATGCCGCCGGGCGGTATCTTCACAGCCGGGACCAGCACAATGCCCCGCTCGATCCCAATTTCACGGGATGCGGCCACACGCTCACGGATTCCGAAGGCCGCTATCGCTTCGTCACCATCCGCCCGGGAGAATACCCCTGGCGCAATCACTACAATGCCTGGCGGCCCACTCACATTCATTTTTCGATCTTCGGTCCGGCGTTCGCCACGCGCCTCGTCACACAAATGTATTTTCCCGGCGATCCTCTGCTTCCCTTCGATCCGATTTTTAATTCCACCGCGGATGAGCAGGCTCGCGATCGCCTGATTTCACTTTTTGATTGGGCAACCACAATCCCCGAGCAGGCTCTCGGCTACCGCTTTGACATTATCCTCAGCGGCCGCGAAGCCACCCCGATGGAGAATTGAGATGAGCCTGCGCGCCACAAGTTCCCAAACGGTCGGCCCGTATTTCTCGATCGGCTTAACCTGGCTGAATCAGGATTCATTGGCCGGCAACGGGGTAACCGGCGAACGTGTCACCATTCAGGGCCGTGTACTCGATGGCGACGGCAAACCAGTCCCCGATTCCCTGCT
>JBGQGW010000175.1:0-8841 GCA_041497605.1 Terriglobia bacterium | reverse complement strand
GGTCCCGGTTGCTTGGCAGCGATTGCTGGGCTAAACTCCGCGCCGGAATTCTTGAGCATCTTGAGGATTAGGATCGACTAATTTGGTGCGATTTCTGCGTTACCTCGCCTCTGCACTTCTTTTGTCCGCCGGGCTCGCGCTGGTGATTGGATGGTGGCTCCTTCGCCGGCCGCTGCCCGAGCTCGATGGCAGCGTCACGATTCCGGAACTCCACCAAGCCGTCCTGGTGGACCGCGACCAGCACGGAGTGCCGCGAATTCGAGCCGACTCGCTGGAAGATTTGGTTACGGCGCAAGGGTACGTGATGGCGCAGGACCGGCTCTGGCAAATGGACCTGCTTCGTCGCGTCGCTGCCGGCGACTTGGCAGAAATTTTCGGCCCTGGCCCGCTCGATGCAGCGCTCCAGCTCGACCGCGAAAACCGGACGCTCGGGCTGCGAGAAGCTGCCGAACGAGGCGTCTTGGAGTTGAATCCAGACGCGCGCGTGCTGATCGAAGCATATTCCCGCGGCGTCAACCGCTACATCCAGGACTATTCCGGAAAGCTGCCTCTCGAATTTACCCTGCTGCGTTACAGTCCACGCCCGTGGACACCGGCGGACACGCTGCTCATCAATCTCTATATGTGGAAATCGTTGACCTCGACTTGGAAATCGGAACTGAATCACGCGAGCATTTCGGAAAGGGTGGGGCCGGAGCGCGCCAAGGATTTGTATGTCGTGGATTCGCCACTCGATCATTTCATCGTCGGTGCACCGGCAGCCGGCGGCAAGGCAATGCCCTCAGCCGGGATCAGCGAGTTGGAGAAAGGAGATACCCACCCGGCAGAAATTCACAGCTCAGCGTCCAGCGCCGGCTACGATCCAGCGCCCGTCCCGGCGACCCCGCCTTCGCCCGAATGGATCGAAGCGCGAGAGTTCCTCTCCCAATTCAACGAGCAAATCCCCGCAATGGTCGGCAGCAACAATTGGGTGGTCAACGGCTCGCGCACCTATTCCGGAAAACCGCTGCTCGCGAACGATCCTCATCTGGGCCTGGGCGTGCCCTGCATCTGGTACCTGGTTCATCTGGAATCTCCCGGCTTCAACGCGGAAGGATTCGATTTACCCGGCACGCCGCTGCTCATCATCGGGCACAACGACCGCATCGCATGGGGATTCACCAATAATGGCGCGGACGTACAGGACCTTTACATCGAAACGTTCAATCCCACGAACCCGCTCGAATATCGCGTCAATGGCGCCTGGGTGGCCGCGAAGTTGCGCCATGAAGTGATCCATGTGAAGGGCCGGCCGGATGACGCGCTCGACGTGTTCGAAACGCGCCACGGGCCGATCGTCCGCAGCGAAGGCGTTCGTGCCTACGCGCTGCGCTGGACTGCCACGCAACCGGGCGCGATAGATTTCGGGTACCCACTCCTGAGCCGCGCCAAAAACTGGAGCGAATTTCGCGACGTCATGCGCCATGTCCCCGGCCCGGCTCAGAACGCCGTCTATGCCGACGTCGACGGCAACATTGGATTCATCGTCGCCGCGCGCATCCCCATCCGGAAAAATGGCGACGGCTCCGTTCCCGTACCTGGCGACACGGATGACTATGAATGGACCGGCTACATACCTTTTGATGACCTGCCGCAGGTACTGAATCCGCCGGAAGGAATTATCGCCACCGCCAATGCGCGGACGGTAGGGCCGGGCTATCACGGCTTCCTCACCAATCGCTGGTTGAGCCCCTATCGTACCGAGCGCATTTACGAATTACTCGAAAACCACAAAGGTTTGAAGCCCGAAGATTTCGATACCATCCAGACCGATATCCTTTCTCTCCCCGATCGATTCCTCGCCGAACAACTGGTCCGGGCCGCGCAATCCCGCCCGCCGGGGGATCCGCGCGCGCGGGAATGTGTGCGGCGGCTCGCGCATTTCGACGGGCTGGCGAAGCAGGATTCCGTGGAGGTTTCCTTTCTCGAATACACGCGGCACATGCTGTTCCAGAATTTACTCAAGCCGTATCTGGGCAGTGACGCGGGCATCTACGAGTGGTGGGACTTCACCAACCCTTACGAAAGCGTTTGGCTGCGTGACAAAGTATTTCTCGAAAACGTGCTGCGCGATCGTCCGGCGATTTGGCTGCCACACCAATTCACCTCCTACGATGATTTATTGATGGCCAGCGCTGATGAAGCGGTGGCTCAACTGCAAGTTGTGACGCGCAATTCGGACAGGACTGGCTGGCACTGGGGCGAAGTGAACCCGCTCTTCATTCCGCACCCGCTGGCGCGGTCCGGTTTCCTGCGGCCATTTCTGAGCATTGGTCCGATGGCGCAGAGCGGTTCGATTGATACCGTCAAGGCGATGGGCCACGGACATGGACCATCGATGCGCTTTGTGGCGGACTTGTCGAATTTCGATAATTCCTTGATGGAAATTACCACCGGCGAATCGGGGCAGTATGGCAGCCCTTATTACCAGGATCAGTTCGATCCCTGGTACCAGGGTCACGCGCTTCCCGCACCTTTCAGCGATGCGGCCGAAACTAAAGCGCGGGTCCACCGGTTGCGATTGCTGCCCAGTGAAACCGCTCCCATAGTTCCGCATTAACCCGCGCACACCGAAAGCCCGGATCGAAGGATGCCTGAACTTCCTGAAGTCGAAGCGGTTGCGCGAACGCTGCGGCCTCTCGTCGTGGGCCAACAGATTCCCAGATGCCGCGTATTGCATTCGATTGCCGCAAGTTCCTATTCCGGCCGTGGAGCCGGGAAAGCGGCGGCGGCCCTGGAACGCATTCTGCGCGGGCGGCGGATCGTGGAAGTCGATCGGCGGGGTAAATACCTGCTCCTGTCCCTCGATCTCGGCTGCATCGTGATGCATTTCAAGCTCGACGGACAACTGGTCTGGTTCGACTCGGGGAAAGTGACCGGACACATCGATGTCGCATTCGAGTTCGACCGCGGCGCTCTGGGATTTGTCGATCCTCGACACCTGGGACGAGTGCGCTGGCTTGCCGCGCCGGACGATCTGCCGGGAATCCGGTCGCTCGGCATCGATCCCCTCTCACGCGAATTCACCCCCGCGCGCCTTCAGGAGCTCATCTCCGCGAGCCGCAAGCCGCTGAAACTTTTCTTGCTCGACCAATCGCGCCTGGCGGGCATTGGAAACATTTATTCCAGCGAAGCATTGTGGCACGCGCGGCTGAACCCTCGCCGGCGGGCGAACCGGCTGACTTCCGCCGAAGCGCGCCGGCTGCACAATGCCATTGTTGCGGTTCTCCAGCGTGCGCTAGTATGCTGTCTCCGGCCTGCACCCGATTTTCACGATCCGGAGTGGTGGTTCCAGGGGCTCGAAAAAATCCTTCGCGTCTACGGACGCGAGGGCAAGGCCTGCCGCCGGTGCGGGCAGCCGATCCGGCGAATCGCCCAAGGCGGGCGTTCGAGTTTCTATTGTGGGCGCTGCCAGTGACGGCGGATTGGCGCGCGATCGTTGTAGCAGTTGGTAACGAGAGGCATTCATGAATCCAGCGACGAACAAGCCCACGGAATCACAATCCAAGGGAGGCTTCGAGCGTTCTCTCGCGCGGCTCGAAGAAGTAGTAAAGAGGCTCGAGAGCGCGGACCTCTCCCTGGACGAGGCCATGAAACTTTTCGAGGAGGGCGTGAAGCTCTCGCGGGAATGCCAGAAACAGCTCGAAGAGGCTGAGGGCCGCGTGGAAATCCTTCTGAAAAAGGCCGGTGGCAAGATAGAAGTGGAGCCGTTCGAACCGGAAGAAGAATCTTCCTAGCGCACCCGCCGCGAGCTGCCTCAGCTAAACTTACGAGCGAATGAATCTACCTACCTTTTTCGAGCAAGATCGCCTGGCAGTCGATGCCGCGCTCGACCGGCTTTTGCCGGCCGTGAGCACGCAGCCTGAATCCATCCACCGCGCCATGCGTTACAGTGTTTTCGCCGGGGGCAAACGCATCCGTCCCATCCTGTGCCTCGAAGCCGCGCGCACTTTCCTGGACGACGTGACGCCGGCTTTGCCCGTCGCCTGCGCGCTCGAATTCATCCACACCTATTCGCTGATTCATGACGACCTGCCCGCGCTCGATAATGACGATCTGCGGCGCGGCAGGCCCACCAGCCACAAGCAATTCGGCGAGGCCACTGCAATCCTGGCGGGCGATGCCCTGCTCACGATCGCTTTTGAATCCCTTTCCAAAGCCCCGCTGGATCCGGCGCGCTGCGTGAAAGTGATTCAGGAAATTGCGGCGGCGGCTGGGACCGTAAATGGCATGGTCGGCGGCCAAGTGGCCGATCTCGAAGCCGAAGGAAAGCTGGTGGATACTGCGGGCCTCGAATATATTCACCGGTCGAAGACGGCCGCGCTCATCCGCGCCAGCGTCGTTGCGGGTGCGCTGTGCGGCGGCGCGAGCGAGCCCGACGTGGAGCGCATCCGCCGTTTCGGCGAAAACATTGGCTGGGCATTCCAGGTGGTGGACGACATTCTCGACGTCGAGGAATCCTCCGCCGCGCTGGGAAAAACCGCCGGAAAAGACCAGGCGCAGCAAAAGGCCACTTACCCGGCGCTTTTCGGGCTCGAGAAATCGCATAAAATGGCGGCCGAGCTGGCCCATAACGCGAGGAACGAACTCACCTCCTTCGGGGTACGCGCCGAGCCTCTCCGGCAGATCGCCGATTTTCTGATCGCCAGGCGCGCGTGATCCTCCCGGCCTGCATAGACCTCTCGATGGGTGAAAAGTCCAAACCAAACAAATCCAAGAAGAGACTCGACGCGCTGCTCGTCGAGCGCGGCTTGGCAAACACGGTTCCACATGCCCAGGCTTTGCTTCTGGCCGGACAAGTGCGCGTCAATCAACAGCGCGCGGATAAACCGGGGGCGTTGATTGCCGTCGATGTGCAATTGGAGATTTCCGGCGACCGTGTTCGCTATGTGAGCCGCGGCGGCTTGAAGTTGGCCGGCGCGCTTGAAGATTTTGGCATATCGGTTGAAGGAAAAACTTGCCTCGATGCCGGGAGCTCCACGGGAGGCTTTACCGATTGCCTGCTGCAGCGGGGCGCGAAACGAGTGTACGCCGTGGACGTGACCATCGATCAATTGGATTGGAAACTCCGGCAGGATTCGCGCGTTGTCCCCATCGAGTGCAATGCCCGTTACCTGAAACCGGAAGCCATCACCGAAGCGGTCGATTTCGTCTGTGTGGATGTGTCTTTCATTTCGGTCGCGAAACTCCTGCCCGCGCTCATTCTTTCAGCGAAGCCGGAAGCCGAATTTCTGATTTTGATCAAGCCGCAATTTGAGCTGGATCGCCGCGACATCCCAAAAGGCGCCGTCGTTTTTGACCCCGCCTTGCACGATCGAGCCATTGAGAGCGTCCGGAACGCATCGGCAAAAGCGGGCCTCGAGGCATTACGAGTGATTCCGAGCCGGGTTGCGGGGGCCGAGGGAAATCAGGAGTTTTTTCTCCACGCCCGGCGGCAAATGATAAAGTAAAATCCGCGCGCGGCCAGATGAGCCCCCAAGTGAACAGTCCCGCCAGCTCGATGATTCGCACCGCCGGCATCATTTCCAAGCCGAATAAGGAGCAGATTTGCGCCGTTGTTCCCCCCTTGCTCGCCTGGCTCGAAGAGCGCGGCATTAAAGCGATTTGCGACACGGAGACAGCGGCCCATTGCGCGCCTGGCGTCGCTTCTCTGTCGCGCGAAGAGCTGCCCAAGAAAATCGATCTGCTGATCGTTCTTGGGGGAGATGGCACGCTCTTGGCGGCCGCGCGGCTCCTGGGCGATCGAACCGTCCCCATCCTGCCTGTAAACCTGGGCGGACTGGGGTTCTTGACCAGCGTCACCCTCAACGAGCTGTATCCGCTTCTCGAACTGGTTCTCGCCGGCAAGCATCGGCTCAGCGAGCGGATGATGCTCGAGGCGGAAGTGGTCCGCAGCGGAAAAACGATTTCGCGCCATCAGGCATTGAACGACGCTGTAGTGACGAAGAGCGATCTCGCGCGAATCATCGACCTCGACGTTTTCGTGGATGGCGATTTGGTGGGCCGCTTTCGCGCCGATGGTTT
Organism: Terriglobia bacterium; assembly: GCA_041497605.1. GTDB lineage: Bacteria > Acidobacteriota > Terriglobia > Acidiferrales > UBA7541 > JBGPTK01. Next base: position 2,778 of record JBGQGW010000175.1, on the reverse strand, counting down.
GATTGTCGCCACGCCCACGGGCTCGACTGCCTATTCGCTTTCCGCGGGCGGACCGATTATTTACCCGGTCCACCAGGCATTCGTGATCACGCCGATTTGCCCGCACATGCTCACCAACCGGCCGCTGGTGCTTTCGGATTCAGCGCAAGTGGAAATTCAATTTGCTGCCGGCGACGAGCCGTGCCGCCTGACAGTTGACGGTCAAGTGGGCGTCGAACTGTTCATCAATGACCGCGTTGTGATTCGAAAGGCGCGGAATAAAGTTCAACTGGTGCGTCCGCCGCAGAAGACCTACTTCGAGGTCCTTCGCAATAAGCTCCGCTGGAGCGAACGCTGAGCGGCGGTAGCTTTCTTTTCCAAGGAGAAACAGATGAAAACGAAAATCGGCATGCTCGCTTTTCTGTGCCTGCTCGCAATCTCCGCCGCCGGCCCCGCCTGGGCACAGTTGCCGGGACGGAATCCATTGCCGGCCGTCTATCCGGCCGGAGAAGGATTTGTCGAATCCCACGGCGTGTTGATCTATTACTGGGCCGTGGGACGCGGCACGCCGCTCATGATCGTTCATGGCGGCCCTGGTGCTTCGCACGACTACTTTCTGCCTTATCTGCTTCCGCTGGCCCAGCACCACCGGCTGATCTTCATCGATGAGCGCGGCTCCGGAAAATCGCAAAAGCTCGAGGACCCCGCGGGCTACACGGTCGAGAATATGGTGGAAGACGTGGAAGCCGTGCGGCAAGGCCTGCGCCTGGGCAAAATCGCGCTTCTCGGACATTCCTACGGCGGCGTGCTTGCCGAAGCCTACGCCCTGAAATACCAGAATAATTTGACGCAATTGATTTTGGGCAGCACGTTCCCGAGCACCAAGCAGATGAACGAAGTCTTCGTGCGCATGAAGGAAAAAATGGCGCCGGAGATCCGCGAGCGAATCAATCGCATGGAACGGGAAGGACTATTCGGCCACGGCAAGGATTACGAGAAAAATCGCTACACCTCCGACTACATGATCGCGGCCTGGGGCGAGGGATATTTCCCCTATCTCTATCAGAACCATCCCGACCCGAATTATGACCCCATTCAAGGAGGCGTCACTTCCTGGGATTTGTATCGCGAGATGTGGGGCTCGCACGGCGAGTACGTGATTGACGGCAACCTGGAGACGGTCGAATACGTGGACCAATTGCACACCATCCATGTGCCCACGCTGATCATGGCCGGCGACCATGACGAATGCGATCCTTCTCTCTCCCAGGAAATGCACGAGAAAATTGCCGGCTCGAAACTGGTGATCTTGCCGAAGAGCGGGCACATGACGTTCGTGGATCAGCCAAACCTTTTCATCAAGACTGTGAACGATTTCCTGAGCGCGAACGCGCCCGCACATAAGTAAGACTGAGTGAGCCGATGATGAAAACTCATTCTTTTACTCTGCTTGTAGCCGTCGCGGTTCTCGCTCTCCTGTCCCTTCCACTCGGAATTGTTCGCCTCGTAAAAGCCGGCGAGCCATCACACTTGCCAGCGGATCTTGTGGTGATCAACGGCGGCGTGTGGACTGTGGATGCCTCGCAACCGAGAGCCGAGGCCCTCGCGATTGTGGGAGACCGCATCGCCGTGGTGGGGAGCAATACAGAAATCAAGAATTGGACGGGTCCGCAAACACGCGTCGTGGATGCCGGCGGGAAGACTGTGCTGCCTGGCTTTATCGACTCTCACGTTCATTTTAGCACCGGTGGATTCCAGATCAGTGGAGTGCAATTGCGCGACGCCGCCACGCCCGAGGAATTCACGCGCCGCATCGGAGAGTATGCAAAGAAAATTCCCAAAGGCGAATGGATCCTCAACGGCGACTGGGACCATGAACTCTGGGGCGGCGCGCCTCCCACGCGCGAATGGATCAACAAGGTTACGCCGGATAATCCCGTCTTCGTTAGTCGCTATGACGGGCACATGTCGCTCGCCAACAGTCTTGCCTTAAAGCTCGCCGGCGTGACGCGCGATACCCCCGTGCCGAACGGTGGAGAAATCGTGAAAGATGCGCAAGGCAATCCGACGGGCTTGCTGAAAGATGCAGCGACGGAGTCGGTGTTTCAGGCCATACCTCCGCCGAGCGAAGCGCAACTCGAGCAGGCTATCGAAGCGGCTCTTCAAGAAGCAGCGCGCCTGGGCGTCACTTCCTTTGACGACATCAGCAGCGCCGCCGACGTCCGTGCCTACCAGAATCTTCTCGCTGCCGGCAAATTGACCTCGCGCGTCTATTGCATCACGCCGCTGCCCGATTGGGAATCACTGGCGCGTGAGGGGATCATGCACGGATTTGGCAACAACTGGATTCGAATGGGCGCCGTGAAGGGCTTTTCCGATGGATCGCTCGGCTCCACGACGGCGCTTTTCTTCGAGCCGTTCAACGATGCGCCCAACACGTCCGGCATTCCCAATGCCATGATGTTCCCGCCCGGCAACATGCTGAAAATGACGCTGGGCTCCGACCGCGCGGGCCTGCAAATTGCCGTCCATGCGGTTGGCGATAAGGCGAATCGCATGATGCTCGACACCTACGCGGAGATGGAAAAACAGGATGGCCCGCGCGACCGCCGCCTGCGAATCGAGCATGCGCAGCACGTCCGGGCGCAGGATTTCGAAGATTTTCACCGCTCGAGCGTAATTGCATCCGTTCAGCCTTACCATGCGATCGATGATGGCCGCTGGGCGGAAAAGCGCATCGGCTTCGAGCGCTGCAAGACAACCTATGCGTTTCGCACTTTCCTGGATCATGGCGTGCGG
>JBGQGW010000174.1:0-8909 GCA_041497605.1 Terriglobia bacterium | reverse complement strand
GAAGGGCAATCGTACGAGGCGGCAGCGATCAGCGGTGTGGAAAATGCGCTTGATCCAGACCAGTCCGAAGTGACGACGAAAGAGGTTCCGGAGGACGATGTTCCGGCCGAATACAGGGAGAGAGATCAATAGAGCCACTGCCCACCGGCGGAAATTATTCGCGTGAATGAACGAATTCACGGAGTTCTAGATCAACTGGTGCTCAGTTTTCGCTGCATTTCTTCGAGCGAAATGCCTTTCGTCTCCGGATAGATGAACAGGACGACGAAGAACTGAAGCACCATCATCAACGCAAAAAATACGAAGGGGTAGGCGCCGGACGCGGCAGCCATCACCGGAAAGAAGCCGGAGATCAGGGCGTTCATCAACCAATGCGTGAATGTTCCCAGGCCTTGGCCTTTTCCCCTCACGCGAGTAGGAAACACTTCGCTTAGGTAGACCCAGATGACGGCGCCCTGGGAAAAGGCGAAGAACGCGATATAGCCAACGAGCAGCCAGATCAGGATGCCTTCGTGCTTACCGCTCAAGAAGATTGCGGAGACGCCCGCAAGGCATCCGGCCGTTCCCACGGCGCCAACGAGCAAAAGAGTCTTGCGGCCGATCTTGTCGATCACCGACATGGCCACGAGTGTGAAGAGCAGATTCGTCGCCCCGATCGCCACCGCCTGAAGATCCCCCGATACTTTGCTGAAACCAGCACGCTCGAAAATGTCGTTCAAGTAATACAAAATCGCGTTGATTCCGGAAAGTTGGTTGAACATGGCGATGGTTACCGCCAAGAAAATTGGGAATCGGTATTTCCAGGTGAAAAGTGAATCTTTCCCGTGGCCGTGCTCCAGGTCGATGGATGCGACAATTTCCTGGAGTTCTTGCTCGTAGTTTTCGTTCGTGATTGCTTTGAGCACTTGCCTCGCCTCATCCACTCGGCCTTTACTGGCCAGCCAGCGCGGACTGCGAGGAATGCTGAATAACATTACAAAGAACAATGCTGCCGGGATGGAGGCGATGCCAAATTTCCAACGCCATTCGAGGGCGCCCAACCCTGCCCGGCCAATCGCATAGTTGGAGAGATAGGCCAGCAAAATGCCCGTGACAATGTTGATTTGGAACAGCCCGACGAGACGGCCGCGCCACTTTGCCGGCGCGATTTCCGCGATATACATCGGCGCGAGCACCGAAGAGCCGCCGATGCCGAGTCCTCCAATAAACCTGAAAAGAACAACTGCATCCCAATTCCAGGCGAAGGCGCAACCCAAAGCGGAGATGAGATAGAGAATCGCCAGTATGCGCAAACTGTCGCGGCGGCCGTATCGATCGCCCGCGAACCCGGCGAGAGCGGCGGCCAACATGGTGCCCCAGAGTGCCGCCGCGACAGTGACGCCGAGCGCGCTGGGAGAGAGATGAAAGAGGGCGGTGAGGGCATGTGTGGTTCCGGCGATCACTGCTGTGTCGAAGCCGAACAGCAATCCGCCCAACGCTGCGACTACCGTGCCTTTGATCAGGGGAGCGCTTAATTTCACTCGTTTTTCCTTTCGCGATTGCCGCGTCGAAGCTTTCCGGCCATATTTGCTGGATCGAATTTATTTCGCAGAGTCTACGGCTCTGTGGTGCGCTCCAGAGTGTCATAGAGAGGTTGGGCGGGGCGCACCCGATCGCCGTCATTTGCGGCAGTGATCGCCAAAATGTGAATTTTGTCGTTCTCGGGCAACGTCAGCGTCCTGGCATTCACCGGGACATCAATCTCATACGCGAACAGATAAGAGTACGAATATGGCTCGTTTGCACCTTCGGCGGTGTGGCGGTGAGAAGCGAACCAGGCCACAGGCGCGCGCCTGATATAGCCGGGCGTGATGTTTCCAGTGAATTCGAGCACGGATTGCGTTTTCGGAGGAGTTCCCGGCCCCGGTGCCGGAGCGCCCGGGCTGGACGGGATCGGAATTTCTCGCTTTGTCCAAGTGCGATTGTCCCACTGGCCGATAAATCCACTCCAATCCTGGATGGTCAGGTGGACGGTTTTACTTCCAATTTTGAATGCCGCATTCTGATCGCCATCGGCGGAGGCGGCGAGAATATACAAACGATTGAATTTTCCAGCAGGCAGGATGATGGTTTGACCTCGGGCGGCGAGCGCGTTCGGTTTTTCGCCCGTCGCGGGTTCGAGGTTGAAGCGAATGCCGGAGTAGGGAATTACGACTGGCAGCATTTCCGCCGGCAACGCCCGGCCATTGCCATCGAAACCGCCCGATGATTTTGTGCCGTCGGAGCTCGCAACAATCCGGTCAAACGAGAGTGTGACGGGCTGCCACTGAGGAGCGGAAACTTTCCAAGGGGCTGCGCCAAGCTTTACGGCGAAAGTGCGAAGCTGATAGGGACTGAAATCGGTGAGTAGCTCGCCTTTTTCCACGGTGGCATTGGATAGAGCCATCTCTTGCCCATCCATTTCGCGCGCGGAGGCGATTGGAGCAGGGAATGCCAAACGAACATTTTGTTCCTGCTTGCCGGACATTTCGACGAAGCGGACGATGACTTCATCAGTGGCTTCCGCTTTCTTCAGAGCCAGAACGCGAACACGGCTGTTGTTCACGTGGAGCAAAGAGAAACTTTTTCCGAGTGCTCCCGGATGCTGAGGGCTTTCGAAGGCAATGAGCGGCTGATTGAGACGCAACGCCTGCCAGTCGGTCTGCTCTTGACGCCAGTCGCCGGCGTGGCTTGCGATGCCGTAGATGAGTTCGTGATGTCCCCAGTCTTGTGTCGTCTGATCGCTATAATCCTTTCCATTGCCCCCGCCGAGGCCTGGCGTGTAGATCAAAGTCAATCGAAGCGTATTGTCGTCCGGTTTATCCGAGCCATATTTGCAATCCGAAAGCACCGTGAGGCCGTAGGCGCCGCTTTGATCCGTCAGATCAAACCATTGGTGCGAGGGGACTTCATATTTTTTCGGGTTGTTGTTGCCGCGCTGGATCGTGCCGGCGTCCCAATTGTAAGTGGCTTCGGGATTGGCAGCCGTCAACGGGAATACCGCCTTCAGAGCGGTCGATGCTGTCCTCCAGTCGATCACATTCCCAATTTCCAAGCGATTGCCCGCATCGCCAGAGGAAAGGCGGATCGTCTGGATGAATCGCGAGCCTTCGGCTTCGCGGTCTACTTCCACCGCGACTCGAACCGGGCCGTTCTCGATGACGCGAATTGTGGCCGGACCCTGAACGTAAGCGCGCGGCGGCTTCTGCTGGTCCTTCCAATCCATGTTCCAGGCGGGCCAATCATGCGGGTTTTCTGTTTGTAAAGCCAAACGAATCGGCGAAAGGAGCAGTTCTTTGTCGATGGATTTGTCGAAAATACTTGAGACATCGCCATTCTGATCGAGTTGAACGCGGTAGCGATCGTTTTCCAGCGAAAAATCGGTGACCTTAAGCGCGGAAGAGGGCGCGGATGGAGCGGCCTGAACGTCGTAAACGGCATAGCCGACGGACGGCACCTTCGCCAGAAATAGAATTCTCGCGGAGCCGTCGTGCTCTCCGTCTATTTGGGATGCTACTTCTTGTCCGTCCGGCCCGAGAACGCGGATCGCGCGCGGAATGCCGCCCGGGAACAACACGCTCGCCTCTACGACGTCCTCGCGTTCAATGTTCAATGGATTGTAGACGACAAGAGCCGTTCCCTTCGCCCGTGTGTCCAGGCCCGAGGCCACCGCGCTTGTCGCGCTGGTGAGGACTCCGGAGAATTGATTCATGGCGAGAACATCATCGTTCCAGGAGTAGTTGTAGGACTGAGGAGTGGCGGTGCCAGCCATGATGTCGTGGAATTGGCCGCCCATCACGAGCGTCCAGGCGTCGTTCAAACGCTGCTGCGGATAAGGGCGGCCGCCCAGCCATGCGGCGGCAACGGAGGCGCGCTCGGCCACATCAGCCAGCAATTCATTCTTGCGGTTCCATCGCTTGTGATACGCCTCAGAAGTAAGCGATCCGGCCGAATGTTCGATCAGCAAAAGATCGCCGGCGTAGTGTGGCAGGCTGCCCGTGTGATTGGTCTTCAGGATGTCGAGAAACATCTGCTCGGAGGTGGACGAGACGACGTGCAGAGGGCCGTTGCCTACGCGGACTTCGGGACCGGTTAGGGCGGCGATCCGTTTTTCATAATCGTCGTATTCCTCGTCCTTGTTTCGCGGGGACGGAATGATTCCCATTCCCTTTGTGACGATTGCCTCGAGCAATTTCACGGAAGGTTCTCGCGCGGCTCCGCCGATATCGCCAGTGCCATAATAGTGATAGTCGGTGAAGAGTCCGCTCACTTTTCCATTTAATTGGACTCGGTTGATCCATGTGTTGCTTGCGCTGAGATCTTCGTTCACTGCGCCGTCATAAGGGCCGGGATTAAATGCGGCAATCACGCTGCGTCCATCGGGCCCGTCCCAGAGGCCGACATTAAACGGAATGCCGGCGGCAGTTTCTTCAACCGAGCCGGGGCCGCCAACCGGTGCGGCAGAATGCCAGGTCAGCTTTTGAGTGGAAAAACCTTTGATCCCGGCATGAGCGAGCAAGCTCGGTAACGAAGACGGAAAACCGAAACAATCCGGCAGCATGTATTCCGCGCTGGCCTTGCCGAATTCACCGCGAAAGAATTCGTTTCCGTAGAGCACTTGACGGATGATGGATTCAGCGGCAGGCGAATTGACGTCACTTTCTTCCATGGAGGAGCCTGCCGGGAACCAGCGGCCGGCCGCGACATACTCTTTGACCTTTGCGAAATCGGCAGGGTAGTACTCCTTCATCAATCGGTAGCGGTTCGCGCCGCTGAAATTGAAAATGTAATGAGGATATTTCGGAAACAAATCGAAATTGTCGCGCATGGTGTGGAGAATGTATTCGTTGATCACCTGGGGATATTCCCATCGCCATTGGGTGTCCAGGTGCGCATAGCCGACCACGAACAGGGTGGGCTGACTGGTCAGATCAGGAGCCGGCGGGGGGGATTGTTTTTCGGGAGTTTCCTTCGCTTGCGGAGGCTTGGATTGGGCGGCAGCGGAATCCTGCAAGCCAAAGAACGCCAGGATCAGCGCGACAGCAAAGGCAGCCATGATTCCACGAGAAGGCTTCGGCACGGTTGACTCCAAAACTGCCGTTTCGTTCGCGTATCTTACACTTGACGCCAGATTTCGAACGGATTTTTCCTTAAGGCAACTCGAGATCATTGGTGAAGGGAAGTGGCTGGCAGAACCTGGCGTGCACTTGCAATTCTTCTTGCACCCGAAGCGAAAACCTGCAAGAAAGTGATTGCCCCTAAAAGGATCTCGGCAGCGCGGATCAAAATAACATGACTATGGCCCTAAGAGGACAAATGATGAGCATGCCGCTGCTCATCTCTTCCATCATCAAACATGCCGCTCGCTATCATGGCGACACCGAAATTGTGTCCCGGCGGATCGATGGCGATCTGCACCGCTACAATTATCGCAAGTGCGAGCAGCGGGCGAAAAAGCTGGCAAATGCGCTCGGGGCGTTGGGCGTCGGAATGGGCGACCGCATCGGTACGCTGGCATGGAACGGGTATCGTCACCTGGAGATATATTACGGTGTCTCAGGGATGGGCGCTGTATGCCACACCGTGAATCCCCGGTTGTTCCAGGATCAAATCGTTTACATCTTGAATCACGCCGGGGATCAATACGTCTTTTTCGACCTGACCTTTTTGCCGCTGGTCGAGAGCATCGCTCCGCGATGTCCGAATGTTAAGGGCTGGGTGCTGATGATGGACCGTGCGCACATGGCGCAGGAACCCAAGCTGGGGCTGCTCTGCTACGAAGATTTACTCGAGAGGCAAACCGACCAGTATGACTGGCCCGAATTCGACGAAAACGCGGCGTCGAGTCTTTGCTACACGTCGGGAACGACCGGAAATCCGAAAGGCGCGTTGTATTCGCACCGTTCTACCCTGTTGCATTCTTATGCCACTTCTCTGCCGGATGCTTTCGGATGTTCGGGGCAAGACGTGATTCTGCCCATCGTTCCGATGTTTCATGCCAATGCTTGGGGACTGCCGTATTCGACCCCGCTCGTCGGCGCGAAATTGGTTTTCCCGGGAGCAAAGCTCGACGGCGAATCAATCTACGAGCTGATGGAATCAGAGCGAGTGACATTTTCAGCAGGAGTGCCGACCGTGTGGCTCGGGCTATTGCAATACTTGCAGAGCAGCGGCGGCAAATTTTCGACGTTCAAACGCGCAGTTGTGGGCGGGGCGGTTTGTCCGCCGTCGATGATCCAATCACTTAACGAATTGGGTGTGGAGGTAAATCATTCCTGGGGAATGACGGAAATGTCGCCCGCCGGTACGATCGGGAAACTACTGAGCAAACATCTGGGGCTGCCAGAGGAAATGCAGCGCAAGGTGCTGGAGAAGCAAGGAAGGGTGCTGTTCGGCGTGGATACGAAAATCGTGGACGAGCACGGCAAGGAATTGCCGTGGGATGGGAAAGCTCGCGGAGACTTGATGGTTCGCGGCCCGTGGGTGATCGACCGGTATTTTCGCGAGGATGCTTCGGCGCTCCGGGACGGATGGTTTCCGACCGGGGATTTCGCAACGATCGACGGGGACGGCTACGTGCAGATCACGGACCGCAGCAAAGATGTGATCAAGTCTGGCGGCGAATGGATCTCGTCGATTGAACTCGAGAAAATTGCCGCAGCTCATCCGGCGGTGCTGATGGCAGCTTGCATCGCCTGCCGGCATCCGAAGTGGGATGAGCGTCCCTTGCTGGTGGTGGTGCGAAAGCCTGATATGGAATTGACTCGCGAAGAATTGCTCGATTTCTTCCAGGGCAAGGTGGCGAAATGGTGGATTCCCGACGACGTGGTGTTCGTGGAGGAAATTCCATTGACGGCGACGGGAAAGATGCTGAAGCTGAAACTGCGAGAGCTATTTAAGGATTACCGGTTGCCGAGCGAGTGATGCGCGGCCGCGCTGCTTGCTGATCACCTCTAACACAAGAGAGCCGGCAAACGCGGAAGTATGCGCCTTCCCGATGGACTCCATTCCGCAGTGTCTCCGGGAATCCTGGTTTTGTTTCAGGAATTCTTTGCCGGGCTGAACGCGACACAGTTATAATCGGCTGGTGAAAATAGATACGCGGGCGGATGAGAACAACTGACATACAAATTGAATGCAATTGAAGTAAGGATTAAGGAATAAAGGCATGGCGGCCCTGACCGGCGTTTTCAAATCGGATGCAATTCTGGCTCACGCAGAAGAGGGCCGTGGGATATCGCGCGAGGAAGCGCTTCTCCTGATGGAACGCGCCGATCTGCCATCGCTTCTGCAAGTGGCGGCGGCTCGCAGGGATCGATTTCACGGGCGGAGGATCAGCTATTCGAAAAAAGTTTTCATCCCGCTCACCCGTCTTTGCCGCGATTATTGCGGGTATTGCACATTCCGGCGGGATCCTGGCGAACCCGGCGGCCGGTTCATGACTCCCGATGAAGTGCTCGATCTGGCGGAGCGGGGTCGGCGGGCTGGATGCAAAGAAGCGTTGTTCAGTCTGGGAGATCAGCCCGAGCGGCTCTTTCCGGAAGCGGCTGACGAGCTTCGACAGTTGGGCTATGCACGCACGCTTGACTATCTTGCCGCGATGAGCGAATTGACGCTGAATCGCTCCGGACTGTTGCCGCATGCGAATCCGGGCCTGATGGCAACCGATGACCTGGTGCGGCTGAAACAATCGAATGTGAGCGTGGGGTTGATGCTGGAGAGCAGCAGCACACGCTTGATGCGGCGCGGGGAAGCGCACTGGAATGCTCCGGACAAAGTTCCGTCGCTGCGCTTGCGAACCATCGAAGAGGCGGGAAAGTTATGTTTCGCATTCACGACCGGCATTTTGATCGGGATTGGAGAGACGCGGGAAGAGCGGGTGGACTCTCTTTTTGCGATTCGCTCGATCCATGAGCGATACGGGCATATCCAAGAAGTGATCGTGCAGAATTTCCGCGCCAAACCGGGAACGCGATTCGAGGCGATGGAAGAGCCTTCGCTCGACGAAATGTTGCGCACGCTGGCAATAGCCCGCTTGATTTTAGGCGGGGAAATGAACTTGCAAGCGCCGCCGAATTTGAGCTATGCCGACTTTCCGCGGCTGCTGGAAGGCGGAATCAACGATTGGGGCGGAATCTCTCCGGTGACGCTCGATTTCATCAATCCAGAGGCCGCCTGGCCAGAGATCGCGCGGCTGCAAAGGAAAACCGAGGCTCAGGGATTCGAGTTACGCGAGCGGCTGGCGATCTATCCGGAATTCACGCGGCAATCCGGTTTTATCGAGCCGAACCTGCTGCCGCATGTTGAACGCGTGCTGGATAAGGATGGTTATGCAAAAGCCTGCATCAACTGAAATCTGGAGCGAAACTGTGAATCAACTGCGCGAATTGTCCTGGGAAGACGCGCTAAACCGGGCAAATCCCGCCGTGGCGCGCCCTCTGGAAGGCGTGCTCGACGGTAGGAGCTTGGATTTTGCAGACGGCATGCAATTGGCCGAAGTGGATGGAGACGATTTGCTCGCGCTGGTGAAGGTGGCCGATGAACTCCGGCGGCGCGCGGTGGGCGACGTCGTTACTTATGTGGTGAACCGGAATTTGAACTTTACCAATGTCTGCATCGTGGGCTGCGCCTTCTGTGGATTCAGCCGCGGTCCGCACGCTTCAGATGCCTACTTCCACTCGAATGAAAAGCTAGTCGCCAAGGTGCGAGAGGCGGCGGAAGACGGTGCGACGGAGGTTTGCATTCAAGGGGGCCTGCCTCGTGATCTGGACGGTTACCACTACCGGGATCTGCTGCGCGATATCAAAGCGGCAGTTCCCAAGATGCATTGCCACGCGTTCTCGCCCATGGAGATTGCCTACGGAATCGAGAAGACTGGAATGCCTCTTCGT
>JBGQGW010000173.1:0-8919 GCA_041497605.1 Terriglobia bacterium | reverse complement strand
TTTATGAATGTCCTCGAGGCGAATGGTGACGGCGTGGCCTTCGGCCGCCGTGGTGGATGATGTAGAAGTGGCTGGCGTGGTCTGGTTCATGAAGCTGAATTATTGTTATGTGGCTGGTGCCCGTCTACAAGTAATTTAAGCTTTCCTGATGGCTGATCCTTGGGGTTTCGAGAACCACCTCTGCAAAAGCCAGGACGTTTCAACATGGGACGTAGCCGCGTCTTGCGAGTCGAAATAGCAAGACCAGATGGAGGTTCAGTAGCCCGGTGGCATCTAGCGCCGTTCCTGCTCGCGCCTCTTGCGCTCCTCGTCCAGCTTGCGGTTGAACTCCTCATATTTAGGTAGTTGTTCGGGAGTCAGAATGGCGCGAATGCGATTGCGCGCCTCTTCGCGCGTCTGCGCCAGTTCCCGGGCCGTCGCATCGTTGACCGACTGCCACTTGGCGCGCGTTTCGTCGATGATCGCCAGGATCTGCTTCTGCTGATCCGGCGTGAGAGAGAGTTGATTCGTCATTTCCTGAACTCTCTGGGTGGAAGTTAGGCGGACCGTGGCGGAACGCGCCGCCCAAACATGGTAGCCCCAGAGATGGTCACTGAGCCCGCCGAGAGCGATGCCCAGCAGGAAAACTACAACGACCAGGAGGATAGCCTTTTTCTCGCGATCGTCACTTGGCATGGTTTTTTTCCGCAATGGCCAGCAGAACATCGTCGCGGCCCGTGGGCTGCTGGACCGGGTCCGGGAAGAGTTCGCGGACTTCCGCCTGCCGGATGGAGAGCGCCGTCTGCAGTTGCGCGGGCGCTATCACCTCATATCCGGTCATCAAAACGAGCGCGAGTGCGGCAGAAAGCGAAAACCGCCAGGCCAGCGCTTCGAGCGGTCTCCAGAAGCTTCCGGCACGCAGTTTCTCCTCTGCGCGAATGGCCGCCATCACCTGGCCGGCAAAAAAAGCACCGGGGTCGGGAGTAGCCTCATGGCCCAGGCGGAGCAACTGCACTCCCGCCTGAGCGTCGGCGAACGCTTCATGGCAAGACGGACATGCCGCCAGGTGCGCTGTTACGCGTGCTTGCGATACAGGATTGAGGTAGCCCTCCAAATGGTCTTCGAGGAGGGATTCATACTCCTTGCATGCAGCGTGCATCTCTCGCATTTCATCCATAGTTTCTAATCCTTCCCTTGTCCCGCGCTGGTCCGAGCCGATTTAGCGAAAACATTCTCCTTCTTCCGGCGGCGGAGACTCTTGACTAACCGCGCACGGGCTCTAAACAATCGAACCTTCACTGTATTCACGTTCAACCCGAGAATTTCACCGACTTCTTCCACAGAAAACCCTTCCACTTCCTTCAGTACCATCATCTGGCGGTCTTCTTCGCTCAATTGATCGAGCAGGCGTTCCACTTGCTGCCGCATCGCCGCCCGTTCGCTTGAATCCGCCGGGGCCTTCCCGGCTGTGACGAAAGAACCCATCTGCCGGGCCTGATCTTCACTCAAATCGGCTTCGTAAACCAGAGGCCGCACTCTCTTTTTCCGAAGGTAATCCCAGCATTCATTGACGGTGATCTTGTAGAGCCAGGTGGAAAACGCCGACCGCTGGTCAAATCGCTTGAGCGAGAAATAAGCCTTGATAAATACTTGCTGCGCAACATCTTCCACGTCCTCCCGGCGCCTCAGGATCCCTCCAACCACTGCGGAAACTCGCTGTTGGTGGCGCTTGACAAGCTGCTCATAAGCGGCCTGATCGCCGTTCTGGGCACGTTCCACCAGGGATCGCTCCTCGGACGCGTTTTTTCGCGCCGGAAGTGCTGCGTTTGCAACCCCTCCAATTACCTCCGCTTTTGGGACGTGTTCCATCTCGGTTTGGTTACACCTTTCAGAGACGCTCAATTTCCTTTATCTAACCCCTTAGATTTTGCTTGCGGCAGTCAGTATCCCATGCAACAATACGCTCATGATTATTGGCGACCGGCTTCGCGCGCTCCGCGAAGTCAAAAAACTCTCCCAGGGCGACATCGAAAAGCGGACGGGCCTTCTGCGCTGCTACATTTCACGCGTCGAGAATGGCCACACTGTGCCCGCAATCGAGACCCTGGAAAAATTGGCCCGGGCGTTGGAAGTGCCCCTCTACCAGCTCTTTTATGATGGCGAAGAGCCCCCCGAATTGCCCAACTTGCCCAAGCGGAAATCTTCCGACGACATCGCCTGGGGAAGCACTGGCAAGGAAGCTCGCTTCTTGGGACGATTCCGCAGGCTGCTCGGGCGTATTGAAGAGCCCGATCGGCGTCTGCTGCTCTACATGGCCCAGAAGCTCGCCACTCGTTAGACCCGGCGGCAAAAAGATTACGGTCTCGAGAGCTGAGCTACCCGTCTATTCCCACTCGATCGTGCTGGGAGGCTTGGAGCTGATGTCGTAAACCACCCGGTTGACGCCGGGGACTTCGTTTCCGATTCGCACCGAGATCTTCTCGAGCACGGCGGCGGGCAGCCGGCTCCAGTCGGCCGTCATTGCGTCTTGCGATTCCACCACGCGCACGGCGATCGTGTAGCCATATGTCCGCTCGTCTCCCATCACTCCCACGCTCCGCACCGGCAATAGCACCGCGAATGCCTGCCAAACTTTTTCGTACAGACCCGCCCGGCGAATTTCTTCCACCACGATGGCGTCCGCCGCTCGCAGGGTTTCCAGCCGGTCTTCCGATATTTCTCCGAGCAGCCGGACGGCCAGCCCTGGACCCGGAAAAGGGTGCTTGGTCAGGATTTCCTCGGGTAAGCCGAGTTCCCTGCCAACCAGGCGGACTTCGTCCTTGAATAGGTCGCGCAACGGTTCGATCAATTCGAACGGCAGATTCTCAGGCAGACCGCCAACGTTGTGGTGCGTCTTGATTGTGGCCGAAGGCCCCTTCACGGAGACGGATTCAATCACATCCGGATAGAGGGTGCCTTGTACCAGAAATTTCACCGGGGCATTCACCAGGCCGTCCGCACCGTTCGCCCTGGTAAATTTTCGAGCTTCTTCATCGAACACGGAAATGAACTCGGCTCCAATCCGTTTGCGCTTGTCCTCCGGGTCCACAATGCCTTTCAGACGTTCCAGGAATCGCTTCGAAGCATCCACGCCAATCACATTGAGCTTGAGCTGGTTGCGCAGCACTTCGAGTGTGTCGCGGAATTCATTCTTGCGCAGCAGCCCGGTATCGACGAACACATTGATCAGCCGGTTGCCGATGGCGCGATGCACCAGCACGGCCGCGACGCAGGAATCCACTCCGCCGCTCAGGGCGCAGAGCGCTCCCGCGGCGCCGACTCGCTTGCGGATGCCTTCCACCGTTTCGGAAATAAATGAGGCGCGGCTCCAATTGGGCCTCGCGCCGCAAATCCCGAACACAAAATTGTGCAGCATCTGATTGCCGCCATCGGTGTGCTGCACTTCGGGATGAAATTCGACGGCGAAAAGTTTGCGGCCCGGGTCTTCCACGGCCGCGATGGCATTCTGCGTTCGCCCGGTGATCTTAAAACCCTCCGGCAAACCCACAACATGGTCGCCGTGGCTATTCCAGATTTTCAGCTCGCGCGGCAGTCCGTGGAAAAGGGCCGAACCATTTTCCACCACGAGCTGGGCCGGGCCATATTCGCGGTTGTTCGCCCGTTGGACTTTTCCGCCCAGCGTGTGCGCCATCCACTGCATGCCATAACAGATGCCCAGAACTGGAACGCCGAGTTGGAGCACTTTGGGATCGCAGACCACTGCGTCGGCATCATAGACCGACCGCGGGCCTCCCGAGAGGACCACCCCGGTTGGTTCCCACTTCTTGATCTCTTCCAGCGAAGCGGTGCACGGCAAGATCGCGGAAAAGACTTCCTGTTCGCGGATGCGCCGGGCGATGAGCTGCGTGTATTGCCCGCCGAAATCCAGGACGACGATGCCGCCTCTTGCGCTCAATTCAATTCTCCGATTCGAAGGAACACCACTTGAGAGAGTACCAGCTAGATGTCGAAATTGCATTCGTAGGGCCGCTGCTTGTTTACCCTGAGCTTCAAAGGGCGGAGTTTACCCCGATGCCCTTGATCGGGGCGCGCCGCCCTCATTCCCATGCCGTTGATCGGGACGCGTGACTTGCGCATCGAAATGCATTCGTAGGGGCGCTGCTTGCTGCGCCCGCCCCCTGTGCGGCCGATACGATTGCTCCGGCAAAGACAGGTGCTCCAGACTCGAATGAATTTTCGCCGCCGCCGCCCTACCGCAATACAATATTCACCAGCTTCCGCGGCACTACCACCACTTTGGCGATGCCCTTGCCATCGATCAAGTGCGCGATGCGCGGATCGGCCAGCGCGCGCTCGCGAAGTTCATCCTCACCCAGATTATCATCCACCAGAATTTTCCCGCGCAGCCGCCCATTGATCTGGATAATGATTTCGAATTGCTCTTCCTTGGCCAGCTCTTCCCGGTAGGCCGGCCATTCCACTCGCGCGAGACCACCCGCATTCCCCAGCATTTCCCAAAGCTCTTCCGAAACGTGGGGAGCCATGGGGGAAAGGATCTGAATCAACATCTGAAAGATATTCTTCAGGATTGCCGGATTCATTTCCGCGTCGAGCGGCTCGGCCGCTGCCAGTTCATTCACGAGCTGCATCAGCAGCGACACCGAAGTATTGAAATGCCAGCGGACGTCGAAATCATTGGTGACCCGGCGGAGCGTCTGGTGAGCGCGGCGCAGCAGCGCCTTTTCCTTCTGCGTGGCGCCGGCAATATCCACGGCAGCCGATTCAGCCGCGCGAACCGTGCGCAGCCTCGCCGCATGGCGCTCGACCAGGCGGTAGGTTTTATTCAGGAATCGCGCGCAGCCTTCGATTCCCTGCTCATCCCATTCCAGGTCCTTCGCGGGCGGCGCGGCGAACAGCGTGTAGAGCCGCGCGGTGTCGCAGCCATATTTCTGCGCCATATCGATGGCGCCCACCACATTGCCGTGCGATTTCGACATGGCCCGGCCTTCCTTCAGCACCATGCCTTGCGAAAACAAGCGCAACACCGGCTCGTTGTGGGCGATCAGCCCCAGGTCGCGCATCACCTTGCAGAAGAAGCGCGAATAAATCAGGTGCAGGATGGCATGTTCGATCCCGCCGATGTACTGGTCGATCGGAAACCAGTAGGCCGCGGCTTCCCGGCTGAACGGCGCGGTGGAATTTTTGGCGTCCGTGTAGCGATAGAAATACCAGGACGAGTCCACGAACGTGTCCATCGTGTCCGTCTCGCGCCGCGCCGGCGCTTTGCACCGCGGGCAAGTGGTATTCACAAATTCCGGCACACTGGCAAGTGGCGACTGGCCTTGTCCGGTGAGTTGAACCGAATCGGGCAGGCGGACAGGCAGTTGGTCATCCGGTACGGGAACGATGCCGCATTTCTCGCAGTAGACTACGGGGATCGGAGTGCCCCAATATCGCTGGCGCGAGATGCCCCAATCTTTCAGGCGATAAGTGGTCTGCGCTTCGCCGAATCCTTTCGCTTGGGCGTCGGCGATCATTTTCACAATGGCCTTTTCGGAGGCGAGGCCCGAATAGGGGCCGGAGTTCGCTGCCTGGCCGTATCCGGTGTACGCCTGATTCATGCGATCCGCCTGCAGTGGCGTTCCCTCCGCCGGCTGGACCACCACTTTCACCGGCAGATGATATTTCTCGGCAAATTCGAAGTCGCGCTGGTCGTGCGCCGGAACGCACATCACCGCGCCTGTGCCGTATTCGGCCAGCACAAAATTCGCCACCCACACTGGCAGCATCCCGCCGGAATAGGGGTTGATCGCAAAACGCCCGGTGAAAAATCCCTCTTTCTCGGCCGTGGCCAGGTCGGCGCCGCGAATGATGCGCTGGCGCAGGCGGTTCCATTCGGATTCCATTCCCGCGTGGCCGGGCAAGCCCTGGAACAGATTCGGCAGCAGCGGGTGATCAGGAGCCAGAATCACGGCGCAAGAGCCGTAGATGGTGTCCACGCGGGTGGTGAACACTTCGATGGACTTGCCTTCTATCTGCGCGATCTTGAATCGAATTTTCGCGCCGTGCGATTTGCCGATCCAATTCTGCTGCATGGTCAGCACGCGCTCGGGCCAGCCGCCCGCCAGTTGCTTCATGTCGTCGAGCAGCGCGTCGGAATACGCTGTAATTTTCAGGAACCATTGCTCGATTTCTTTGGATTCGACGGAAGTGGTCTCGTGCCGCCAGCAACAGCCGTCCACCACTTGCTCGTTGGCCAGCACCGTTTGGCATTGCGGGCACCAGTTTACTTTGCTGCGCTTGCGATAGGCGATGCCGCGCTCCAGCATGCGCAGGAAAAACCATTGGTTCCAGCGGTAGTATTCCGGCTCGCAAGTGGAAATTTCGCGGCGCCAGTCGTAGCTGAACCCGAACCGCCTGCACACCGCGCTCATCTGCGCGATATTCGAATTGGTCCATTCCCGCGGAGGAATGTTGTTCTTGATCGCCGCGTTTTCCGCGGGAAGTCCAAACGAATCCCACCCGATCGGATGCAGCACATTCAGGCCGCGCATGCGCTTGTATCGCGCGATCGAATCGCCGATGGTGTAATTGCGCATGTGGCCCATGTGCAAAGTGCCGGAGGGATAGGGCAGCATTTCAAGGACGTAAAATTTCGGACGGGCGGGATCGAGGTCAGCGTGGAAGGCGCCCTGCTGCTCCCAGACCTTCTGCCATTTCGCTTCTATGGATTGCGGTTCGTAATCCGCCACTCTCTCTTACCCCTTTTTTTACTAAGAATAAATCCGTGACGCTAAAAATTATTTCGAGCGCTTCTTTGGTTTTCGCCGGGCTGTTACTTTTGCGCGGCCGCGTGATTTCGATTTTGTCTTTGCCCGCGTCTTGCCCGCCGGCCTGGCCTTTCGCGCCCGTCGCCCCACCGCGTGCCCCGCCCCCGGCTGCTGCTTCACTTCGACGCCGATCAATTTCCAAAGCGTGCGCACGTTGCGGCGATCGTCCCCCGGCTTATCAATCGGCGTTTCCAGAATAAACGCGCGGCCCGCCAGCAACGGATGATTCAGAATTCGCCGGAAGGCGTCGAGGCCGATGCGCCCTTTTCCAATGTGCTCGTGGCGATCGACATGCGAGCCAAGCGGCGTCTTCGAATCGTTCACGTGAAAAACAGGCACGCTATCGAGCCCCACTTCGCGGTCAATCATCTGCAAGGCCAATTCCAGCCCTTGTTCGCTCCGAATATCATTCCCTGCCGCAAACAGGTGCGCCGTGTCCACGCAAATCGCCACCGGCAAATCCGGGCACGCCTCTCGAATCCCCTGCAATTCCTCGAACCGCGACCCGATCGTGCTCCCCTGCCCGGCGGTGTTCTCGAGCAATATGGTCAGGCCGCTCAACTTCAGTCCTCGCGCAGCCTGTCGCAGCGATTCCGCGATCGTGAAAATGCAGCGGCCTGCGTCCGTTCCCCGGCTGCTGCCCGGATGCATCACCAGGTAATCCGCGCCCAGTTCCACGGCTCGCACCAATTCGTCATGGAACGCTTGAATCGAGCGCACGCGCAGCATGGCTTCGGGTGAGCCAAGATTGATCAGGTAATTGTCGTGAATCACCAGCGGGCCGAGCCGCAGCGCATGGCGGCGGTCGCGGAAGCGCGCGCTTTCCGCCGGTGGGATGCGCGTGCCACGCTGGGGACGCGCCCACATCCGCGGGCTGGACGAAAAAATTTGCAGCGCATTCGCCCCCAACCCGTGCGCGATTTCAAGCGAAGACACAATATCCCCGGCAATGGACGTGTGAATCCCAATGCGCGTATTGCCGTCTTTCTTCCACGCTGGAATTTCAGGTTCGGGGGGTGGTTCCGGGCGGTACTCGTCTGCGATGTCGAACGTTAAGTTAGAGTTGTGCTGTTCTTCCGCCATTCCCTCAGTTTGTACCGGGGCTACATAGGCCGCCTATCGCTCAGGCCCCAGATTACCGTCGCCAGACGCTCCGTTTGAACCTTGTATTCTAGCGGATTATCGCCGATTCCGCAAATCCGATGGTTTTAGATTTCCGGCGAACGTCTTGGCTCATCGCCGATCGAGACCATTCGAAATGCAGCGTCAGCCGTTGGTGCGAACGCGTTGCGCGGCTAGCTCAAGGATCTCTTCCAGCCGCGAAACATCGGGAACGCTTCCCTGCGCGAAGTGCTTCCTGCCGCCGCCCTTCCCGCCCACTGCAGAAACTGTTTCCCGAAGAAGCGCCCCCATATCCCCATCTAGCTCCACCGACTGCGCAAAAACAACCGCCCCACCCTGCTCCGTAGCCAGCAGCGCCCGCACCCCAGGCTCGGCAGCCAGCCGGTTGGCGAGCGGTGATAAATATCTGGCCTCGGCGTCTTTGAAAACACAGCGAATGATCCGCACCCCACTCGCACTCGGCGCCGGCTCCGCCGCAGCAAGCATGGCGCGCGCTTCCGAATCAGCCAGCCGCTCATACAACTTCGTCGTCGCCCGCTGCGAGGTTTTCTGTTCCTCCGCGAATTTACGGACCATCGCCGGAACTTCCCGAAGTCCGCAACTGAATTCGCCGGCTGCTTCACTCAACGTCGCAAAATCCGCCCGAGCCGCCACAAGCGCCCGCCCGCCACAAACAAATTCGACGCGCCAATTCTGCTTTTGCCTTTCACACTTGCGAATCAGCAGCATTCCCGCTTGTCCCGTGCGCGCCAGGTGAGTGCCGCCACAGGGCTGGCGATCGAATTTCTCAACTTCAATCACCCGCAAAACGCCCTCGCGCTGCACTTCCTTGCGCACGCCCGATTCCGCAAGCTGCGCGGCAGTCACGTAGCTCACCGCGATCGGACGATCCTCGAAAATAATTTGATTCACGCGGCGTTCCACTTCTTCCAGGTAACGCGGAACGATGGAAGGCGCCGCAAGATCAATCGTGGAAATATCGCGCCCC
>JBGQGW010000172.1:0-8936 GCA_041497605.1 Terriglobia bacterium | reverse complement strand
TTGCCGTTTTCGATCATGACGCATTGGGACGGGCCGGTGAGCGCTGTTTTGATGTGCGAATCCGAATTGCCTTCGGCGTGGTGATAATCGCCTTTGTGGGGAATCAGTTTGTCGAGTGTGGTTTCGATGTCGCGGGCGACAGAGGGGTCGTCGGCCTCATTAATCGTCACACCTGCCGTGGTGTGCGGAACATACAGGTAGCAAACGCCGTTCGAGCAACCGGAGCCCGTGACCAGCCTTTGCACTTCCTCGGTGACGTTTTTCAATTCCGTGCGCCGCGACGTGCGGACGTCGAGAGTATGTTGCACCGCGCGCGCTTTGGACTTGGCGTCTTGTTGTCCGGACTTCATGGGAGAGAGGAATCCATACGGCCGCAAGGGCGGTTTTCAAAGCCGCCCCTGCGAACCACCGTCCTCAAAAAACTAGCCCAGTGCGGCGGCGGACGCCGCACCGTAAAATTCAAACCAGGGTTTCGCGGCAGTGAGGCGGCCATTCACGTTCTTGATATTCTTCACTCCTTGATTCGCGAGCCAATCCTCCAGCGCCTTCGCACCTTGCTTGGCATACACGGGAATTCCCTCTTTCCAAGTGGCGCGTCCGCACAGGACGCCTGAAAAATTCACTCCGGATTCCGTGGCCAGATCCAAAGTGTCGGAGAATGTCTCGTTGCTCACCCCCGCCGAGAGATAGATAAATGGCTTCTTGGCAGCGGACGCCGCCTTCCGGAAATGTTCCTTGGCTTGGTCCCTGGTGTACGCGAATTCGCCTTTGCAATCGCGAGCGCCCTGAACGAAGGCCATGTTCACCGGAACTTCCACTTTCAGCACGTCCACCCCGTATTGAGGCTTTGAAAATTCTTCCATGCTCTTGGCCACCACTTCAGGCTTCTTCCGCGCGAACGCAATTCCCTTCTCGTCGCCGCCCTCTTCATAGCCCACAAATTCCAGGAAGAACGGAGCATCGTTCGCGGCGCACTCGGCGCCGATGCGTTCCACCCAGGCGTGCTTAATCTCGTTGGTCTCACGCGGATCGAATGGCGTGTAATAGAGCAGAATCTTGATGCAGTCGGCGCCGGCCGCCAGCAGCCGCCGCACCGACCAGATGTCCAGCAAATCGGGCAGGCGTCCGGGCCGGGTGTTGTCATAGCCGCTGTTTTCGTAAGCAAGCAGCAGTCCCGCATTTTTGGCGCGTTGTTTTGCGGCGGTCAGGCCGAACTCCGGGTCGAGCAGAATTGCGCTCGCATGCGGCGTCAGTACGCGCACGACGGCTTCCTTGAATTCCGACATCATTTGCGGCGTCACTTCCTTTTTGTCGACGCCTTTTTCCTTGGCGATCGAGCCGCGCAGTGAACCACGCTGGTCCATTGCCGCTGCCGCGATTACGCCGCGATCGTTCGATACCGCTTTCATGCCCTTCAGCTTTCCTGCCGTAATCTTCATGAGGTTCCTCTCAGTCGAATGAGTGCAGTTCTAAATGAGCCGCAAACTCCCGGTGATATTAGCATGGGAACTCGAAGGGGAGGAATTGGGGCGCGACTAAAAATGTACTAGCCAGCACCGATTGCACGCAGGCAATCGCTCAGCGGGATCGAAGAGGTGCCTCGACGGCTGTTCCCGGGTTCATGTAAAACGCTGGTTTCGCAAGCCCGAGCTTTGCCTGCGCTCTTGCTACGGGAAAATTACAGGAATACGACCTGGTGTTGCGCCGGGCAGGCGCTGCTGCGCTTTTCGAGTTCGTCGAGCAACTCAGTGCCGTGCGCGGCCAGGAATGGCAGAAAACAAAGGGACCTCTCTTGCAGGCCGTGCTGCGGGTAGAGAGAATCCAGGAGCATGCGTTCGTGCTTTTCGAGAACGCCGGTGCGCAAATTTTCCGCGCGTCCCGCTTTTCCGCGCAGCTTGGTGAGCTGGTACAACATCTTGCGCTCGCTGGTCTCGAGCGCGCCAAGCAGTGTTTTGTCGAGCTTACCCAGCGGCGTTTGCAGGCCCTTGAGTACGCGCCGCAATGTCTTTTCATTCTCCACAAACCGCCGCTCCAGACCCTTGGGCACGGATTGCTGTTCCATGGTGCGTCGCAGATGCTGCCGGCCGCGAAGCACGTCCGCAATCGTGAGCCGATATTTCTTGAGCAGGCGCGCGATTTGCGTCTCGACCAGTGTGAAGCCCGCCCGGGGTAGAATCGCCGGCATCCTGCCCAGCAATTGCCGGTAGACCACTTCGGCCTGGGCCATGTAGGCAGTCTCCGCGGGGCCTCCGACGTAGGCTGCAGTCGGGAGAAGTGCATCCTGCACAATCGGGCGCAACAGCACGTTGGGCGTGACCGTTTCCGGCGCGTTCTCGATCCGATCCAATACTTCGCTCTCGGAGAATTTCGTGCGCCCGGCCACGAATTGCTGGCCCTGCCGCCGGAGAGGCAGACGGCGGCCCTCGACATTCAAAAAGAGCAGTGTGGACTGGTCGGTGACTTTTACCTGCGCGTGATAGCCGGAGCGGTCGAGCAGTTCGCTTCGCGCCACGAGATCCCGGGTTAATTGTTCGCTGGCTTCGACCGCCTTCCGGTAGACTCCGGCCACGATGCGGTGCAAGCGTTTGTCCAGTGGGTCAAGGAGGATAACGCCCCGCCCCGAAAGCAGCCGGGCCATCAATTTTCCAAAGGCGGAGCCGAGTGACTCCTCCGGGCGGTACGATTCTTCGAGCGCACGCGTGATGTCCGGGGCTGCAGGGCCTTCCAACAGCGTTGCGGCCCGATGCACGAGCTCCCGAACACTGTTTCCGAGCGGGACGTCACCGACGCGCATCCCGGCAACTTCTTTGCCATGCTGCAGCTCGAATCGCTCCAGGCCATCCCGGCCGCCCCAGAAGCAGTGGTTCACCTCGGCGAGATCATGATCCTCGGTGGCCAGCCAGAAAACCGGGACGGCGTCCGTGCCGCTATCGGTAAGTTGTTGCGCCCAGCGCACCGCAGTCAAAGCTTTATAGAAACTGTAAGCCGGGGTCGTGAACAGGCCCACTTGATGGCCTGTGACAATAGCCACTGCCCCTGCCTCGAGCCGCTCGATAGAGCGCTGAATCTGCTCGTCGCCGCCGAAACTGCGATTTTGCTCCGCCAGAACCGCCGCCACCTCCCGCCGAATCCGCGGATCCAGGTTTACCTCGCCTGCCGCAGCCTTCACACCTTCACCGGTCGGGGGATGGGCATAGAAAGATGCAACCTCTTCAAAATGTTCGAGAAATGTGGCGAAAAGTTTCGAGGTGTGGGGTAATTCGCTCAGGCGCAAACAGTGGCAATCCATGGAGGAAGTCATCATACACAGGCCCTGGAGTGGCAGCAACCTGCGGGGAGCCCGAAGGGAGTTGACGGACGACATCGGCCACCAAACTCTCTCGCGCTAGGAAAACATGGCATGTGGGACCCCTTTTTCCACTCCCAACTACAGATGCGCGGCACCGAGATTCGTCGCAGGCATTTCGTCTTATCTCCCGCTCCGCCTGCATAATATGAAGACGCTAAGTTGCGGCGGCGTTTGTGTAGCTCTATACCAGGATTCCGAGACGGCCACTGTGAAGTGCTGGAAAAGGGCTACGCTTTCACCAAGCAGATCCATCTCGCACCCGATGCGGCTGAAATTCGCTTGATCGTCCGCGATACGGCGAAGAACGAGCTCGGCTCGCTTACAATTCCGCTGACGGGACGAGACGCAAGCTTGCAGTAGCCATCGTTCGAATCCACTGGCTGGTAACTTAGGAAGCCGCGGCAGGCGTAGAGAGGGCGGCCAGGGTGGAATCGATTTCGTGTCGGGCGGCTTCGTCGATGGGAAGCAGCGGTGGCCGGGGTGGTCCGCCGTAATAACCCAGCCGGTCGAGCGCATATTTCAGGCCAGGGACGCTGTAGCGCGAGACGATCATCTTCGAAGGCAAAAGTAACTGCTGCTGGATTTTTCGCGCGCGAACGCTTTCGCCTGCTCGGGCCGCGTCATACAACAAGACGCACAATTCCGGAAGCGCGCAGGCCAATCCGAGAATCGCTCCACAGGCGCCAATTGCGATCGAGGGATATAACGTCGCAGCCGAGCCCACCAGCATCTGGAATTTCAATGGCGTGGCCTCGATGATTTCCGTGATTCCCAACAGGTTTCCGGAGCTGTCTTTCATCCCGGCGATGTTGGGATGTTCCGCCAGCCGCGCGACCAGCGGCGCCTCTACATTGACCCCCGTGAACTGGGGAATGGAATAAATCAGAAGCGGAATGGGCGACGCGTCCGCCACGCGCAGAAAGTGCTCCCCCAGCGTCACTTCATTCATTTGCGGTTTGAAATAAGACGGTGTGCGCACCAGCGCGCACTGGTAGCCCATGGCGGCCGCGGCTTTTGTGTGTTCAATCGTTTCCGCGGTGGATTCCGCCGCTGTGCCCGCAATCAATATCTTTCCAGTCGCCGCCGCTTCGAGAACCGTCTCCCACTGCCGGTAGATTTCCGGCCAGGTGAGCAGCACCGATTCGCCCGTCGAACCATTGACTACGTATCCCGCGAGCCCGGTCAGGTTGTATTTCGCAACATTTTCGCGCAACCGGTCGAGCGCGAGCGAACCATCCACCGCAAACGGCGCCGTCAACGGTGCGAAAATCCCATGCAGTTTCATGCCTTTATTGTAACTCAGGAAAGAATTTAAGTAATGTAGGGGCCGGCTTTAGCCGCGCCCCAGGTTTTCAGGTTCGCTTAACCAGCGGGCGCCGGTGTGCCCCGCGCCACTATTTTCTTCGCGTGCAAATCCTGCAATGCGGCGACGTCGAACGATTGCGCGGCCAACGCACGGATGCCGCTGGCCGCGGCCCGTGCCGCGGAGAGCGTTGTAATGCAAGGAATGTTGTATCGAATCGCCGCGCGGCGAATGGACTTCTCATCGTAGAAAGATTCCCGCCCCAGCGGGGTATTGATCACCAAATCCACTTTTCCAGTCTTCACCAGGTCAACGATGTTCGGGCGCCCCTCGTTCACTTTGTAAACGCCTTCCACGCTGATCCCGGCTGCCGCCAGCGCCGCTGCCGTTCCGCGCGTCGCCAGAATTTTCAAGCCGGCTTCGGCCAAGTCGCGAGCCAGAGGCGCGACGAAGCGTTTATCGTGGTCGTTCACGCTGATGAATACCGTTCCCTCGCGCGGCAATCGTTGTCCGGCAGCGAGTTGCGCCTTGGCAAACGCTTGCCCGAAGCTGGACGAAATTCCCATCACTTCGCCCGTCGAACGCATCTCCGGGCCCAGAATCGTATCCACGCCGCGGAACTTGTTGAACGGGAATACTGGGGACTTCACCGCGAAGAAATCGCGCGACGGCAATTCCGCCACGCCATTGGTCACGACCACCGGCAGCTTCATGTCTTTCAGCTTCCGGCCGGTCATCAGCCGCGCCGCCACTTTTGCCAGAGGCACTCCGCTGGCCTTGCTCACGAAGGGCACGGTGCGCGAGGCGCGCGGGTTCACTTCCAGCACGTAAACCTTGTCGCGCTGAATCGCATATTGCACGTTCATCAAGCCAATCACGTTGAGAGCGCGCGCCAGTTGAGCCGTGTAATCGCGAATTCGATCGAGCACGCCGGGTTTCAGCGTCACTGGCGGCAAAACGCAGGACGAATCGCCCGAGTGGATGCCGGCTTCCTCGATATGTTCCATGATTCCGGCGATGATAACGTCTTCACCGTCGGCCAGCGCGTCCACGTCCACTTCGATCGCGTCCTCGAGAAACTGGTCTACCAGCACCGGCTTCGGCGTTCCTGCGCTCATCAGCGCCGCCTGCGCCACGTAGTCTTCCACCGTTTTCAGATCGTACGCAATCACCATGGCCCGGCCGCCCAGCACGTAGCTTGGACGCACCAGCACCGGCAAGCCAATTTCCGTCGCCACTTTGACCGCTTCTTCCGGAACCAGGGCCGTGCCGTTTCGCGGCTGCGGGATTCCCAACTCTTCGAGAAGTTTGCCAAACCGGTGGCGGTCTTCCGCAAGGTCGATCGATTCGGCCGCCGTGCCGATGATCCTCGCGCCATTGCGTTTCAATTCCAGGGCCAGGTTCAGCGGCGTCTGCCCGCCGAATTGCACAATCACGCCCTGCGGCTTTTCGCGATCGAGCACCGCCAGCACATCTTCCAGCGTGAGCGGCTCGAAATAGAGGCGGTCGGACGTGTCGTAATCAGTCGAAACGGTTTCAGGATTGCAATTGATCATCACCGTCTCGTAGCCATCTTCTTTCAGCGCAAAAGACGCGTGGCAGCAGCAATAATCGAATTCGATTCCCTGCCCGATGCGGTTCGGGCCGCTGCCCAAAATCACGATCTTGGGCCGGTCCACGGCGCCGGATTCGTCTTCCTCCTCGTAGGTGGAATAGAGATACGGTGTGAACGATTCGAATTCCGCGGCGCAGGTGTCCACGCGCTTGAATACCGGCTGAACGCCCAGCACGGCGCGGCGCATGCGAACGGCCGCTCCGGAAGTTTTCCAGATGCTGGCGAGCTGTTCGTCGCTCGCGCCCGTGCGCTTGCCCTCGAGCATAAGTTCGCGCGACACCGTTTCCAGCGTCACCGACGCGAGCCGTTGGTCGAGAATCACCATTTCTTCGATCTGGCCGATGAACCAGGGATCGATTTTCGTGAGTGAGCAGACCTCTTCGGCGGGCATCCCGCGATCCAGCGCGTCAAATAGCCAGTGAATGCGGTCGGGACCCGGCACGGACAGTTTTTCCCTCAACAGCGCGGAGGAGACTTCAGCGGGCGCGCGCCACGGCGTGTGCGGCTCGAGCGAACGAATTCCCTTGCAGAGCGCTTCCTTGAATGTCCGTCCGATGGCCATCACTTCGCCCACGGATTTCATCTGCGTGGTCAGCGTGGTGTCGGCGCCCGCAAATTTCTCGAACTGCCACTTCGGGATTTTGGCGACGACGTAATCGATTGCCGGCTCGAACGAGCAGGGCGTCTTCTTCGTAATGTCGTTGGGAATTTCGTCCAGCGTCATTCCCACCGCCAGCTTCGCCGCAATTTTCGCGATGGGGAATCCCGTGGCCTTGCTGGCCAGCGCGGAGCTGCGTGATACGCGCGGATTCATTTCAATCACGATCATGCGCCCGGTTTGCGGATGGATCGCGAACTGAATATTCGATCCGCCCGTCTCCACGCCCACCTCGCGGATGATCGCCGCGGCGGCGTCGCGCATCCGCTGGTATTCCTTGTCCGTCAGGGTTTGCGCGGGAGCCACGGTAATGGAATCGCCGGTGTGGATGCCCATGGGGTCCACATTTTCGATCGAGCAGATCACCACGAAGTTGTCGCGGACATCGCGCATCACTTCGAGTTCGAATTCTTTCCATCCCAGCGCCGATTCTTCCACCAGCGCTTCGTGTACCGGGCTGGCATCCAGGGCGCGGGCAATCGCGTCGCCGAATTCTTCGCGATTGTAAGCAACCGAGCCGCCCGATCCGCCCAGCGTGAACGACGGGCGAATCACCACCGGGTAGCCGAGCTCGTCGGCGAGCTTTACTGCGTCCGGCACATTATTCACCAGTGCGGATGCCGGAACCTCGAGGCCGATTTTGCGGCAGGCATCCTTGAACCACAGGCGGTCTTCGGCAATCTTGATCGCGCGCAGCGATGCGCCGATCAATTTCACATTGTATTTATCCAGAATGCCGCTATCGGCGAGTTCGACGGCAAGGTTGAGGCCGGTTTGGCCGCCCACGGTGGGTAAGAGCGCGTCCGGCCGCTCGCGCGCGATAATTTTTTCGAGGTATTCCTTGGTCAGCGGTTCGATATAAGTGCGGTTGGCCACTTCGGGATCGGTCATGATGGTCGCTGGATTCGAATTCACCAGCACCACCTCATATCCCTCCGAGCGCAGCGCCTTGCACGCCTGCGTGCCTGAATAATCGAACTCGCAGGCCTGCCCGATGATGATCGGCCCCGAGCCGATGATCAGAATTTTCTTGATGTCCGTCCGCTTCGGCATTTAACCGTGGTGCTCCTGCATCATCCTGACGAACTGATCGAACAAATAGCGCGCATCGTGCGGGCCCGGCGATGCTTCCGGATGGTATTGCACGCTGAAAAGAGGCTGCGAGCGGTGCCGCATGCCTTCATTCGTGTGGTCGTTCAAATTCACATGCGTGATTTCCACGTCGCCCGATGGTAGCGATTCCGGGTCCACGCAGAAGCCATGATTCTGCGCGGTGATCTCTACTTTTTCCGTGAGCAGATTCTTTACCGGATGGTTCGATCCGTGATGTCCGAACTTCAGCTTGAACGTGCGGCCGCCGAGCGCGAGGCCGCACAATTGATGCCCGAGACAAATTCCAAAAATGGGCACGCGCCCGGTGAGCCTGCGAATATTCTCAACTGCGTAGCCGACCGGCTCGGGATCGCCCGGCCCATTCGAGAGGAAAACGCCGTCCGGCTTCAATGCCAGTACATCCTCGGCAGACGTTCGCGCCGGCACAACGGACACATTGCAGCCATGATCCGTGAGCAGGCGCAAAATGTTCAGCTTGATTCCAAAATCATAGGCCACAACTTTATAGTGATGGGCGGCTTCGGCAGCGGAGGCTATCTTTTTCTCGCTCGGTGGAACGCCGCTGGCTTGCGATCGGGACTTCGCCGAACCGTTCGTCTTCGCTGCGGGGAAACCCAACGGAGTGGCCAAGCCAATCGAACCTTTCGACCACGCGTACGATTTCGCGCAGGTCACGCGGCTGGCCAGTTCGAGTCCCGTCATGGTGGGGAGCGCTCGAGCTTCGGAAATTAATTGCTCCACGGGAGTGCCATCGGTCGAGATCATGCCGCGCATCGCCCCGGCCAGCCGCAGATGGCGCACCAGCGCGCGAGTGTCGAGATCCCAAATCGCGGGCACGCTGTGCCGCTCCAGATACGCTTGCGCGCTTTCCGTCGAACGCCAGTTCGACGCCAGTTGC
>JBGQGW010000171.1:0-8942 GCA_041497605.1 Terriglobia bacterium | reverse complement strand
CGCTCGAAAAAACGGACCTTAAATACCCCTCGCTTGGCGTGCTACCAGAAGAAACTTTTAAGAAGATTCAGCAGCAAGTAAGAATCTGCCTGGGCTTAGCCTAAGCACCTGCATCAACTTGCCTAGTTGAGTCTTGCTGCCGGGGAGACTTGGCGCGCGGCAGGCCTGAGCCTACCGACTCGAGTTTCTTTTTACTGCGACGGCACAGATTTCGAAGCGGGCGCCGAAGAGCAAGGGGCCTGAGCCAAGGAACGCCCGCGCCGGAAGTGGCTCAGTAAAATAGGTGCGGTAGATCACGTTGAAGCTGTCGAACAGCGAAACGTCCGAGCAAAAAATTTGAACGGAGACGAGATCGTCCATCGTGAGCCCAGCCTTCGCGAGAGTGCCGCGCACACCGTCCAGCAGCAAACGGGCTTCGTCATCGGGATCGGCAGGCACACTCCGGGTGCCCGGCACTAATCCAATGTGACCCGCGACGTAAAATGTGCTGCTGGCAAGAACACCGCTCGAGAAAGGCAACGCGGCGTACCCGCCGGGCGGAGCGAAGTACAAGCGACCGTCCCGGTTCAATCCCGGGGGCATTGCTGTTGCCCGCGCCGGATGCTCAGGCTGCTTTCGGGCCGGCTTTTTCGCTGCGGGCAGGTTTTTCGGCGATCGTTTTTTCGTCGGTGCCATCAGGATTCCTTTTTTTCTTCGTCGAGATACTGTACGAACACAACTTCATTGTGCGCTTCGTTGTACAGCAACTCGTCCACCATGGATTTCGCGAGCATGATACCGAAGCCACCCGGGCGTAGACCTTTCTCCAAACGTTTCGCATCATGTTCGAAGGGACTATCCTCGGGATTACTGACGGCCGCGTGCGAAAGATCGGAAAAACAAAATCCTGTGCCTGGATCGGCGATGCGATAGAGCACCATGCGTTTCGCGCGCAAATACGAAATGCGGACTTTCTGGTTCGGGTCGAGTTTGCCGCCCCACTCGACGGCATTCGTCAGCAATTCGCGAAAGGCGGGTCCCACGCGCTCGCGCACTTCTTCCGGCAAGTCGGCGCGCAAATGATTCATAAAACCGGCAATGCGCTCGGCAGTGGCCAAATCGCACGGCACGAGCAGCTCGACCCAATGGGGCAGCGCCGAAATCACTTCGATCGGAAGCGTCTCCGGATCCGCGGCCAGCGTATCGCGGACCAGATCGACCAGTGCCTTCGGTTCGACCGGCTTGCGCAGATATTGATAGGCCTGCGCCCGAACGGCCTGCAGCAGCGTTTCGGGAGTATCGTCCGAGGTCATCACGATCACGCGCGGAGGAGACGCTTCCTCCTTCAGGCGCGCCAGTAATTCGAGCCCGTTGACGCGCGGCATCCAGATATCGGTCAGCAGCAGGTCCACCGGTTTTTTGCGCAGTTGTTTGAGCGCCGCCTCGCCGTCCGAAACGGTCCTGACGGTGTAACCCGCGGCTTCCAGAACGCCCTGAAGCAGGTGGCTCGTCGTCGCGTCATCTTCCGCCACCAGAATTGTCGTCATGGTTTTCTCCGCGGCTTGCGTTTCGTTTTGATGATCTTCGTGGCGGAAAGATTCGGCGATTTCGCCGAACGGTTCTTCTTCGTCCCCGCCTGCCGGGTGCCTACGGCACCGCTGCCATGACGGGAAGCGATCGGCAAAGCAACCTTGGCCGGGCGGGAAACCTCTTGTCGCGGGAAGAGTTTCCTGGTGCTCCGGGCGGCGGCTGCGCGCAGGGCATCCGTGAATGCAGCGAGCTTCTCATCGAGGGCCGCGTGCGATGTGCGCGCGGAAATCAAATTGCCCTCTCGCGCGCGCATTTCGAGTTCCCGCGTCGCATCGGCGATTTTGGTGACGCCGAAATTTCCCACCGCGCCTTTCAGGGTGTGCGCCTCGCGCGCCAATGCTTCGGCGTTGCCGTCCATCAGAGCCTTGCGGATCGCGGCCATCCGTTTGGGACAATCCGCAAGAAAAACACCCACCAGTTTGAGCAGGAATTTTTCGTCGCCGCCAACCCGCGCGATCAGGGCATCCCAATCGAACCCCGAGTCCATTGTTCCTGGTGTCTCGCGCGGCGCTGCGCTTTCTGCCTCGAAATCCTCCGTACTTCCTCGATCGAGATGGCTGAAACCGGGCGCTGCGGGACGAGAACCGCCGGCCAGATATTGCCGCGGATTTTTTCCGGGAGCTTCCGCAACAACTGACGAATGGACGCCCACCGGCTGCGTACTTCCGGCTAATTCAGGCGCCTGAGCTGCGCGAAACTCCCTCACGTCTTTTCCGCTTATGCCGATAGCGGCGGATGTGCGGCTCGAAGTTTCCCGCCCAGCTTCCGCCAGCCGCGCTTGCGGAGCTCGCGCGGATTCCACGGCGTCGAACAACTGCTTCGCGTCGATTGGCTTGGAGATGTAAGCGTCCATGCCGCCGGCGAGGCAACGCTCGCGATCCCCTTTCATCGCGTGGGCGGTCATGGCAACAATGTGCATGTGCTCGCCGGATTCGTGTTCGTTCTTGCGAATGATCGCCGTCGCTTCCATGCCTCCCATGTCGGGCATTTGCACGTCCATTAGCACCGCGTCGAATCGATGCTTGGCCAGCAAGTCGAGCGCTTGCCTCCCAGTTTCGGCCACGGCGACGGTGTGTCCGCGGCGTTCGAGCAAGTGAACCACGAGCATCTGATTCACGGGGTTATCTTCCGCAATCAGCATGCGCAGGGGCTTGCGAGCCGCGATATTCGCCGCCGGACGGCTGCCTTTTGCCTGAGCGGCATTTCTTGCTGCGAGTGGCTGCTCCTCTTTCGCTCCGGAGCTCCGTGGAACTTCATATTTCACCGTGAAATGGAATGTGCTGCCTTCGCCCGTGCGGCTCTCCACCCATATTCGCCCGCCCATCAGCTCGACGAGTTGCGCGCAAATCGCCAAACCCAATCCGGTCCCGCCATACTTCCGGGTGGTCGAGCTGTCGGCCTGAGCGAAGGCGTCGAAGATCTGGCTCTGCTTTTCCGGCGGGATGCCGATGCCGGTATCGGTGATCGTAAAATGCAGCGCCGTGGTGGTGGCCGAATCCTGACCGTTGGCTGGAAAGGCCGCTTCCCGCGGCTCTCTATCCGGAGCCACGCGCAGCACCACTTCTCCATGGGCCGTAAACTTGATCGCGTTATCCACCAGGTTCACGATGATCTGCCGCAACCGTTCGGGATCACCGGTCAATCGCTCCGGCACCTGCGGCTCGATGCGGCATGCCAGGGTCAGCTTCTTCGATCGCGCCTGCTCCTTCATCACTTTCAGCGCAGCTTCAATCGTCTCGCGTAAATCAAATTCCACGCGATCGAGTTCCAGCTTGCGCGCTTCCACCTTCGAAAAATCGAGAATGTCGTTGATCAGCGCCAGCAGCGAATTTGCCGACGTGATCACGATGTTCAGATATTCGCGTTGCTTCGCGTTCAATTTTGTTTCCAGCGCAAGGCCCGCCATTCCGACGATGGCATTCATAGGAGTTCGGATTTCGTGGCTCATGTTGGCCAGAAATTCGCTTTTGGCGCGGGTGGCTTCTTCGGCTCGCTTCTTCGCCGCTTCCAGTTCTTTCACCAGCGACGCCAGCCTTTTCGCGTCCTCTTCCTGCGCCTGCCGGGCGACTTCCAGATATTCCGCGTACTGCTTCAATTCGTCTTCGGCCCGGCGCCGCTCGATGAATTGGCCGATCTGGCTGCCGATGGCGTCGAACAAATTCAGCAGGTCGTCGTCGGGCTGGCGGATTTCCGGGCTGAAAAATTCCATCACGCCGATCACTTCTCCGCCGCTGCGAATCGGAAAGCCGAAGGAACTGTGCAATCCTTCGCTATCGGCCACCTGGGTCCGCGGAAAACTCTGGTGTGTGGGACGGTCTGGAATCCAAATCGGCTGCCCGTTCTCCCAAACATGCCCCGGAAGCCCGATGCCTCGTGGAAACGCGCCGGAGCGCGTGGCCTCTTCGAATTTGGGCAGCGAAACGTGCGGCTTGTGCCACATTTCGACGCACCGAAGCACATTCGCGGAGGGATCGACGCGCCAGATCGCGCCCATCACCCAATCCAGGCTGTTGCACACCGCCTCCAGGATGCGCGTCGACGCTTCGTTGAGGGACATGGCATCGGCCAGCACCGCCGTGACGGCGTATCCGGCGGCAATGCGCTTCTCCGCACGCTTCCGTTCGGTGATATCGCGCGCCACCGCGAAAATCATTTTTTCTTCGGTCCACGGCGTGGCATTCCACAGCAGCCACTTGTAGGTGCCATCCTTGCAGCGGTAGCGATTTTCGAAGAGGACGGAGCGTGCCCCGGCATTCAATTTTTCCGCTTCGGCCAGCGTCGCCGCCTGATCCTCCGGATGGATAAAATCGAAATACGGACGACTGAGCAGCTCGTCCATGCCATAGCCCAGCGTTTCCTCCCACGCGGGATTGAGCCGCCTGAAATTGCCATCGAAATCGGCCAGGCACAGCAGATCGAGCGAAAGCGTGAAGAGATGCTCGAGCTCCTCTTCGGCACGCTTGCGCTCGGTAATGGCGGTGGCGAGCACATTCAAGTGGCGCCGCAGCTCCATTTGCGATACCACCAGGTGGCTCAGCGCTTCGAGCGCCTGGCGCTGTTCGGGCTTCAAATCGCGCGGGACAAGATCGATGACGCAAAGCGTTCCCACGGAATGACCGTCCGGTGTAACCAGCGGCGCGCCGGCATAGAAGCGTATGTGGGGGTCTTCGGTGACCAGCGGGTTATCCACAAAACGCTGGTCGGCCAGCGCGTCCGGGATCACCATCATTCCCGGCTGGGTGATCACGTGGCCGCAAAACGATATTTCACGTTCCGTTTCATGCGTGGGCGAGCTGAGGTGCTCCTGGAATCCGAGTTCCGACTTAAACCATTGCCGGTTCGCGTCCACCAGGCTGACCAGCGCGATGGGAGTGCCGCAGATTTGCGCGGCCAGGCGGGTGAGGTCGTCGAAGGCAGGCTCCGGCGGAGTATCCAAGATGCGGTAGCGCCGCAGCGCTTCGAGCCGCTCCGCTTCGTTCGCCGGTATCGCCGGTTTCTGCACTGCTCTCCTCCAGGGGCGTGCGGATTCAGGTTTGATGAGCGTTTCATTCTAACGCAATCCGCCGCCGCTGGCGCGCCGGGCAATTGTTTTATTTGGAATATCAAGCAGGCCCGGTGAACAGCGCGAGCGAGCGAATATTCTCCGCGATTCTTGATGCCCGTACGGTCAAGCGCTCCTGCTACGAATGCGTATTGAAATAGCGCCACGGCGGGAAAAGGCCGGCGCGCTCGAATTCGCGGCCGACGGTCCGCTTGATCTGCGCCGCCCAATAATCGAAGGTGCCCGAGGGCACTCCGAGCACCGCGATCGCGCGGCGGTACTCGATTCCGCGCAGATAATAAACGCTGAACAGGCGGCGCCGTCCTGCCCACACCGGCCGCGCGAGCGCTCGCAACCCGGCAATCTCGAAATCCGCCACGAATTCTTGTGCCCGCGCTCGTTCCGGCCGCCATTGGTAACCGGCGGCTCCTGGCACCGTCATGTCCACCGCGCGAATGCGCCCATCCAGCCACCCGCGCAAACCGCGAAACCGCTCCAGGCAAATGTCGAAAACTTCTTCCGATCGCATCGCGCCCCCAGGAATTCAAAATGTCGATAGCCCTGAATTTGCTACCGACAGAATTGGCTGAAAGTTGCCGGTTGAATGGGTTGACAGAGCCGCTGGTGGATATTGCCGCATCATGGGTTTTATTTTCTCCTGCCTCCTGCATGCATGCTCGAATCCGCCTGATTCGGCTGCTTACGATCTGTTTGCAGCCAGCCAAATCCGGCAGAAATGGCTAGTCGTCAATTCACTTTCAGCCGGTCAATGATTGGCTCAACGCCTACGCTTTCATCTGCCGTGCCGCAGTTCGATTTGCCTGCAGCGCCCCGATCCGAATCGCAAGCGGCGCGCGTTGCGCGCTGCGGTGCGGGCCGGTGCCGGCGGCGAGGCGTCCCCAGTTCCTCTTCCACCGCCTCGAGGCATGCGTCGAAGCATTCCTGCCAACCGGAGAGATAGCCCGCCGCGTACTGCTCGGCGAGAGCCTGTTCCTCGCGGAAGACGCGCTGCGAATCGGCGACGAACTGCGCATCGACTCCCGGCCCGGCGAGCGCACGGCCAACATGCCGCAGCCGCCAGTTTCCCGCTCGCCACCAGCGCGCAATCAGATTGAGCGGCCACGGAACGCACACCGCCACCCACCGGGACATATCCACCCACGCGAGCCCGTAGCCGAGGGGAATGTGTCTTCCCCGTGGAAGTTCCACTTTCCATCCGAGCCACAAGCCGTGCGATGGACGATGCCGATGAGCTTGCTGTTCATCACCCGCGTTTTGAGTGAAGGCACTCCCAGTTCGTCGCGCCTCTGATTCACATTCGTGCGCACCGCTCATCTGATTTTTCTGCCGATGCGGATTCACTTTCCCCTCCTTTTACACTCGGGCCCTGCTCCCACGTTGAGTTCGCGTCGCAGCAACTCGTCTCTTCCCCACCCTCGTCCAAATGTCTGCGCAGTCCCGGACGCTTCCGGATCCTGCGACGCTCTCTCTGTTGCTTGCACAGGATGTGTTTTGTTTTGGGGTTGTGCATTTTCATCCCCAGGTTGTGAGCGGTAGATCTTTCTATTTCCTCGAACTATGTATCCACTACCTATCCCGGCGGCATCCGTCGCTTTCTTCGACTCTTGCGTGCCGGCCAAGGCACAAGTTTGAGGAGACCCATCCGCAAATTTGCGCTGGGGCTCCTCAAATTCGAGGGGCACCGCCCGCGGTTCTGCGGGCGCTGGAAATCTGTTCCTGACTGCCGGAGTGCTGAGGGCAGGCGTCTCTGGCGGGTTGCCGACCCGTGCTGCGTCATTCTCGAGCGGCAAATTTGCCCGCGTCTCAATCCGGTCAACAAATGGCATCGCAATTTGTTCTGTTGGCTGTGCTGCCCATTTCTTTGCTTTCGTAATTCGCACGATTACGCCTGCTGGCGCAGATTGGGTCACGACGTATCCCTCTCGCCGGAGCACGCTCATCCAGCGCTCCAGCGTCTTGCGCGCGAAGCCGGTTTCTTCTTCAATTTCGCGATAGCTCACCGGGCGCCCGCCGAGCACCAGGCCCATCGTGCCCTCTTGCCGCGTTTGCCTCAGCACCAGCCAGCCGTAGAGCCAAACCGCCTGGCCCATCTGTTGGTAGTGCTTCGCGTCGAACAGCACACCGCGTAGCCCCGTATTGAAGTTTTTCGCTCGCATGAATCAACAATGGCTAGCTGTTGCCACTTGTCACTCGACGGCAGTTGGGAATTGAAAACTGCGTCCCTTCCAACTGCACGCCAATTCTGAAGTTCTCGATTCGCATCGACCCTGCAGCCGCCTGGCTGTGCCCAGCTGCCTCAATTTCAAGAGAAGCCGCTTGCATGCGAGCCGGCCAACTCCATACCTCCTAACATTGCCCGCAGTACGGTACGCGCATCTCCACATAACCGTTCCCAACGGGCCGCAAACGGACGACTTTTTCGATCGGCACTCGCTGGTGACAAAACCCGCACAGTCGCTGAACGGGCTCCCCGGCTCGATGCAGTTTCTGATTGGCATAGGAGCGTTGACGAGTCCCTCGCTCACGCTCGCAATTCCCTGGACGCGCGCGCCAGACCCGCATGTAATTTCGCTTGTATCGCCGCCGGATTTGCTGCGGATGCTTCCAGACCCGAGCTAGCGCTCCCATGCTTGCCTCCAGTGCACCAGGTTCAAGTGCGTCTTGAAGTGATCGGCCCGCTCGCGATTGCGGCAGATCCACGCTCAGAGGAGCCGAGTACGCCTGATCCCGGCGATCCATGGATCGAGCAGCAAATGGGATCGCCAGGGAAGCGTAGGTACTTACAAGTAAACAGTACCGTAGTACTATTGCTTGTTCTTACACTCATGCTACCTTTCGGATCGCAAAAGTTTCTCTCTTGAAACTAGCTTCTATCCCTGTATCTCAACGCGGGAGACTCTCGTGCAATCAGCCAAACCTCCGGTCGAGTACCTCGCTGGCGCTTCTAAAATTTCGCTCGAATCTTTTGAGCTCACTCGACTGAATCAGATCGCGAATCTGCGTAAAGAGCTGCGCGAAGTGATGGAGGAATGGATCGAGGCCGAAGTCGAAGTCCGGCTCGCTCGCTGGGTTCTCGAAAATCGCCGCACTCAGTCCCACTCTGTGGTCACTTTTCCCCAAGCCATTCCCGAAGTCGCTGAAATTTCCGAGAGCAAACCGCCGGCATCCCTCGGACTGTCCCCAGCCGTTGTGAAGCGTCCGATCCCCTCGCGCTTGGGCATTGCACCGAGGAAGCGTTTTCTCCATACTCGTTCGCCCCTGTCCCGTAAGGTTTCGAGTTCGGGCCGGTAGTTCCTTCATTCCCGGCCGTTCTTCCTCGAGCGCAAGCTCGCTTTCCCATCCTTGCCGCCAGAAAAGTCCGCCGGTGCATCGCGATAAATGGCAACCCCAGGAGTGACGTTTCCAGCGGTTCATCTTTGATTCGCTCCATGGTTTGGAATGCGGCATACACGATCTCCACTCGCAAGCTACCAGCCACCCGCATTCAGACAATCGGAAGCCGATTTCACCCACTTCCGGCTTCCGGCTTTCTGCTCTCTGCTTCCCCGTAGCCTCGTTATCAACTGCGTGACCAACTCCGCTATCAACTTCGTTCTCAATTTCGCTTTCAATTTCGTGTTTAACTTCGCCCTCAGAGTCGCTCACAGTTTGCAATCTCTGGCACTCCGCATCACCACCGATCACTTCTTCGTCCTCTCCTGACTTTGTCACAGCCTGATTTGCTCCCTCCATCCACCATTCAACCCAATTGTGGCCTGCGCTGCTCTCTTCTAATCCGCAATTTCGCAGTGCCCGTAACCCTTCAACACCT
>JBGQGW010000170.1:0-8983 GCA_041497605.1 Terriglobia bacterium | reverse complement strand
GGAGTGGTGGACCTTCGCCAGATGAAAGTAATCAAGAAGATTCCAACCGAAGCCAAGCCGGATGGTAGCGCCTATGCCGCGCCTTTTCACAAGCTGTACGTCTCTGACGAGCGAGGCAAAGCCGAAGCTATTGTGGATGTGCGCACGGATACTATCGTTAAGACGCTTCACTTTCAGAGTGAAACAGGGATGCCGCAATACGATCCCGTCGCAAAAAAGGTCTACGTAAACTTGCAGGATCAGAACATTTTCGCGGTCATTGATCCGGCTACGGATGAAGTCGTAGGGCGGTATCCGGTGGGGCGCTGTGAGGGGAATCACGGGATGACCCTTGACCCCGAACATCACCGCGCGTTTCTCTCCTGTGAAAGCAACGAGCTTATGACCGTCTTCAACCTGGATACTCACCAGCCCATCGCGTACCCTCCGATGGCTGGCGGCCCTGACGTCATCAAATTCGATCCTGGCCTGAAACGAATCTACGTGGCCTGTTCGAGCGGCGCTATCTCGGTGTTCCAGATGGACGATCCAGACCACTACCGCAAGCTGGAAGACTTCCCGGTTCAGAAGAAAGTACACAGCTTGGCTGTAGATCCGGAAACGCATCGTGTGTATGCGCCCGAGCAGGAAGCTGATGGCAAAGCCGTTGCGCGCATGGTTGTCTATGAGGCAGTGATTGGTGAGTAGGGTCCCTCTCGACTCTACTTTGGAGCGGGTTCTCTTGGACACTAGGGCCACTCGTGAGCGCCGGCGAAGAGCAAACTTTCTTGACGTTGAACGGAATATCGCTGGCGCTTCCGGGGCCCTGTTATTAGTCCTTATTCTTTCCTTCTTCTTGCTGCCCCGGAGCGTTGGCGCAGGTGCTCTCCCGCAGGAAGGGGCACGCCTTGCGGAAGCCGTACGCGTTGACCGTGCTCCAAAACTTGACGGAACCCTTGACGACCCGCTCTGGCAATCAGCCAGACCCATCACCGATTTTCGGCAGCGAGAGCCTCATGAAGGTGAACCGTCAACCGAGAAAACGGAAGTTCGCATTCTGTACGCCCGGCACGCCGTGTACTTCGGGATTCATTGCTATGACTTGGAGCCCTCGCGGATCATCGCAACGGAACTCCGCCGGGACGTTAGTCTAGCCTTGGACGATCATTTCGAGATCTTGATCGATTCGAACCATGATCGCCGTGACGCTTACGTATTTGAGGTCAATCCCCTTGGCACCCAAAACGATGGTCTCATCGTGGAGGAGCAAGGAGGCACAGATGGGGGCGATTTCGATCGCGGGTGGGACGGAGTATGGACGTCGGAGGCGCGCATCACTCCTGACGGATGGACCGCAACGATAGAAATTCTCTTCACCACCCTCAATTTCACGCACTCAACGGATGTCGTCTGGGGTTTGAACTTTAAACGTTTTATCCGCAGAAAGAACGAAGAGGATCTCTGGAGCGCTTACCGGCGAACTTTTGGAATCACCAAGGTTTCCCAGGCGGGAGAGCTCGGGGGCATCAAGGACATCGGGAGTGGAAAACTTTTCATCATAAAACCATACGGTCTGGCCAGCTACGACAAGCAGACAGGGCAGGACCCCAAATTCCCGCTGACGGGCGGTCTGGATATCAAGTACGGACTTGGCTCAAAGCTGGTCTTGAACCTCACGGGAAACACGGATTTTGCCGACACCGAAGTCGATCTCGCGCCGTTTAATCTCACGCCTTTCAAAATCTTGATTCCCGAGAAACGCCAATTCTTCCTGGAGAATGCGGGCGTGTTCAATTTTGACATCGGCGATCAGGACCAACTGTTTTTCAGCCGTCAGATTGGGATTGATCCGGTAACTGGCCAACAGGTGCCCATCAACGGCGGAGCCAGGCTCACGGGAACGTTCGGTCGCACTCAGTTGGGCATTATGGATGTGCATACAGGCTCCAGTGGTCCGAATCCCTTTGCAAACTATGCAATCGCGCGGTTGAAGGAGTCGTTGTGGGCCGGTTCCTATGTCGGAGTGATGGGGATTGATAAGCGATCGGGCAATCCCCTGGACAGTTTCAATCAGACCGGAGGCATCGACACGCGTCTGGTCTTCTTCAAGGACTGGTTTGTGGACGCCCACATGGCCGGTACACGATCGCCGGGTAACGCAAGCGGGGCGAGCGATGTTGGTGCTTCCCTGTCTTACCGTTCGAACTGGCTGGATGGGATCGTAGAAAGGAGAAAAACCGGCCCAAATTTCAACCCGGAAGTCGGTTTCATTGAAAGAACGGATTCGAACGAAACCTACGGCGATCTAACCTTCAAAGTCCGGCCAAGAATCAGCGGCGTCCGCGAGTTACAATTCGAGGGATTCATTCTCCATGCGCCCAATACCCAGGGTCAGGTGTCCACGCAGGAATGGCAGAACACTTTTCGGGCTGAGTTCAACAACGGCGGCTATACCGATGACGATATCGTAAATGTGTTTACACAGCGAATTACAACCCCATTTCACCTGTACAAGAACGTGTTCATCCCAAGCGGCCTGTATCACTTCACGCGTCACCAACTGACCTACGGCTCGGGGCAAGATCGCCGGTTTACCTACAACTTCTTCGAACGCTTTGGCAGCTATTACGGAGGGACTCTGAATGAATTTCGCGTGCGGGCCAACTATCGCCCGGCTGCGAAGTTCTCGATTTCCGCTTCCGGGACGTGGGATCGATTTCGATTGCCGCTGCCCAATGGGAATTTCTCTGTAGTGCTGGCGAGCCTACAAGGGAACTATTCGTTTAGCCGGTTTCTCACTTTTACCAGCCTCATTCAAATGGACACTTCAAACGCGCAAGCGGTCAGCACCAATTTACGCCTGAGGTATAACTATCGCCCGGACAGCGATCTTTACATCATCTACAACGTCGGAACGCAGTTCGCCAGCATAGCGCCGGCGAACCCCCCACAAGTTCGTGAGGCCCGCTTCGCCGTGAAATGGACTTATTCCTTCGCTCCGTAGCTGCGAACGATTACCGGAAAGAATGGAGGAATCAGCATGAAGTGGATCACACGCGAGCACGTCAAGGTGGATCGAGTGGCCTGCCCGTGGCTGATCAAGAAGTTTGTGGACCCTGACGCCGAGTTCCACTTTGTGCCGGCAGAACAAGTAATTCCCGAGGCGAACAGATTAAACGCGACACCATTCGACGTTCCGGGAGTGGAACTCGGACACCACGGAAAGGAATGTTCGTTCGAAGCGATCCTCAGTAAGTACAACCTCACGGCAGACCCCGCCCTGCAATTGCTGGCCAAGATCGTTAACGGCGCCGACACGGACAACACGTTATGGCATCAACCCGAGGCTGCTGGGCTCAATGCGGTCGCCGAGGGATTCCGGCACTTGGGCTTCAGCAGCGACCACGCAATCAATGCGGCAGAGTGGATTGTCTATGACGCGCTGTATGCGTATTGCCGGGAGATGGTGAAGCGTGGGAAGCCGAACGGAACCTTCAAGGATGCGGTCTGAAGTTTTGGAAAATGAACCGATCGCCTCAGGGAGAAGAATTCCTGGAAGCAAATACCCACAGACGGCTCGCAGAATCTCTGGGCATTGAGCGGAATGTCGCCGCCGCCTCCGGGGCCGTGTTCTTGGTTGGACTGGGCGAGGAACTCTGGAAAAAGTTTCTCCCCAAGTATCTGGAATCGCTCGGCGCGAGCGTCGCAGTTGTCGGACTATTTGGCACTACGGAAGATTTCCTCGATGCGCTCTACCAGTATCCCGGCGGCTGGCTGGCCGACCATTGGGGACGCCGCCGGGCATTTTTGGCTTTTCTCGTTGCCGCACTGGCGGGCTATCTCGTCTACCTGCTCAGTCCCTCCTGGCCCTTCTTCTTTTTAGGGCTGGTTCTTGCGATGGCGTGGCAGTCCATGGCGTCGCCCGCCATCTTCGCAACCATAGGGGATGCTCTACCCAAGGCCCGGCGCACGATGGGCTTCACGGTCCAATCCATGCTGAAGCGCATCCCCATGGTGATTTCGCCGCTTCTCGGCGGCGCCATGATTGGCGCATTTGGTCTTCAAACCGGTGTTCGAACAGGACTCTTGATCACCATCGCTTTTGTGGGGATCACCATCCCAGTGCTTTGGACCATAAATGTGCCCCTCACTTCCAGGGATAAAGTGAAGATGTGGGGTGTTTGGAATTCCTTTCATACCAC
Organism: Terriglobia bacterium; assembly: GCA_041497605.1. Taxonomy (GTDB): domain Bacteria; phylum Acidobacteriota; class Terriglobia; order Acidiferrales; family UBA7541; genus JBGPTK01. Next base: position 4,802 of record JBGQGW010000170.1, on the reverse strand, counting down.
GCTCAAACGGCTGCTCGTCTCCGACATAGCGATTCGTACCTGCGAAGGGATGGCGGATATATTTGTGGTTCTCTACGTCACGAATGTTACCGGGATCACGATTCCGAGATACGGGATTCTCGTCGCCGTGCAGCTCGGAACTGCAATCCTCGTCTACATTCCCTCCGCGAAGATTTCGGATCGCTTGGGCCGCAAGCCTTTTGTGATCGCCACTTTTTTGTGCTTCGCTTTCTTTCCTGTAGCGGTTGTTCTCACGCCTGATTTCCGATGGTTGCTGGGCGCGTTCATCATCGGAGGCTTGCGGGAGATTGGCGAACCCTCTCGCAAGGCCATGATTATCGACCTTGCGGAGCGCAATTTGCGGGCTCGCACAGTGGGTCTTTACTACCTGGTCCGGAGTCTGTCGATTACACCGGCATCAGCAATTGGAGGTTTGCTGTGGAAGATTCATCCGCAAATTCCGTTCTTTGTGGCGGGAATAATCGGAATCATCGGGACATTTCTTTTTGCAGCGACCGTTGAAGAGAAACATGCGGGCTAAGAAAAGGTCGAACCCATCTGTGGGGCGTGATCAAACCCGGAGAGCTATGAACCTTGTCGCTGGAATCTGAAAAATGGTTCAAGACTCAGCTTGCTTATTTGCTGGAGATGCTCTACAACCGCGGGTTCTATTATTTTTGGAGGAATTGAGATGGACCTGAAACACCGCAGTCGTAAGATGACCGAAGGGCCGGATCGCGCGCCCGCTCGCGCGATGTTCAAGGCAGTGGGCTACACGGACGGCGATTTGTCGCGGCCGTTGGTCGGGATCGCGAACACCTGGATCGAAACGATGCCGTGCAATCTTCATCTGCGCCGGCTGGCCGAGCACGTCAAGGCCGGGATCCGCGAAGCGGGTGGAACTCCGATGGAGTTCAATACCATTGCGATCAGCGACGGAGAAACGATGGGCACCGAAGGAATGCGGGCCTCGCTGGTCAGCCGCGAGGTGATTGCCGATTCGATCGAGCTTGTTTGCCGCGGGCAAATGTTCGACGCCGTGGTTTGCCTGGTGGGCTGTGACAAAACAATTCCCGGAGCAGCCATGGCGCTTGCTCGCCTCGATATCCCCGGACTCATCCTCTACGGAGGCACAATCGCTCCCGGTATTTATCACGGCAAGAAAGTTCTTCTGGGCGATGTATTCGAAGCCGTTGGTGCCCGGGCCGCTGGAAAAATGACCGATGCGGAGCTGAAAGGGCTGGAGGACGTTGCCTGTCCAGGAGCGGGTGCCTGCGGCGGGCAGTACACCGCCAACACCATGTCAATGGTGATGGAAATGATCGGGCTTTCTCCCATGGGATACAACAGCATCCCCGCCACCCATCCGGCCAAAGAAAAAGTTGCGAAGCAGTGCGGAAAGTTGGTGATGGATATTCTGCGCCGCGGCCTTCTCCCGAGCCACATCCTCACCCCTGCGGCTTTCCGCAACGCCATTGCAGGTGTGGCCAGTTCCGGCGGATCAACCAACGCCGTTCTGCATTTGCTGGCTCTCGCGCGCGAATCGCAAATTCCTCTCACCATCGACGATTTCCAGACGATCAGCCACAAGACTCCTTTGTACGCGGATATGAAGCCGGGGGGACGCTACTCCGCGCAGGAACTCTACGAGGCTGGCGGGACAGCGGTTCTCGCCAAGCGCCTGGTGGAAGGCGGCTATTTGGATGCAAGCGCACCCACAATTACGGGGCGCAGCTTGCGAGAGGAAGCGGAGGCTGGAAAGGAAACTCCCGGCCAGGATGTGGTTCGCGCGCTGGGGCAACCGCTGAAAAGTTCCGGCGGTCTGGTGATCTTGAAAGGGAACCTGGCGCCCGAGGGAAGCGTGCTCAAATACACTTCGGGCTCTCCGCTCCGCCATCGCGGCCCCGCCCGAGTGTTTGATTCGGAAACGGATGCGCTCGCTGCCGTTCTCGCGGGGAAAATCAATCATGGTGACGTTGTGGTGATCCGCTACGAAGGACCGCGCGGCGCACCGGGAATGCCGGAGATGCTCAGCGTGACGGGCGCGATCGTGGGCGCAGGGCTCAGTGAAAGCGTCGCGATGGTTACCGATGGCCGCTTCAGTGGCGCCACGCGCGGGCTGATGGTCGGCCATGTGGCCCCGGAAGCAGCGCGGGGAGGCCCGCTCGCCGCCGTGCACGAAAAAGACATCGTGGTCATCGACGTAGAACGGCAAACTCTGGAAGCGGAATTGGATTCCGCGACGATCGCCGAACGCCTCGCCGCCTGGCGCGCACCGAAGCCGCACTATCCCAGCGGCGTGTTCGCCAAGTATGCGGCTCTAGTCAGTTCGGCCTCGGATGGAGCGGTGATGCGCATCGGGTAGGCACTGTGACGCAAGTGCCTTCCGCATCAGTGCGGTGGCGGAGGAGCCTCGCGCTCTGCTCGATGGTTCGCGGGTTCGAGCGGCGTGTACTCAGGCCGGAGAATAGAATCATCAATGGACCGCTGCCATTGCATCAGCCGCCCCTGCAGTTCCTTGACGACCGGCTGGTAGGCGGGGTTGGGGGACCACGTGTTTTTCGGATCCCATGCCAAGTTGTTCTGCTCCTTGGGGTCGGCTTCCATGTCGTAGAGTTCATCCTGAAGATTCGTAAAATAAAAACGCACGTATTTCCATTTCTTTGTGCGGATCATTCGCATGAACGCGAGAGCGGAATTGTGCATGTCATATTCGCCAAAGCTCGCGTCGCGCCACGGAACCGTTTGTCCGCGCAACAGGGGAACAAAATCAAGGCCGTCCCGTTTCGGCTCGTTCGGCGGCGTGACCCCCGCGATATCGAGCAAAGACGAATAAATATCCAAATTCGAAATGTCCCGGTCAATTACGGTTCCCGGCTTCACCACCCTGGGCCACCTCACCAGCAGCGGCGTGCGTATGGACTCTTCGAACATGTTCGGCCGCCGCGGCCCGGTAACTCCTCCATTGATCGACCAGGCGTTGCCTTTCGTCAGCAAGCTATGCTGTCCGATCATGAAGCCGTGATCGCTCATGAACACGACCACCGTGTTTTTCTCAAGTCCAAGCTCTTCGAGTTTGGCAAGCAGCCGGCCGAGATTTCGATCGATCGAATGAACGCTGGCATAGTATTCGCGTGTTTGAGATTTGACCTGCTTAATATCCAAGCCCGGCGAATTAGGAATCGTGGGATCCAGATTCTTATAGACGGCCGAATCCACCTCCGGCACAGGCCCGAAGGGAAGATGCGGCGCTCGCGTGGCGAGTACAACGGCAAAAGGACGTGAGCGGTTCTCGGTGATGAACTGGATCGCATCATCGGTCAGCATGTCTTCGATATAGCCCTTCTCTTGCACCTTCTTTCCGTCTCGCTCGAGAAGCGGGTCCATCGGCGTGCTGCCTGCGCCGAGGAAGCCGTAGAAATGATCGAACCCACGCCGCGTGGGATGAAACTCCGGGAGCATTCCGAGGTGCCATTTCCCAATCAGAGCGGTGGCGTATCCGTTTTGCTTGAGCGTTTCGGGCCAGGGCTTCGCCCATTCGGGCAGGCCAACACCATTCTGGGCCTCGAGTCCGATGTAATCGCCAATTCCCATGCGATTGGGGTAAAGACCGGTAAGAAATGTCGCGCGGCTGGGTGAACAGACGGGTGTGGTAACAAAAGCATTCGCGAAACGAGCTCCTTCACGCGCGAGCCGGTCGATATTGGGAGTCTGGACTTCGGTGTTGCCGTAAGCGCCGACGGTCCAAGCTCCCTGGTCGTCCGTCAGAACGGCCAGGATATTCATTCGTGGAACGGGAGCCTGCGAGGATTGGCCCAAAACTGCAGCGCCGGCAAGAACGCATCCCGCGGCGAATAGCAAGCATCGCACCAGGCCCATGTGGTTCATGGATATTTCCTCCTTCGTTACACAGTGAGGTTCGGCGCCAACATCATGGTTTCAGATAGACGGTGGCCAGCTCCGAATAAAAATCAATCGCAACGGAACCCTGTTCACGGTAACCGGTGCTGGAATCCTTCACGCCGCCGAAGGGCAATTGATATTCCACTCCTGCCGAAGGCAGATTCACCGTAATGAGCCCTGCTTCGATTTCTCGAATATAGCGAAACGTGGAATTAAGGCTGGAAGTGATGATCGAAGCGGAGAGCCCAAACCGGACGCCATTCGCCAACCGCATCGCGTCCTCGAAATCTTTCGCGCGCATCACCGCCAACACTGGTCCGAAGATTTCTTCCTGTGCCAGCGCCGACGTGGCGGGGACATCCGCGAAAATCGTGGGTGCGACGAAATAACCGCGGCCGAGCGCGCCTCCGCTCAATCGCTGGCCTCCGGTCACAAGTTTCAGACCTTCTTTCTTACCGAGTTCGATGTAACGGAGAACCGTGTCCATCTGAGACTGGTCGACGCACGGTCCCATGAAAACCCCTTCTTCCAGACCATTGCCCACTTTGAGTCCCGGAGTTTTCCATGCGATCTGCTCGATGAACTCGTCGTAAATCCCGTCCTCAACGATTGCCCGGCTCGTGGCGGTGCATTTCTGTCCGGTCGAGGCAAACGCGGCGTTGATGACGGTGTTGACCGCCAGTTCCAGGTCCGCGTCTCTCAGGACGATGGTGGGATTCTTGCCTCCCATCTCCAATTGAGCGGGAACCTTTCGCGGTGAAAGCGTTTGATAGATGTGGTTGCCCACTTCGCACGAGCCCGTGAACGAAACCGCCCGGATCGAGGAGTGTTCAACGAGCGTGCTCCCAATCTCTTGGCTGGATCCCGACAGCACGTTCAACACGCCTTTTGGCAGGCCT